>NZ_JAWPOM010000001.1:310404-606622 GCF_033344285.1 Vibrio sp. 779(2023)
CTGTTGCTGTTGCTGTTGCTGTTGCTGTTGCTGTTGCTGTTGCTGTTGCTGTTGCTGTTGCTGTTGCTGTTGCTGTTGCTGTTTTAGCTTTTCTTCTACAACCGATAGGTTTTTCTTCGCGGCTTCAAAGTTAGGCTTTTCCTCTAGCAGTTTTTTATACAAATCAGCCGCATCTTCTAATTGACCATTTTGAGCGAGCGAGTTGGCGAGGTTATAGCGGCCGTTAAGGGAGGCATCATGAGAAAATGCTTCGATAGCGGCTTCGTAGTCACCTTTTTGATAACTGGCGGCTCCTTTCCAGCTTGGGTTTGTAAATAGGTTTTGCGCCTGTTCATACTCACCTTGCTTGTAGAGTTCCGCTCCTTGTTGGTCGGCATTTAAGAACGGATTAGCTTCTGCATGCGGTGTCCACGTTACTGGGACTACAGTCGCAACTACCATCCAAATCAGGCCGCGTCGAAACAGTAAAGCCGCAGGAAGAAGTAACAACGGCAGTAACCAAAAGCCACTGTTGAGACGAGAATCAGTTTTAACTTCTTCGCTTTGGGTCGCAGAAAGCTGGCTACCAATGTTATTGGTAAAGGCCGCGATGTTTTCAACGTCACGGTTGGTGTGTTGAATAGGAACAAATAGGCCACCAGTCTTATTCGCTAGCGTCTGTAGGTTTTTCAGGTTTGTTTTCGCTACGACGGTTGTGCCTTGTGCCGTTTTTAGCAGAGAGCCATCGGGCAGCGCGATAGGCGCACCGTTAGGAGTCCCGACGGCAAGAACAGAAATGCGAAACTTTGTACCTTGGACTAAATCTAACGCGCGAGACAGCTCTGACGTATCAAGATCATCCGCTAACACGATGATATCGCCTTGTTGCGTGCCGGCTTGAGAAAACTGGTTGATCGCCAGTTCAATCGCGGCAGGCAGGTTTGCTCCTTGAAAAGGCATCAGCTCTGGTGACAAATTTTCGATAATCCCCGCAAGCGTGCTGGAATCAGTTGTCAGTGGACTTAAGTTATAGGCATCGCCAGCGTAAGCAATAAGTCCAGTGGCTCCCTCTTTCCATTTAGGCAGCAAATCGAGCGCCTTATAACGTGTTTGTGCTAGCCGATTGGGTTTGATGTCTGTAGCAAACATAGAGCGAGACATATCAAGCACCAAGATACGGTTTTGGTTTAACTCAAAGCTTGGTCGAGCATTGGACTGCCAGCTTGGCCCCGCTAATGAAATGCAAGTTATTGCCCAAGCTAAACCCCATAGAGTGAAGTAATGCTTAGACTGCGTGTTTTGTCCGAGCATCCGCGATAGGTGAGGGGCAATCAGTGTGGACTTTTGGGCTCTAAATTTGTGATTAAGCAAGAGTGCAATAGGGATCACGATGAGCCCCAAAAGCCAATAAGGATTGAGGAAAATAAACTCAGCCATGTTTTCTCCTTAATAGGAATAACAATACCGATAATACAAATGCAGCGCTTAATGGATATGGAAACCATTCAGACTGTGGGCGCCAAGTTTGTGTGTCGCTAGATACGGGTTCTAGCTGGTTGATGGTGTCATAAATCTTTTCGAGCTCTTCCGTATCTCGCGCTCGAAAATATTGTCCACCTGTCACCTCTGCCACTTTAGTCAGTGTTTGTTCATCTAAGTCGGCTGCGGTGTTGACTTTGCGAGTCATGAAAAACTCTTTCACCATCATTTCACCAGCGCCCACGCCCACGGTGTAAATAGTGGCGTTGTATTTTTTCGCAATTTCCGCTGCTTCTAGCGGCTCGAGCACCCCTGCAGTATTGCTGCCGTCACTGAGCAAAATCATGACTCGTTGGGGAGCATCACTGTCTACAAAGGTTTTTGTGCCTAACCCAATACCATCACCAATGGCGGTTCGTTGACCAACCAAGCCGATGACGGTTTGATTAATCTGTTGCATGACGCTTTTGCGGTCTGCAGTGAGTGGTGTTTGCAAATAAGCATGGTCGCCAAACAAAACAACTCCGAGACGGTCACCTTTTCTCTTTGCTACGAAATCAGACAGAACTTGTTTGACTGCTGTGAGGCGATCGATATATTCGCCGTTGAGTTCCATGTCTTCCTGCTGCATCGAACCGGACAGATCGACGACTAACATCAAGTCCCGATATTTGGGTTGGAATTCAACGGGATCACCAAACCAAACTGGACGTGCACAAGCGACGACAAGAAAGCCCCAGATCGCGATTGAAAGCGCTTTTTGCAGCGCTTGCTTAGGCTTGCTGCGATTCTCATTGGTTGGTAAGTACGCCAATTTGATCTCGGCTTGTTGAGATTCTTGTGGCAGGAACTTGTATACCAGCCAGGGGATGGGCAACAAAAACAGTGCCCACCACCAGACAAATTCAATGTTTAGCCATTGGGCAAGATCGGTTATGAGTGTTTGCTCAGTCACGGTTATTTGCCTTTTTCTTTGGTGGCAAAGCGTAGGTTATCCAAAAGACACAATCGTCTACCAAGCTTTGATGATGCCCTTGGGAGGAATTCTGATACAACGCTTCTTGCCACTGATGTTGTTTGTCTACGAATCGACTCTCTTTGGTATGGCTATCGAGAAATTCATACCAAGCGATTCCGGTTAATGGTGCGATCTCTTCACGCGGAAAGTAACTCAATGCTGCCTGGCGCAATATTTCCAGAGCAGAAGAGGGGGTATGAGGCGCGGTAGGTTGAGTTAAAAGTGTTAATGCTGTCTTTTTTGCGCGTAAGTGTTTTTTACGCCATCTCACATAAAGACAAATGCCGAAAACGAAGAGCAAGGTGGCTGCAAGCACCACCCACCATCCCCAAGCGAGCGGAAACCAATCCGGTGCGTTTGGCAAAATCAAAGGTTCAAGGTCTAGGCTTTGGTTGTTTGTTGTCATTATTATTACTGCTTAATAAATACTGCTTGTCAGTTTGTTAGCTTAATTGTGAAATTAAGGGCCAGCCACTTGATAGCGTGTTAAATGGAATTGCTATCGAATGGCACTGCTGCTTAATGGTTTCTTGATGTTGGGTAAAGTGGCTTTCGAGTTCTCTTCGTTGTCCTTTAGAGCCAAAGTTAAACCATTGACTATGCAGCCCATCCGAAGCTTTCACTTGACCTCTAAAGTCTGTTTCGCCTCTTTCTAACGGATCATAAAACTGAACGGCCCTTACGCTATTGTGTTGTTTGAGTCGACGTAGTTGTGCCAGTTCCGTTGGTGTTACGTGGGCAAAGTCACTGAGCATAATCAATTCGCTGCCTTTTGGGGTGAGCGTATGAAGTGTCTCCAATACTTGTGTATAAGGCAGTGTACGAGTGTCGTTGCTTGCAGTACGAGTTACTTGCGCATTATGTATGTCGACTATGGCGTTAAGAATCCGCAGCCCTTGTCTTTGTAAAGAAGAGGGGCGAAATTCAAGACATTGATGTCCGTCATCAATCACTGCGCCGATGCGATCTTTTTTAGCTAGAGTTAGCCAAATTAGAACACTGGCAAAGTGGGCCAATTGAACGGATTTGAGTACATACTTAGATCCAAAATGTAGACTAGAACTTAGATCAAGATAAAGAATGACCGCTTGCTCTTTATCTTCTGCAAACAATTTTGTATGTGCTTTACCGGTCCTAGCGGTGACTCGCCAATCAATGCTGCGAATATCGTCGCCAGGTTGATATTGGCGCACCTCCATAAAATCCATACCTCGCCCTTTTTGGCGACTGGTATGGTTACCACTCATCTGCGACCAGAGACTCTGTGCTGGTGGTAACCAACGTACAGATTGAGTGCGATATTGGAGCAGCTCTTCAAGGGTTAATGTCACCCCATTCGCATGAGGTGGTAATGAATGTGTAGCGGACATATCACTCACCTGTTTATGCACTGCCAACAAGGTTTAGCAGTTTATCGATGACCTGGTTTGCCGTAATGCCTTCCGCTTGAGCGTGGTAACTCAACAATAAACGGTGGCGCAGTACCGGATAAGCCATGGTTTGAACATCTTCCGGAGAGACAAAATCACGACCAGCAAGCCAAGCGTGCGCACGTGCACAGCGATCAAGAGCGATGGTGGCACGCGGACTCACACCCATTGACAACCACTTGTCCAACTCAGTGTCATATTCGTTGGCTTGACGTGTCGCCATAACTAAACGGACGATGTACTGCTCTATCGTTTCCGCCATATGAATATCCAACACTTCTTTACGTGCGGTGAATATATCTTGTTGGCTTAACATTGGGCGTTCAACCTTTGCTTCGCCTTTTGCTTCTCCGCGGTTAATACGCAAGATAGATAGCTCATGCTCCGCATCTGGGTATTCCACTTCTAAATGCAATAAAAAGCGGTCTAGCTGCGCTTCAGGAAGGGGGTAGGTCCCTTCTTGCTCTATCGGGTTTTGAGTTGCCATAACCAAAAACAACTCTGGCAGCGGGTAGGTATGACGACCTGCTGTGACTTGTTTCTCTGCCATTGCTTCAAGCATTGCCGCTTGTACTTTGGCTGGCGCACGGTTTATCTCATCCGCAAGAATAAGCGAGTTGAAGATAGGACCTGATTGGAAAGTGAATTCTCCGGTTTCGGGACGGAAGATATCGGTGCCGGTTAAATCGGCTGGCAGCAAATCAGGGGTGAACTGAATGCGGTGGAAGTCGCCTTCAACACAGTCTGAGAGTGATTTTACTGCACGGGTTTTTGCTAACCCAGGAGGGCCTTCAACTAAAATATGCCCATCCGCAAGAAGCGCAACAAGCAGTTGCTTTACCAGATCTTGCTGTCCGATGATCTGCGACTCTAAGTATTGCTGAAGAGTTTCGAAGTTAGATTTATGCATGCTTTGGACTCTCGGTATCCATGTGATTTTCGTGTTGAGTATTGGTCATTTTCCATGTGAAAAAAGTTCCAACGCTCTATTGCAATTTATCTTTTCAATATTGGGACGCTACAGAGAATTGCAAGTACGTGCTATCTCTGAAAGTGCTTATTTGACAGTGTGTTACATTTATTTTTCATAATATAATGAGAAATGCCTCTAGTTTTGTACATATGAGCCGATAAAGATTCCGTGGTGTGCGTGTCATGAGATATGCACCTGATTCCCCTTGTGGGGCCAATAACAAGTGATTCTTTTAAAAGGTCCGAATATGTTGAAACTTCATTCCTTGAGCATCAAACAGAAGGTTGTACTTGGCATTACGTTTGCTGTTCTAGCATCAACAATCATTGTTGGTGTTATGGCTCAGCGTCATGCGAGAGATGTATTGAGCCATCGTCTTATTGACATCGAGCTACCTGCGATGTTGCAGCAAATCAATACCGAAATTGACCGCGAAGTTGTCGAAATGCAACAAGCGGCAAAACAGCTGGCTACAAACGAATTTATTGTTGAAGCCCTATCTAATACAGACCGTGATCCGTCAGTAGAAGTTCAGTTGGTTCAGCAGCTCAATAACGTTAAATCACAGTATGGTCTTAATGATGCGTCGGTAGCGAATCGTCAAACGGCATATTACTGGAATCAAAACGGATTCTTACGTCAACTTAACCGAACGCAAGATGCTTGGTTCTTTGGATTTACGTCGTCTGGTCAAGAAACGTCCGTGAGTGTGTTCCAAGAGGCAAATGGCGAAGTGAAAATGTTTGCCAATTTCCAAGATCTTAATGGTACATCAATGTCAGGTCTCTCTAAATCTATGGGAGACATGGTTGCTTTGCTCAATGGGTTTAAAATTGAAGATACGGGTTACGTGTTCCTCACTAATGAACAAGGCCAGATTCAAATACACCGCCAACAAGGTAAGAACCAAACTTCTATCACTAAACTATTTGGTAGTGACGCAAGTGCGCTGTTGAACAAAAATAGCTTCAACCTAATTAATGTGGAGTTTGAAGGGCAGGATACTTTTGTTTCTAGTTTGTATGTTCCTTCAATGAACTGGTTTGTTATTGGCGTGGTTCCCGTTGATGAAGTATTCGCAGACCTGAATGCGACAGCTAAAAAAATGCTGTTTACGACCATCATTGTTGCCGTTGTATTCATCCTCATGGGCGTATGGTTAGCAAACAGCATTACGAAACCAATCCGACTGATTGCCGATCGTTTTACCGACCTTGGGCAAGGTGAAGGCGATTTGGCGCAGCGTATTGAAATTAAGGGTAATGATGAAATTGCTCAGCTTTCAAAAGGCTTTAATGGATTTATTGAGAAGATTCATGCCACGATGAAAGAGGTTGCTCTAACCAGTGGCTCATTAAGTCAAGCGGCAGAAAGTGTGTCAACGAAAGCAACATCCACACACGACAACAGCCAAGAGCAGCGTGATCAAACCATTCAAGTAGTTGCAGCTATCAACCAAATGGGTGCGACCATCAGTGAAATTGCATCGAACGCTGCTACCGCTGCTGATACGGCAAATCAGGCTTCAGATAACACTCAAACTGGTCGAGAAGTTGTGATGAAAGCAAAAGAGGTGATCAGCCGCCTAGCCGATGATGTTGAAACAACCAACATTGTTGTTACGCAGTTGGCATCGACAACCAAAGATATTGGCTCGATTCTGGGTGTAATTCGTGACATCTCTGAGCAAACGAATTTACTTGCGCTAAACGCTGCAATTGAGGCTGCTCGTGCTGGTGAGCAGGGACGTGGTTTTGCGGTTGTTGCTGATGAGGTAAGAAACCTAGCTTCACGCACGGCTGATTCTACAGAAGAGATTCAGCGCATGATCAATCAGCTTCAAAGTGACGCACAAGACGCGGTAAGTGCTATGGAAGCGGGCAAAGCGGTCACCATAGAAGGGGTTACTTCTACCGATGAAGCAGTCGAGGTATTAATCAGTATTTCTGAACGAATCACCGACATCTCTGATCGTAATACACAGGTTGCAACGGCGACGGAAGAGCAATCCACGGTGGTGCATACCATTAATCAAAATATCGAAGAAATCAACGCGATAAATGAAATGACAACCGCGACAGCAGAAGAGTTGGCGGATGCAAGTCGCGATCTTCAAGCGTTCTCTTCTCGTTTGGACAAGATGGTTGGTAGCTTCAAGTTATAGAGTTGGATAGAATAGGCGAAGTTTAAAAGTTCAATCATTAATTTTAGGTAAGTACTATGAATGACTTCGAAAAAGAACTAGAGCAAATTTCTCAAGAAACCGCTCAGGAGCCAGAAGTAAAACTGCCGTCGCTAGAAGAGCAAAAAGCGATCGTCGCTGAGCTGAAAAAGCTGGAAGCGGAAGGTAAGCTGACGCCAGAAGTGTTAGAACAACACTTTGGTAAGTTTAACCAAAAAAACGCAGTTCCAATCCACTAAGTTAGGTGGTGTTTTGCCTCTAACGTGCGTGATTAAATCACCTGCTCAAACACAAAAAGGGAGTTTATACTCCCTTTTTTAATGTCTGAAAAATGCTAATACCTCTCACATACTTGCCACTTAAAAATTATTGACACTTCAATGAGTTATTAATTAGTACTAGTGATTTTCATACTTGACAATACTACCGCTCTATCTAAATCTATTGCGTATTTCAATAAAAACGACCAAGGGAATGCGATCAGGATGGAGCAGCAAAAAAAAAGAAACGTTATTTTAATCACGGAGGGAAGTCTACAGTCATCTCTGTTGAAAGATGTATTGGAGACCAAACTCGGTATTAGTGTTGCTCTAATCACGCCAGATAATCTGATTCACGGAGTGTTACATGAATCTCTTGCATCAGCCATTATTGTTGATTGCAGCGTGATCACGGATGAAATTTTTCGCCGTTATGCGGAGTTTAAAGCGGCCAAGCAGAAAGACACGCTTGAAATCTTAATTAATTGTGAGCAATCCATATCGACAGAAGACCTCTTTGCTTGGCGTACTTTGGCCGGTATTTTCTATACCTCTGATGATATAAAAACGTTGCAAGTTGGTATTGGTAAGGTGCTTCAAGGAGATATGTGGTTCAGCCGTAAGTTTTCTCAGCAGTACATTACTTACCTTCGTCGACATTGCAAACCTATAAATAAGAATGTTTCCGCTATTCTGACCAAACGAGAGCAACAAATAATTACCTTTCTTTCCATGGGGGCGTCCAATCAACAAATCGCCGAACAATTATTTGTCAGCGAGAATACGGTAAAAACGCATTTACATAATATTTTCAAGAAGATTGATGTGAAAAATAGAGTTCAAGCACTTATTTGGGCAAAGGAAAATATTTCAGACAACTCGTTAACGGTGTAATGCTATTGCAATATTAGGTTGCCTAATTTAGTAAACTCTTAATAATTTCTGTGACCTGAATGTGTTAAAAGTGTTTCTTTTATGAGAAACACTTTTTTTGGTTCTCTTTTTAATAACTTTAGAATTTAAAAAAGTAGCAAATAACTTTACTCTGTGAACTAGCACTTACATATCAAACTAAGTGCTGACGATTAACTACTAATTTAAGAATGTTAAGTCACTGAAAGTATGAGAAACATTATGGAACAGTATATGGAAAAGCCTGAAATCCTAATGCTCACTCAACAAAGTTTACAGAGTGAAAACTTTAAGGAAATGCTTTCTAAAAATACAGAAACTAAAATAACGATCATTGATACTAAAAACCCTAGTTATCATGAACTCATTCCGGAACGCTACTTTTTGCTTGTTGATTTTTCAGTTGAGATTCCTTCCGAAACTTTAGTTTATTTAAAAGATAGTAATAAAGTGCTAGGAACTATAATGCTTAATCTAGGTTATGACTTAGACACAGAAGAACTCGCTTCTTGGCCTCATGTAAAAGGTATATTTGGTCCAGGAGATTCAATGGACAAGGTTTGTCAGGGATTAAAAGCAATAATAAAAGGGGATAATTGGCTGTCTCGAAGATTACTTGATCAGCTAGTAAATTATTATCGAGGCAGAGAAGTAAATAGCATTATCGAACCTGCTATTGAGGTTGAGCTTACTCGGCGTGAAGTTCAGGTTTTAAAAATGTTGAAAGAAGGTGGTTCAAATATGGAAATCGCTGATTCTTTATTTATCAGCGAGCATACTATTAAATCACATCTATACAATATTTTTAGAAAGTTAGAAGTAAAGAACCGTACGCAAGCTACAAGTTGGGCTAAGAGAAACCTGTAGTACTAGTATTAACTTGCTGTAATAAAAAGAAAATACTCTATAAAGTACTAAATTTTATATTTATTATTAAAATGTCAGTCTGAAATATCATCCCATATTCAAACTTATTCCTATTCAGTTGACTATTAGACTTCTCATGTCGTGACGAATCTAGTCAGACGTGGAACAGAAGGTCTATTCAATTAATAAGCTAAGAGGGAATAAAAATGAGCGCAAGTGACAATGACACGTATTTAGGCGATGCAGGTGTAAATAACCAATTTGCTGATTTCGATGGCGGCGATGATTTGTTTATCGGTTTTGGTGGTAATGACTCGTTTGTTGGCGGTGGCGGTAATGATTATGTGATCGGCGGCGACGGCGACGATCGCCTAACTGGTGGTGCTGGAGATGACATCCTTAGGGCTGGTACAGGAAACGACTACCTCGGCGGTGGTACCGGTAATGACTTGCTGTTGGGTTTGTTGGGTGACAATAAATTAAATGGTGGTGTCGGTGAAGATATTCTTGTTGCTGGTTCTGGTGACAACGTTTTAGTTGGCGGCAGCAATGGCGATAAGTTTGTGTTCACGGATAAGTTTGGTGGCCATGGCGAAGCCAAAGTTGTTGATTTCACCATTGGTGAAGACTCTTTGCACATCATTAGCGACTCTGTCACTGACTTTGGTGATTTAAGCTTTAGCTACGATGCAGTTGGGAATGCAGTGTTTACCGATGGGGCTGATCTAACAGTGAAACTTATTGGCGTGACTGAAACTGACATCAACACCTATGGTGCAGATCTGTTCGTAATCTAAACGACTGAAAATAACTCTGGATGGGAATTAGTTTGCGTGGCTCTGCCATGCTGAGGTGCACTAATCGGACACTCTAGAGCGATTTGAGGTTACCTTAAGCTAGGCGCTAGTATTTCTGGCGCCTACAATTTTCACGTTAAACGGAAGTAGTCGTGCAAAAAACGGTTTTCAAAGAAGTGAAACAAAAACTATGCACGCTTGCGGGCTTGCTGATCGTTTTTAGCCTTTTTATCAACTTATTGGTTCTCTCGATTCCGTTGTACATGCTTCAAGTGTACAACCGAGTGATATCTTCCTACTCAACCGATACTTTATTCTTGCTCACTGTCATCGTAATTGTTGCGCTGTTAACCATGTCCATCATCGACATTGCACGAGCACAAATGAGTAAATCTTTTGGTTATTGGATGGACACAAAACTCTCCGCTTTCATGCTCAAGCGCACGATTCAATATCAATCACATACTGGGAAGAGTTATACCTCGCAAACTCTGAGAGACATTCAGAACATCAAAAGCTTTTTGAGCAGTCAAGCACCTTACCCACTGTTGGATGCGCCCTGGACACCGCTGTTTATTTTATTTGTGTATTTATTGCACCCGATATTAGGTCACATCGCGTTACTTGGATCTATCGTATTGTTTAGCCTAGGTCTACTTAATGAGCTAATGACGCGTAAAACAATGCAAGAGAGCGAAGTCAGAGCGATTTCTCATATCAACAACGCAGAATTAGCCACGCAAAACTCCAATTCAATTCTCGCAATGGGGATGATGAATGCATTTTTAGAGAAGTGGCAGTCGCGCGTGAGTGAAGTGAATGTGCTTGAAGAGCGAGTTGCAGGTAAGTCCATCTACATGGCTAACTTTTCTAAGTTTGTGCGTGGATCACTACAGATATTTTTACTGGGAGGTGGTGCATGGTTAGTAATCCAACATGAGATAACGGCAGGGGCGATGATCGCGAGCTCCATATTAATGAGTCGGGCATTATCGCCGATGGAGCAGGCGATAGGCACGTGGCGAAGTGCGATGTCTGCTAAAGGCGCCTATAAAAGGTTGAAAGAAATCGATGCGATCGTGCGCCAAGATGAATCAGATATGCCACTGCCTAAACCAAAAGGACACTATGAGCTTACCGGACTAGCCTATCGCCATCCTGGAGCAACCGAACCAGTGCTCTCATCGATCAGCTTATCGATTCCTCCGGGTGTTGCTGTTGGGGTGATTGGCCCTTCTGGTACGGGTAAATCGACGTTTGCTCGGCTGTTATTAGGTACGGTTAAGCCATTAGCGGGTAAAGTGACTCTTGATGGAATGGAAGTCTCCGTATGGGCATCTGAAGATCGCGGCGTGCATTTTGGGTATCTCGCTCAAGAGGTGGAGTTATTTCCTGGCACAATTCGAGAGAACATCGCGCGCTTTAAAGAAGAAGACCCGGTTAAAGTTATCAAGGCGGCGCAACTAGCAGGATGTCATGAATTAATACTCAAGAAAAACAAAGGCTATGATTGCATTATTGGTGAAAATGGCCGCGGTTTATCTGGGGGGGAAAGGCAGAGAATCGCTCTTGCAAGAGCCGTTTATGGCGACCCATCTATTGTGATTTTCGATGAAGCGAATGCCAACCTCGACGGTGAGGGAGAGGCTGCGTATCAACGTTTGATTGCCCATTTAAAAGCACAGAGTACAACGATTATCGTCATTGCTCACAATCCGAGCACGTTACGACAAATGGATAGGCTCTTGTATTTGGCTGACGGCCGAGTCAAGTTATACGGCGCTAAAGATGAAGTATTAAAACGTTTGATGGGCGAAGAAAGAACAGATATCCCAAGGGTAAGAAATGAGCAATCAACTGCCAACCGTTAATCAGAGTTCTACCGAGATCGTATATCGTTTTAGCCCCAAAGCGAGACTAAACTTTCGAAAACCAATTTTACTCGGTGTGGTGACCTTAAGTGTTTTTCTTGGAGGCCTTGGCTACTGGGCTGCAACAGCCAAATTAGAAAGTGCAGCGATTGCTTATGGTGATTTGTCAGTTCTCACTAAGCGACAAGAAATTCAGCATTTAGAAGGCGGTATTATTGAAAAGCTATATGTACAGGAAGGGGATTTAGTCGAAAAAGGTCAGTTATTAATTCAACTTTCTAAGCGTCAAGCTATGGCTAAGTTGGACTCGTTAAGTGGTCGTTTTATCCATACTCTAGCAAAGGAAAACCGTTTAAGTGCGGAGCTTGATGAGCTTCCAACGATTGTATGGTCTGATGATCTTGAAAGCATTCCCCGTGTCGATATCGTACAAGAAGCACAACTGGTTCAAAACAAGATCTTTGAAGCGAGAAAGCGATTCTTTGATAGTAAACTGAGTATCATTGAGCAGAGTATTTCTGGAGCAAATTTAGAGCTTGAAAACCTTCAGCAAACCAAAGTGATTGAGACGGAACGGCTCAACTTTATTGCTGAAGAAATAGACAGCAACCAAGCCTTGGTGCAAAAAGGTTTCTCGGGAAAATCTACTTTACTTCAACTCAAGCGCTTAGCAGCGGAGGTGAGAAGTACCTTAAGCCAGTTAGATAGGCAGTCGCTCACCGTTAGAAAAAGGTTAGATGAGAACCTAGCGCAAATTGAAGAGTTGAAGCTTGAAAGGCTGAATGAGATTGTCGAGGAACTACGAAATACCAAAACGGAAATTGTCGCAATTCGGGAAGAATATCGCTCCGCTCAAGATATTGTCGCAAGAACAACGATCAACGCACCTATTTCTGGTCGCGTAGTCAACATGCAAGTGTTTACCGAAAAAGGTGTGATTGGCTCGGGTGAAACGTTACTAGAACTGGTCCCGCAAGACGATAAGTTGTTAGTCGAGGCTCGTGTTAATCCTCAGGATATTGATTTAGTGAATCCAGGCCAGCAAGCGCATGTTCGTCTGACCGCTCTGAATGCACGGACGTTGGCACCTTTAGACGGTACTGTGCTGACGATTTCTGCCGATAAGCTCTCGCAAGAAAACCAAGAAGATTTTTATCTCGCTAGAATTGCAATTTCACCGGAAGATGTGACAAAACATCGTTTAACCTCAGGCATGAATGCCGAAGTGCTTATTTTATCTGAGCCACGAACGCCATTGAGCTACCTAATAAAGCCAATTACAGAAAGCATGAATCGTGCCTTCAGAGAGGAGTAATTTCAAAAAGACTTGAGTGAGCACGGACAACAGACAAAATAATTTGTTATCGTTAGCTGTTACTGGGCCGTATTTTTATTCGAGGGAGCCGTGGAATGGAGAAAGTGCAGTTAGTTGTCGATTTTCTTCTCACTCATAAATTGATTTTTACCGCACTGATCTTTGCGATTATGTGGTTAATTCGTCGTGCAATTTTATCGATGATTCGTGGTGATCACGCTTTTCTCTCAGAAGATCAGCGTAGTTGGATGTCCAGAACTAAAAATGGCACCTTTGCTGTTACATTACTGATTTTATTTATTTTATGGCAATCAGAAATTAACGAGTTTGCTCTGAGTGTAACGGCGATTGCCGTTGCCATTGTAGTGGCATCCAAAGAAATCATTTTGTGTTTTACGGGGTCGATTCAAAGAGCAAGTTCGCGTTCTTTTCGCGTTGGAGACTGGATTGAGGTCGGAAAGTTGTGTGGTGAAGTGATTGAGCACAATATGATGGCGACGGTGATTCAAGAGATCGACCTGCATCACGGGCAATATCATTACACCGGCAAAACAGCGACATTGCCTAATAGTATGTTCTTTACCTATCCAGTAAAGAACCTCAACTTCATGAAGCGGTACGTTTACCACAACTTTTCTGTAGTGGTGAAAGACTTCGTCAATTTGTATCCACTGTTACCGATTTTAACTGATAAAATTGAAGAACATTGCAGTTACTTTGCTGATGTTGCACATCGTTACAATGCGATGATTGAAAAACATGCCGGTGTTGACCTTCCTGGTTCTGAGCCACATATGCATATTTCTAGCAACATTAATGGTGAACAAATTCTGCACGTGATGATTTTCTGCCCAACCGATAAAGCGAACCACTTAGAGCACTTAATTCGTAAGGACTTTATGGAACTTTATGAGCAACGTTTTCCTGTAGTGCGAGAAGAATAGAGCATCGTACTTCGCCTTTAATTTCAAACCCCGCTATCAAAATAGCGGGGTTTGTTTTTCTTAGCGTATTTTTAGGCTGTAACAATATTCCCAACTTAGCTGAACTTACTCTTCAGCATTAAAAATAGGAAGTAAGTGCTGCCTATAATAGCGACCAACGTGCCAGCTGCGACCTGACTTGGATAAATAGCGATTTGTCCTAGCCAATCTGCCCACAACATTAGGGTTGCGCCAATTAAGGCACCGACACACAGTTGCTCTTTCACTTTTCTTGCTCCTAACATCATCGCCATATGGGGAGCGACCAAGCCAACAAAAGATATTGGACCAACTGTAGCGGTAGAAAAGGCGCATAACAAAGCAACGATGGTGAGCATAAGCGTATTGGCTACGGTAGGGTTAAGCCCTCGTGCATTTGAGAATTGTCGCCCGATGGAAATTAGTGTTAGCCAACGAGAAATCGAGAATACAGCGGCAAGCAGAACTATTATGGCCAAACATAACATCAGTGCGGTGTCGGCTGTGACTCGATAAATTGAACCAGTTAACCACAATAAAATTTTGTAACTGTCACCAGAACCTTGAGCTAGCGAAAATTGAACAAGAGCTTCTAGTAGTGCCGTTAGTGCGATGCCGGACAACACGAAGTTAGATGGATTAAAATGGCTTCGTTTACCGATAATCAGCAATAACATCAATACGGACATACTTCCGAAAAAAGCGATACCCCAGCTAAATGCGGAGAGAAGCGACCCAGCGATGACTCCTGTCGTAATAATGGCAAACGTGGCTCCGGAAGACACACCGAGAATATCGGGACTTGCCAGAGGGTTATAAACAATGCGTTGCAAAATGATTCCGGCAACGGATAGCGCAATACCGACAGAAAGTGCGGTTAACATTCGCGGCCAACGCAATTGCCATTGGAACTCACCTGGCACAGACCATTGAATTCCGTTTATACCATGGGTAACGAATGAGTAAGCTAGAATCCCAACCAGACTGAATAGCGCAATGCTGCATACCGCGCGTTTAGAAAGCGCCGTTTTTCCTTGGCTCATTGAAAGGTTAAGTTGATCGGTTGCCGTCAGCTTTTTACGAGTAAACCAAATTAAAGCGGGAGCGCCAATAGCTGCAGCCGCTACGCCGCTAGGAATGGTTTCCTCTAACCATAAGCTCAGCGAGATAGCGGCAGAGTCTGTGATGATTAGTAGCATTGCGCCCAAAAGCATGCTGCTGATCAATTCGTCGCGCGGTGTTCTTGCCCCCATCGCTCTGGCAATATTGGGTGTCAGTAATCCGATGAAGCTGATAATGCCAACTGCGGTGATTGAGGCAGATACCAGCCAAATACCCATCACCATTAACGCACCAAACGCGGGTAATACCGCTAAGCCTCGGGCTGCTGCGCCTTCTTGTCCTAGTTTCATTAAGGTCAGAATACGTGGTGCGACGATCAAAATTACGATTGCGATAGCGCAGCGAGGCAATAACCACTCAAACCAATCCCAGCTGTATTGAGAAAGGTCTCCGGCTCCCCACATAAAAATATTCTGTGCGAACTGGGCGTTTAAAATAATAATGGCTGTGGCGATAGAACCGAGCAAGATATTGATCACCATCCCCGAAACGACCAGCGGCAAACCTGTCATGTTACGCACACCGGCAATTGATACGATCAGGCCAAACGCCACTAAAGCCCCAACCATTGCGGCTAATGCAGAGTAATCGGCGACCCAATCGACGAACCAAATGTTTACCACGACTAATGCAAGCCAAGCACCAGAAGAGGTGCCAAGAGTCAACGGCGAGGTGAGGTTATTCTGCGTTAATTGCTGCATTAAGCTGCCGGTGAGACCAAGCATGGCACCAACAAGCAGGGTCATACTTAACCTAGGAAGCTGCGCTTGCGTAAAGAATACGTCACGAAACTCGGTTGCTACCTCTGGTTTTGTTAATAATTGCCATTGTTCGAAAAGTGATAAATTAGTATCAATTTGTAGGCTAAAGACGCTAAGTAACGTAATCAGCGCCAGATAACCAATATAATGTTTCGTTCTCATTGTTCTGGTGCCAACTCTATTAGACTGTCGGTAATCGCTTCAGCGGTGTATTGCAAAGACATGGCACCGCCATACGCCCACACTGCTCTGACTGAATTTACCCGCTGCTGTTTCACAAACGGCATCGCTTGCCAAAGTGGCGACTCTTTCAGTTTTCGTTCTTCTGGGAAAGGTTGTACGTAGAGAACGTAGCTGTTTTGAAGGCCCTGAAGCCGATTGATTCGATCTTGCTTTACTCCCCACGCTCGTGGGTCCTCTTTAATTGGAGCCTGTAATCCCAGTTTTCTAACCACGTAGTCAGTGGTGGAGTTTTCGGTTGCAAGTAATACAGTATTCGGAGTTGAAAATCGCATCACAAGAACGCTGAGTGGAGCAGAGTAATAGTGGCGAATTCGCTGGCGCATCTGCGCAAATGAAGCATCTAATTCTGCCAGTTTCTGTTCAGCAAGTGCCTCTTTATTGAATAGCTTGCTGAGCGTACGAAAGTGACGAATGGCCGTTTCAGCTGCGGCCTCATTTTCAGAAAAATTAGGTAAATAGATTACCGGAGCAATTTGTTTGAGTAACGGAATCAAGTCTTGCTGTGGAGATGCAGCAAGGATGACATCTGGTTTCAAACTGGCTATTTTTTCTAAGTTGGGTTCTGCTCGGGTTCCAATATCTTCAATTGACTCTGGTGCAGTTGGATTGACGACCCATTGGCGGTAGCCTGGTAAATTTGGGGCTGCGATTGGTTCTACGTTTAGCGCCAAAACTTGTTCTAAGATGTCCCAGTTTAAGGCTACAACGCGTTGAGGCGCTTGCTCAAAACTATGCTCGCCATATTCATCGGTAACGGTGATGACTGCATGTGCATTGGTCATAAAAAATGCGAGGAGAAAAGCAGATTGTGTAACCACAGTAAGTAAACGAGCTATTATGCGCATACAACAGCCACCTTTTGGCTCGCTAATGTGTTAGCCGGGCTTGGGTGTTCAATCAGCTTAATTGGTGACTCATATAGTTTAGAAAGGCGTGCCTCGTCTAACAACATGTCGGCGTTGCCTTCAAAGGCAATCTTACCTTTTTTGAGCGCAACAATGTGGGTGGCGTAGCGCAGTGCTAAGTTCAGATCGTGCAGGATCACGATAATGCCTACATTCTCGGTTCGATTCAGTTCTGCCAGCAGCGCCATTAGTTGAAACTGATGGTGAACATCGAGCGCCGAGGTTGGCTCATCGAGAATTAAAATTGGCGATTGTTGAGCCAGTAGCATAGACACCCAAGCACGTTGGCGCTCGCCGCCCGATAAGTCATCCGCCAAAGCTTGAGCAAAAGGTGTAACCCCTGTTCGTTCCATAGCCTGCGTGATGATCTGTTTGTCTTCAGCTTTCCAACGACCAAGTGCCCCACGCCACGGAAAGCGACCTAAGCGCACTAGCTCTTCTACCGTTAAACCAGCCGAAGAGGGCAGCTTTTGTGGCAAATAGGCGATCTGTTTTGCCAACTCTTTGGTTTTGAGTGATGAAAGGGAAGTATCGTTTAGTGTTACCGTGCCTTTATCTGGTGGCATTTGACCAGAAAGCAGGTTCACCAGTGTCGACTTACCTGAACCGTTATGGCCTAAAACGACCGTTAGCTCATTTGTTGGGATGTTAAGTTGTTCGATGCCGAGGATCTGACGTCCACCTCGCACGATCTCAATATTAGACAGTTGAAACATGGATGGCTCTTAGGAGAAAACTCCCCTCAATAGAGGGGAGTAGAAGTACAATTACCAGCGGTAGTTTGCGTTTAGCATAACAGAGCGAGACTGGCCGTAGTAACACCAGTAATCGCAACCTGAAACAAACTCTTTATCTAGGATGTTGTTCACGTTTAGCTGTGCTTGCCACTGTGAAGTGATGTCGTAAGTGACTGACGCATCCCAAAGAGTGACAGAAGGAACCGTTAGGTTCGAGCTCTTAGGGTTATCTTTTGACTCACCTACGTAGCGCACACCAGTACCGATATTGAGGCCTGGAATCAGGCTGTAGGCGCTGTAGTCTACCCATGCAGACGCTTGATGCTCAGGAATAAGTGCGGCTTGTTTTTTACCTTGGCCAAAGCTCTCATCTGTTTTCGCTTTAGTGTAGGTGTAGCTTGCCATCAGTTTTAGATCGTCGGTTAGCTGCGCCGTGCTTTCTAGCTCAATACCTTGAGATGTCACTTCACCTGTTTGTGTCGCAATCCATGTTGATGGGTTAGTGACCAACGCGTTCTTTTGCGTGATGTCGAACCATGCAAGGTTGATAAAGCCATCCATAAAGCTTGGCTCATACTTTACACCCACTTCTACTTGCTCGCCTTCCAGCGGTTTGTAAAGTTCATTGGTTGCCGCATCAATAGTGCTGATCACTTCAAACGACTGAGAGTAGTTTGCGTAAGGTGACAGGCCATTGTTTGCAAGGTACATCACACCCGCACTTAGAGAGAGCTGACCATCATCACGAGATTCACTTTGATCAACGGTAGCGCCCTTGCCAGAGTTTTCTGTTTTCACCCAGTCGTAACGAGCACCTATGTTACCAATCCACTGTTCATGCAGTTTCAATTGGTATTGTGAATAGAGACTTGCTTGAGATTTCTCAATCTCACGTTTCACGTTGTTGGCAGGATCAAGAGGGGTGAAGTTGCCGTAAACTGGGTTCCACGGGTTGATAGTGCCAAATGCATAGTTGTCTTGCTCGTCGCCATCGGTTTTGTGGAATTGCAGATCCATACCGATAAGCACTGTGTGCTCTGCGTTGTCTGTCATCCAGTTGCCGACAGCATTGTTATCGAACGTGATGCTCTGGTTTTTTCCGTCACGGAATACGATGCCTTGCGTTAACTCTTCTTTCGCTGGATCGTTGTTTGAGAACGCGTAAGAGCTGCGCAAGTACAACTCATTCGAACCGTAGTTGAGGTTTTGCGAGAGTGACCACGTGTCATTGATGTCGTGCTCTAGTAAGTAACCTAGAGAAAACTGCGTGCGTTCGTATTTATCGTAGTTTGGCTGACCAAGGTTAGTCGAAGGATCGATTTTGCCAAAGTTAGAACCAATCAGAGTACCTGCTGCCGGGAAGAATGGGTTAGTTGGTACACCGTCATCATGAAGGTAAGTTGCCAAAACGGTCAGCATTGTACGGTCAGAAATGTCGAACTCGACACTTGGCGCTAGGTAGAAACGCTCGTTATTTGTGCCGTCCAGTTCACCATCTTGGCTTGTCATCAAGCCAACCAAACGATAGCGCACAGTGCCTGCGTCGTTTGCTTCGTCAGCAATGTCAAAACCTACGGATTGGTGTTGGTTGTTGCCAACTTCGACTTTTACTTCGCCTTGAGGCGTAAACGTTGGTTTTTTCTGAACAGCATTCACGATACCGCCTGGTGCCGATTCACCAAACAGAATAGCCGATGGACCTTTAACGACTTCTACACTTTCTAGGCCGTAAGGTTCGACCAACCATGTGTAGTAACCATCGCGGAATAGGCGGTTGCCGTTTAGGTAAGTCGCTGCATCAAATCCACGAACTTTGAACCAATCAGTGTCGTTGTCTGCGCCATAAGGCTGAGCGGTTACACCAGACGTGTAGCGTAATGCTTCATCTAGCTTTTTCGGTGCACGAACACGAAGTTCATCTTCAGAAATGATAGATACGCTGCGCGGCGTTTCTGCTGCCGGGGTTTCTACTTTAAGTGCTTGCGCGGTGACCGTTATGGTCTCCATGGCAATCACGTCATCTTGTACGACGTCTTCTTGAGCTTGTGCTGTGAATGCAACCACTGCTGTAGGTGCTAAAGCACAAACCAACGCGTTGCGGATAGCGATGGTCAGTGAGTTATTCTTTTGCATAAATCTATTCCCGATAATTATGATTAACGCTAAGCTTAATTGTAATTATTATCATTTGAGCTTTTGTTTCGGTATTTTACTGACTTTTGTATCAAAAGATAGTAAAACGTTCGCAAATTCATTCGCGGTACCTAAAGTCATTGTTATGTTCAATTGGTTTGAAAAGCTGACCCAACCCTTTCCCCAGATGGAAACCGAAAAGCCACCGAAGACGCTATTTGGCTTTTGTCGTTTTTACACTCGTGGCTTTGAAGCCCCTTTACTCGTTATGGCTGTGTTCAGTGCGCTTATTGCCATTACTGAGGTGACGCTGTTGCGTTATATGGGCGAGCTCGTCGATATTCTCTCTAATCAAGATCGCGCAACATTCTGGCAAGACCAGGGTGATCGCATGCTAATGATGCTGTTCTTAGTGGCGGTTGTGATGCCAGCTCTCGGTTTTGTCCACTCAATGGTGATGCACCAAACGTTATTGGGTAACTACCCGATGTCTATCCGTTGGTTGATTCACCGTTACTTGCTAAAACAAGCGGTTGGATTTTTCCAGCGTGACTTTGCAGGCCGAGTTGCGACCAAAGTGATGCAAAGTGCGTTAGCGGTACGAGAAACGGTCATGAAGCTGGTGGATGTACTGGTTTATATCAGCGTTTATTTTCTTTCGATGCTCTGGATGATGGGCGAAGCCGATGGTTTGCTAATGTTGCCTATTGTGATTTGGATAGGAATGTACGCGGTTATCCAGTTCTACTTTATCCCTAAAATGAAACAAGTAGCGACGGAGCAAGCGGATGCTCGTTCTGTAATGACTGGGCGCATTGTCGATTCTTACACCAACATATCTACCGTAAAGCTATTCGCGCACTCGCAAAGAGAGTTGGAATACGCAGAAAGCAGCATGAAGCAATTTTTGGTGACGGTTTACCGCCAAATGCGCATGGTGACTTGTTTACTGTTTAGTGTGGATGCCATCAACTATTTGCTGCTGATGTCTATTAGTGCCATTTCGGTTTATCTATGGCTAGATCACGCTGTAACAATTGGTGCTATTGCGATTGCCATCAGTATTGCATTGCGCGTACAAGGTATGTCGAAGTGGATCATGTGGGAAGTTAGCGCGCTGTTTGAAAACATTGGCACGGTAGTGGACGGCATCAATACGATTTCAAACGATGTTGAAGTGAAAGACGTACCAAATGCTAAGCCTTTGCAAATCTCTCAAGGTGAGATCTGCTTTGATCACGTAGGTTTTAACTACAGTGATGAGAAGGCAGTATTTGAGAACTTGAATCTGACTATCAAACCGGGCGAAAAAGTCGGCATTGTCGGTCGTTCTGGGGCAGGTAAATCCACGTTGGTTAACCTGTTGCTGCGTTTTTACGATGTGAATACGGGTAAGATTTGTATTGATGGGCAGGACATTTCTCAAGTCGAACAAGAGTCGCTTCGCCAACACATCGGTATGATCACGCAAGACACCTCTTTGCTGCATCGTTCAATTAAAGAGAACATTCTTTACGGTGATCCAGATGCTTCAATGGATGCCGTTATCGCAGCTGCTGAGAAAGCACATGCTCATGATTTCATTCAATCTCTACGAGACGAGCAAGGTAACGTTGGCTATGACGTTGAAGTGGGTGAACGCGGTGTGAAGCTGTCTGGTGGTCAGCGTCAACGTGTGGCGATTGCTCGCGTTCTGCTGAAAAACGCGCCAATTTTGATCATGGATGAAGCAACGTCTGCACTTGATTCAGAAGTAGAATCGGCAATTCAAGAAAACCTTGAAGTTCTGATGGAAGGAAAAACAGTGATTGCGATTGCTCACCGTTTATCAACGATTGCCGCGATGGATCGTTTGATTGTAATGGATGACGGCAAAATCATTGAGCAAGGCTCGCATTACGAGCTGCTGCAATTGGGTGGTGTTTACGCTCAGTTGTGGAAGCATCAAACCGGCGGATTTTTGTCTGAGCAAGGTGATGCTCAACTGCAAGTCATCTAATATGACGCTACACGAAAGAGGAGCAAATGCTCCTCTTTTTTGTGTCTGTCGTTTATACCGAGTAAGTAGGCGTTAATGGGCAACGTTAACTTGTGATTATTCATTGAGTTAGGCCAACTTAATGATGATTATGTTTATAACTCACTGTCGTTACTGAATTTTTTACGCTTTTTTTACGCGAACTCCGAATGGGCTTTTGCTAAAGTTTTCTACATCGAATTTTGGTTGATGTATTTTATGTTTGTTCAATGGCGAGATAACACCTTTCTCTTTTCTACTACCGTGATTGTTGGCGCGGTTGTCGTCTCATGGTTGTTAGACCAACTGTTTGGCTCTACAGCCGCAGTCCTGCTGATTTTACAGTTAGCGGTCGTGGTAGTGGCGTTTCAATGCAACTCGCGATTCGCTTATGCGGCGGCGGTGATCGAAGCGTTGAGCTTCAACTTCTTTTTCACGACGCCTCGTTACTCTTTGCAGATGTTTCGTCCGGAAGACATTTTTAATTTAGTCGTGTTTATGGTGGTGGCATTTATCACCAGCACCTTTGCGGATCTTTATCGTCGCCAGCAGGGCGAGTTAAAACAAACCAAGCTGCAAAACAGCATCCTGCTATCGGTGTCCCATGACTTACGCACGCCGCTGGCAACCATTATTGGAACATTGACCACACTCAACGAGTACATGCCCAAGCTCAATGACTTAGAGCGTAAAGAATTGCTCGACAGTGCGACTTCAGAAAGCCATCGCTTGCATCAATATATCGAGAACCTCTTACAGGCGACTAAGCTCCAGCACGGCACATTAAAAATTACCAAAAAAGATGAGTTGATTGCAGATATTGTTCGGGATGCGGTTTCTCGTTTGCCAAATTACACCGAGAAAGTGTCCATGAATATGGATGATTCCGTTGATTATTTGTCAGTAAGTCGTTCGCTCATCGAACAAGCGATTTTTAATGTGTTGGATAATGCCATGCGATTTTCACCAGAGAATGAATCTGTTGAGGTTTCACTTTCTAAGCAGGGTTCGTCGTGCGTGATTGATGTTCGGGACATGGGGATTGGCATTAAAGCTGAAGATGCGGAAAAAATATTCAGCCTTTTCTATTCCGGCACGAACAACAAATCGGCCGATTCAGGCACCGGAATGGGACTCGCGGTTGCCAAAGGCATCATCACCGCACACCAAGGATATATTCAATCTATGCCAGTATCAGAAGGGACGCTGATCCGCATTCGACTTCCACTCAATCAAGGAGCAGAGCAGGCGTGAGTTACAAAGTTTTAGTCGTGGACGATGAGCCTCTCATTCATACCTTTATTCGAATTTCGCTGTCTGCTGAAGGGTTTGATTACATTGGCGCGAGTACCATTTCAGAAGCCAAAGCGTGTTTCGAAGCGCATTCGCCGCACGTCATTCTGCTAGATTTAGGCTTGCCCGACGGCGATGGGAAGGAGTTTCTCACTAAGCTTCGTCAGACCTATAAAACGCCAGTGCTAGTGCTGACAGCTCGCGATCAAGAAGAGGAAAAAATCCGCCTTTTAGAAGCGGGCGCGAATGATTACTTGAGCAAGCCTTTTGGCGTAAAAGAGCTCATCGCGCGCATCAAAGTGCTGGTTCGAGATTTGGTGGATGAGCAAACCGTCGCTGATGAGCTGGTGGCTGGCCGAGTCAAAATCATCAAAAGCACTCACCAATTTTGGTTGGATCAGAGGGAAATTCCACTCACCAAGAAAGAGTTTTCTTTCATTGAACAATTGATTCTCAAGCCGGGAAAACTCATTGAGCAAACTCATTTGCTAGCGGTGATTTGGGGAAAAAGTCATGTCGAAGATACTCACTACTTACGCGTGCTAGTGAGTCAACTACGCAAAAAACTGAACGATAGTGCTGACGAACAGCGGCTATTAAAAACCGAGCCGGGGCTGGGTTATCGTTTAGTGCTAGAGGCGTCCAAGCACCACTAAATTCCAAATTTAATCAACGTTAATGCCAAGGTTTAGTGCTGGTTATCGGCACTCGAACAGGATTCGTGTTGCCTATTTTCCGTGACGGAAAATCAGTCTAACCCTTAACGCATTAGCATTTTCTATACATAAAACACAGTTAGGTATTGATATGGCTCACTTTACAGTAATTGGTCTAGGGCGATTTGGCGTTGCCGCCAGCTTAGAACTTATTCATCTTGGACACACCGTAACGGGGATGGATAGCGACCCGAAAATCGTCGAAAAATACGTCGAAGAGTTAACGCAAGCGGTCATATGTGACGCAACAGACGAAGGTGCACTCAGAGAGTTAGCGTTAGCGAACAGTGATGTGGTGTTGGTGGCGATTGGCGAAGACATGCAAGCCAGTTTGTTGTGTACGCTGGCGCTGAAAAATCTGGGTGTGAAATTTATTTGGGTCAAAGCGAGCACCAAAGCGCACCATACCATCGTGTCTAAGCTTGGTGTACAACGCATTATTCATCCGGAAGAGGAGATGGGCGTAAGAGTCGCGCAGGCACTCAACTATCCGATGGTGAACAACTATTTAGAAATGGGGCATGGCTTGTATGTGGTGGAAATCCACGTTAAATCCAATCTGCACGATACGCCGCTTTCTAAGTTGATCAGCCGAGGCAGTTACAACATTCAGCCAATCTTGGTGAAGCGCGAAGAAGCCGTCTACACCAATATCAATGATGAGTTTGTGCTTAATGAGTTCGACACGCTGTTGCTTTGCGGTAGTCGCGCTGAGCTGAAATACGTCGCTCCAAGGTTGGTGTAACATGGTTTTGTGGCATCCCTCTATTATCCCAATCGAGCGAAAACCCAAAGCGGGCAAAAAATTGTTGGGCGCACCGCCATTAATACTTAGCCTCAGCTTTGCGTGCTTGATCATGCTCGGCACGGTCTTACTCAAACTGCCGATTGCCACCACAGAGCCCATCACTTGGATTCAAAGCCTGTTTACAGCAACATCGGCCATTACGGTGACGGGATTAGTTGTGGTAGACACGGGCACGGCGTTTACGCCTTTTGGGCAAGTGGTTATTGCTTTCCTGATTCAATGTGGTGGCCTAGGTTTGATGACGTTTGCTATCGTGACCTTGCTGGCTCTGGGCGGAAAAATTGGCTTTTTGGAGCGAGCAGTCGCGAGAGAGGCGTTCAACCAGACTGATTCATCGACACTCATTGCCACTGCTAAATCTGTATTGATGTTCGCTCTGCTCGTTGAACTTATTGGTTTCACTATTTTGAGCGTTTATTGGAGTGAAGAGCTGGGCTGGGAAACCAGTTTGTTCCATGGTTTCTTCTACACCATCAGTGCGTTTAACAATGCAGGTTTTGCGTTGAGTGCCGATAGCTTAATGCCTTACGTGGACGACCCGGTCGTTAACTTCACCATTACCAGTTTGTTCATTATTGGTGGTTTAGGCTTCTCGGTTTGGATTGACTTAAAACGCAATCGCCGTTGGCATCGACTCACCGTTTACAGTCGAATGATGATCTTAGGCACGATGATCATTAACGTGGTGGCACTTATCGCGATTTATCTGATTGAATATGACAACCCCAACACGCTTGCCCCGTTGAGCGAAGCAGGGAAATGGTGGGCATCGTGGTTTCAAGCGGTGACGCCAAGAACGGCAGGGTTCAACACTTTAGCTATCGATCAGTTGGAAGATGCCACAACGGCGATCATTCTGGTGTTGATGTTTATCGGCGGTGGATCATTGAGTACGGCAAGTGGCATTAAAGTTGTGACATTTATAGTGTTAGTCTTGGCGACTTACAGCTATTTGCGTCGCGATGAAGCAACCTATGCCTTTCAACGCGAGATTCCCAAAGAGACCATCAGCAAGGCATTGGCGCTGACTCTGATCTCGGTGGGGGTGACTTGGTTTGCCATATTCACGCTGTTACTGACAGAGAAAGCGTCTATGTTAGACATTATGTTCGAAGCGGTCTCGGCACTGGGTACGGTTGGGTTATCGCGAGGCTTAACGGGCAGTTTGTCCGAACCGGGTGAGTTAGTGATCATCTTCATGATGTTTATGGGACGATTAGGGCCTCTTACATTAGCGTACTTCTTAGCCAGTCCAAGAAAGAAAAAAGCGCGTTACGCGAGTACTAAACTGGCAATAGGGTAAATGGGCTAACTCGTACAAAGTGAGCAAAAGGCTAGACAAAAGAGGAGTAACTGCTCCTCTTTTTGTGCTCGTTGTAGCCACGAAACTGTATACGGCAGTCTCTCTCACAACAATTTATGATTCATCTCTATTTTTTATCATTTATAAATTGTCGTTTTTGAGGTGTTGTCCAGAATGGCATTATCCACGTGCAACATAAGATTGCCGGGAATAAAAATAATTACAATACTGCCTTACTGGAAGATACATGAAAATCAAACCCCTCCCACCTTTAAATAGCCTCGTTGCGTTTGAAGCGTCGGCGCGGCACTTGAGTTTTACGTTAGCCGCTGACGAGCTAAACGTGACCCAAGGTGCTATCAGTCGCCAAATTAGACAATTAGAAGAATACTTAGGCAAGGCTATGTTCACGCGAGCCAATCGAAGCATTAATTTAACGCCTACAGGTCTTCAATATTATCAAGCTGTCAGCCAATCTTTGCTCGATATTGCTCAAATAACTGGTGAAGTGAAGAAGTGGCAGGGCGAACAAAAGATCACGGTTGCGACGACAAATGCAATGGCAGCCTTGTGGTTGTTGCCTAAGGTTGCTCAATTTCAAAATGAACATGATGACATCGATATAAGAATATTGGCCTCAGATAATGTGTTGGACTTACGCCGATTAGATTGCGATCTCGCCTTGTTTTATTGTCGCACTCCACCTGCGGAAATGGATGTGACAACGCTGTTTTCAGAAGAAGTATTCCCTGTGTGTAGCCCGCTTTATTTAGAGAAAATCGGCCAGCCTAGTAAGCCAGAAGAAATCTTCAATAAAACGTTACTCTATCTGGAAGAGTCTCAAAGAGATTGGGTGAATTGGGAGCAGTGGTTTGCGAGTGTAGGATTGCCAAATATTTCGCCTCGTAATCGCATGAACATCAATAACTATCCAATGCTGTTACAAGCGGCAATTAATGGTCAGGGAATCGCGTTAGCCTGGGGGTCATTAGTGGACGACTATTTACAAAGCGGTGCTTTAGTTAGGCCAGTCGAACACGTGCTTTCAACACCTTCCAATTTCTCTATGCTTGAACCTAAAAATAGAGGTTTAATCCCAGCAAGCGTCAAGCGTTTTAGAGAGTGGCTTTTGCAACAGTTGCCAGATGAGGTGGGTGATCGAGGTTTAGCCTAAATCAATAAGCAGAGAAAATAACAGAGTTTGGTCATGTTAAAAAGCGGGAGTACCAGTTCCCGCTTTGTTTTAATTGATTGATGAAACGACGCACTAACTTAGTACTGGTCCCTGATTGAGTGTGGAATCATCTTTTAGTGAGGATGTTGAAGCGATAGGCTCGGAAACCACTGTTTTGCTTTCAACAAGCGGTTCAACAGGACCATCAAGTTTCTCTTGCTCTGGGTGAACGTGCTCTGGAAGCATTGCCCATGGCTTAGGTTCGCGTCGAATACTATGAAACAGCGTTAAGCTCATCACTGCGATAAAAATGGCGATAGGGAAACCGGCAATAATGGAGGCCGTTTGCATTGCTTTTAACCCTCCTGCGTATAGAAGTACTCCCGCAATGGCTGCGATCATGATCCCCCACAATACGCGTATAGAGGTAGGAGGCTCACTGTGCCCAGCGGCATCGAGGGTACATAGAACCAAGGTACCCGAGTCTGCGGAGGTAATGAAATAAGTACCGAGTAATAGACACGCAAGCACGCTAAGTAGTTTACCAAACATACCTGTATCTAGATTGTCGAATAGCGTAAACAAAGCGCGTGTCGTATCGGCTTTAGTCGCTTCAAGAATAGGGCCGCCAGAAAAATCCGCAGGTGGTGTTTGTTTGGTTTCTTGTGCCGCAGTGACTTGCTCTTGATGAGCAACACGAGCGTCTTGCTCTACCTTCAACGCTGCACCACCAAATACTGAAATCCATAAGAATGTGATCAGCGTGGGTACGATGAGAGCACCGCCGATAAGCTCACGTATTGTGCGTCCTTTAGAGATACGAGCTACAAACATGCCAACGAAAGGCGCCCAAGTCATCCACCAAGGCCAGTAATAAGCCGTCCACCAGTTTTGCCAGCCAGAGTCATTCTGTGCATCGCTCCATAAGCTCATACCGACAATGTTTTGTGCATAAAGCCCCGTGCTTTCAAGTAGCGTATTTAAGATATAGCGAGTTGGGCCAATATAAAGTACGACCAGCACGAGTGCGAGTGAAAGCAGCATGTTCCATTCTGATAAACGGCGAATACCTTTCCCTACACCAGATAGCACCGACGCAACCGCACAAGTACAAAGGGAAACGATAATAAAGAGTTGAATCCCCAAACTAATGTCTAGACCAAAGGCTTGATTCAAACCAGAGTTTATTTGGATAACTCCCATCCCCAAGGTTTGAGAGATACCGAAAGCAGTCACCGCGACTGTTAGGATATCAACCGTGTGTCCGATAGGCCCATAAATACGATCACCAATCAAAGGGTACAAGATAGAGCGTAGGGTAAAAGGCAGATCTTTACGGTAGGAAAAGTAAGCTAATGCGAGTGCCACAATGATAAAGACAGACCAAGGATGTAGACCCCAGTGAAAGAATGTCAGTTTCATTGATGTTGTTGCGGCTTCATTGGTCAGGCCTTGAGTAAATGGGTTGTCAGCGTAATGCCACATCGGTTCGGCGACCGACCAGAAAATTAAGCCTATCCCCATGCCTCCGGAAAAAAGCATGGATACCCAAGACAAATAACTAAACTCTGGTTTTTCGTCATCTTTACTCAAACGAATATGCCCATATCGACTAACCATAAGGTAAAGAAGAAAACCGACAACGAGTGAAACAAGTCCGATGTAAAACCACTTCATATTCTGCAGCAAAATGCCGGAAATCGTTTCGAAGTATTGGCCCGCTTGGTTGGCGAGAATGGCGCAGAAAAGTACAAAACCGATAACGACGATCTTTGATGCGATAGTCACAGTCGGATTGAGTCCTTTCAATATCCCAGATGTTGCTCTCATAGGCATCCCTCACAGTGCGTTTGTTTTAGCGTTATTGTTTGTTGCGTTATTGTTAATTTTTGAAAGAGAGTAGAGAGAGGGCTTTTGTGTTTCAACTGATTAATACTCATCGGTTAATGAGTATTAATCATGACAAGAAGATCATTGTTAATTAAAAGGTTATTTTTTTGTTCGAGATCAATGCATGAATGACAAAAACTCATCCAAGCCCGGCGAAAAAGTCGTTTGTTTGTTGCCGGGTTGTTAATCAAAATCATCTCCACTAACACAACACGATGTTGTACGCACTGGATGCAACTCGACTCTCGGAGATATGAATATGAGCAATGTCAACCAAACCATTATTCCTGTTGAACTTGTTGATAATGTACTGAACCCAATCAGTGAAGCAACAGGAATGCCGAATCAGGCCTACACCAGCGAAGAGTATTTTACTTTTGAGCGTGATCAGGTGTTTGGTAACACTTGGGTATGTATTGGTTTTGCATCAGACCTGCTTAAAAATGGTTATGTGATGCCACTTGATTTCATGAATCTTCCACTACTCATGATGAGAAATCGCCAAGGTGAAGTCCAAGTTTTCCACAACGTATGTAGTCATCGTGGTATGAAGCTGGTTCATGAGGCAGGCGAAGTTCAAGGCATGATTCGCTGTCCTTATCATTCATGGACGTACGATCTTGACGGCAATCTAAAAGGCACACCACACATTGGTGGTATCGCAAAACACAAAGATGATCGATTTAAGTGTGAAAAACATGGCCTTAAGCCACTTCGTTCAGCCGTTTGGATGGACATGGTATTCGTCAACTTATCGGGCAATGCAGAAAGCTTTGAAGAGCATATCGCGCCGCTAGAGCAACGTTGGCAGCAGTTCTTAGGTGAAGATGGGTTAGGTCTTCTTCGCCGCGTGAACATGGGTGGCAACTTAGAGATCGAAGTAAAAAGTAACTGGAAGCTTGCCGTAGAAAACTACTGTGAGGCTTACCACTTACCTTGGGTGCACCCGAGTTTGAACAGTTATTCTCGCCTAGAGGATCACTACAACATCATGTTTGCAGAGCGCTTTGCTGGTCAAGGTAGTCTCGCGTACAACCTTTCTGATACAGCAGGAACACACTTACCTAAATTTCCAAGCTGGCCAGAAGATAAACTGCGTCATGCAGAATATGTTGCACTCTTTCCAAACGTGTTGCTTGGTATTCAAGTCGATCATGCCTTTGCAATGATGATTGAACCAATCACTGCGAATAAAAGTGTTGAGCACCTACGTGTTTTCTATGTGGGTGATGAAGCAACGAAAGATGAGTTCGCGGCGTGCCGTACTGCTACCGTTGAGTCATGGCGAGTCGTATTCGGCGAAGATATTGGAGCGGTCGAAGGTATGCAGGAAGGTCGTTACTCACCTGGCTTTGGTGGTGGTGTGTTCTCACCAGAAATGGATGTTCCGACGCATTTCTTTCAAACCTGGTTGGCAAAGCAAGTGAAAGCGGCACTGGAGCAGTAATATGATGCATTACCTTAATTATATTGATGGTGAGTGGTGCGATTCAGAGCAAGCGCTGACCGTCATGAACCCTGGCACAGCCGAAGCGTATGCGACGATTGCAGAAGCCACTATCATCGATGCCGATCGCGCAATGGCAGCGGCACGCCGAGTGGTCAATCAAGGCCTTCTTTCGGACGTTCGTCCAGCCGTCAGAACCGAGTGGATGTTAAAAGCCGCCGCAGCTATTCGTGAAATGGTTGATGAAGGTGGGTTAGTTGCCTGTCGTGAAAATGGGAAATCTTTGCAAGATGCCAAAGATGAGTTTTTAGAGTCGGCACGTTACTTTGAATACTACGCAGGCATGGCCGACAAGCTGGAAGGCACGTCAATTCCGTTGGGTAAAGACTATGTCGACTTCACTCAATATGTGCCGTTTGGCGTGTCGGTGCAGATTGTGCCGTGGAATTTCCCTGTCTCTATTTGTGCACGCTCATTGGCACCTGCATTAGCCGCAGGTAACGCAGTGGTGATCAAATCGCCAGAGATTTCCCCACTTGCCATGACTCTGTTGATTCAAGCGATTGAAAAAGCGGGCTTCCCGAAAGGTACGATTAACCTTCTATGCGGTAAAGGCTCAGTCGTTGGCAGTCATTTGGTGCAGCACCAAGAGGTCGATCAAATTGTCTTTACGGGTTCCGTTCCAACCGGCCAACACATCCTGCAAGATTCAGCGCAACGCGCTACTCCATCGGTGATGGAGCTGGGTGGTAAATCGGCTGCTATCGCGCTGAAAGATGCGAACCTCGAAACACTTTTGAAAAGCGTTCAGGTCGGTATTTTCTTTAACGCTGGTCAAGTGTGTTCGGCAATGTCTCGTTTGCTGATTCAAAAAGAGCGTTATGAAGAAGTAAAAGCGGCAGTAGTGGAAATGGCAAAAAGCCTAACCATTGGCCAAGGCGAAAGCCAGCCGGACATCACACCGTTGGTATCGGCTGATCAACAAGCACGCGTGCTTGAAATGATAGAACAAGCAAAAGCCGACGGCGCGAATATCCTAACGGGTGGATACGCCCCTGATTTGTCGGGTTACTTTGTGGCACCGACGGTGATTGAAGCCTCACCAGATATGCGTATTGCTCAAGAAGAAGTGTTTGGTCCTGTACTGGTAATTACACCGTTTGAAACCGAGCAAGAGGCCGTTGAAATCGCGAATGGCACCGATTTTGGCCTAGTTGCTGGTGTCTTTGGTGAAAGCCTAAACCAAACATTGCGTGTGGCGCAGCAACTGCGTGGTGGGCAAGTGTTCATCAATGAATGGTTTGCTGGTGGTATCGAAACACCATTTGGTGGCGTGGGCTTGTCCGGTTTTGGGCGAGAAAAAGGACAAGAAGCGATTTATAGCTATGTCCAGACACGCAATATTGCCATTCGTTTGCAGCAAGACAGCAACGTATAGGTACCGTGTAACTGTATTTTCATCACCTCGTACCGGCTTGGATTTCAGACCACAAGCTAGGGCGAGGTTGATGGAATCACAACAAATCTGACAACGGTTTGTAAACACGGAAATTCTGAACAAGGTAGTTGGAGTATAAGTGATGAGAAAGTGGCTCTGTATTATTTGCGGCTTAATCTATGATGAAGCACAAGGTTGGCCATCCGATGGCATTGCACCAGGAACAGCATGGGAAGATGTACCGGATGACTGGTTATGTCCTGACTGTTTAGTGGGTAAGGCCGATTTTGAAATGATCGAAATCACCGACGATGCGCCACTAGAAGAGGTTGCAGCTGTGTCTTCGGTGTCGGTAGAAGCGTCTGTTCAGCCAAATACGGCTCAGCCTCTTCCATCTGAAGTTACTCAACCTGTATTCTCAAATGACCCTATCGTTATCATCGGTAGTGGCCACAGTGGTTACCAGTTGGCGGCGGCACTTAGAGCACAATCCGAGACGGTTGCTATCACCATCTTTACCGCTGATGATGGCGCTTTGTACAGCAAACCAGCATTGTCTAATGCATTAGTCATGAATAAAGACGGCGACGCGCTGCAAAGTGAGAGCGCGTTGGAGTGGGAAAGCCGTCTCAATATCCGAGTTTACCCGCATACCCGTGTTGAACAGATCGATCGTGCCAATTCAACGCTACATACCTCCATCGGTAAATACGCCTACAGCCGCTTGGTACTGGCAACAGGTGCATCACCGATTGAAATCCCAATTGAGGGCGATCGCTCTTGGGTTATGAGTGTGAACGACTTAGTTGACTACCGCCGTTTCAGATCGGAGCTGCAAGACAAAAAGCGCATCGCGATCCTAGGTGATGGCTTAATTGGCTGTGAGTTCGCGAATGACCTGATCGAAAGCGGTTATGAAGTGACAGTTATCGGGTTGGGTCAATGGCCAATGGAGCGTTTGATCCCGCAACAGTTGGGTGAATCATTACAAAGCGCACTTGCCGATCGAGGCGTGCAATGGGCTCTACAAGACAGTATCACCAGAATCGAGCCAAGGTCCGCATCCAGTGCGGTTTTACATCTAAACAGTGGCAAGAAGATTGAAGCAGATCTAGTGCTGAGCGCGGTTGGACTCAAGCCAAATGTTTCTCTGGCTGAGCAAGCAGGGCTCGAAGTGGGCCGCGGCATTAAAGTGAATCAATTCGGCCAGACGAGTGATGAGAATATTTACTCGCTAGGTGATTGTGTTGAAACTGAGCAAGGTTGGCAGCCCTATATTGCACCGATTAATCAAATGATCCCTTCTGTAGCGAAAAGCTTGCTAGGCGATGTCGCCCCTATCTCGTTAACACCAACTCCAGTGATTGTAAAAACGCCGATTCTTCCACTCACGATTTTCACGGTAGCCGCTGAAGAACAGGGACAATGGTACATCGAGACCCAAGCAGATGAATTGACCGCTGCGTTTTATTCACCAGAAGGAGCAATGCTCGGTTTTGCGTTGCTAGGAAGAAAAGTACAGTCATTACGCGGCCCTTGGCTAGATCAATTGTCATTGAAACTGTCAGCAGCGTAGCGGAGAAAGAAGATGATTCATTTACCCAATGATGACGTGACGTGTGGTTGGTACCATGCGTTGCCAAGTATTCCAGAAAAATCGGCGTTAAAAGGTAAACAAAGTGCTGACTATGCCGTGTTAGGTGCCGGTTTCGTAGGCCTAGCTATGGCAAGACGTTTAGCTGAACTTATGCCTAATGCACGAATTATACTGATTGATGCGCAACGTATCGGCCAAGGGGCTTCAGGAAGAAATTCGGGCTTTGTTATCGATTTGCCTCATAAGTTTTCACTTGAGCATCCCGACCCTGAGCACAAGCAAAAGTTATTATCACTCAACCGTTCTGCGATTGCTCAGCTAAACACTTTAGTGTCGAAGCACAGTATTTCTTGTCAGTGGTCAGCAAAGGGCAAATATCAAGGAGCCGTAGGGGCGCGCGGTGAAGCATATCTCGATCACTTTGAGCACCTAATGAAAGACCTTGGCGAACCATACTTCCATGTTAATGGCAGTGAGCTTGCGAAAGTCTTAGGGACAAATTACTACAGCCGCGCAATTTACACGCCAGGTGGTTATTTAATGCAACCTGCTGCTCTGGTGCGTGGGCTAGGGGAAAGCCTTCCAGAGAACGTCGAGGTGTTAGAGAACTCGCCAATCCGCAAGCTCAGTAAAGAAAACGGTTGCTGGGTATTACATGGAGATAGTGGCTCTGTTGAAACCCCTGAACTGTTGCTTGGGACCAGCATTTTTACTCGGGAGTTTGGTTATCTTAAAAACAGACTACTTCCAGTGATGACGTTTGCAAGCTGGACGCGTCCATTGACCGACGCAGAAATGCAACGATACGGAGGTGAGCTGAATTGGGGGTTAACTCCAGCTGATCATGCGGGAACGACGTTACGTATGACCGCCGATCGACGTATTTTGATCCGCAATACTTACAAACACGTGCCGAAATATGGCTCAAGCATGAACGATAAAGTCAGAGAACAAATTCGCGACGATCATCGTCAGGTCTTTCTGGCGCGTTATCCCGATCTGGCCGACGTACCATTTACTCACACATGGGGTGGGGTGTATGCCATCTCTCGTAACTTTACTAACTTTTTCGGTCAATTAGATGAAGGTGTTTATGCCAGCGCTTGTGACAATGGTGTTGGTGCTGCGTGGGGAACCATTTCTGGAACACTGTTAGCTGACTATGTCGTTGGTGCGACATCTAAATCATTGGATGACATACAGCAAGTGACAGGAATGCCTTGTTTGAATCCGCCAGAGCCTTTTTTAGGTTTGGGAGTAAAAACGCGTATCCAATTAGCAAAATGGCAAAGCCGGAGTGAATTATGAAGCAAGTCAAACTTGTTGATAGTAAAAGTCTAGATTTCAATGTTCGTGGTGATACGCCGGGAATGGCGTATGTTGCCAGGGCGTTAAGCCCAGAAATTTCACCAAACATTGGCGTAGGCTTTGCTAAATGGGAAGGCGCTAAAGTGGCTTGGACAGTGCTTTATGATGAAGTTATTTTCGTGATTGAAGGCTGTTTCGAGCTGACCGCAAATGGTGAAACACATTTTGTGCACCCAGGTCAGATGCTGTGGATACCGGAAGGAACTGAATTGGTTTATGGTGGGCATGCTCTGTTCGGCTATGTGGTTCAACCAGGAAACTGGAAAGAGTTACATGGTATTGAATGACTTTTATCATTTAGTAGTGTTTCGGAAAGGCAAAACAAAAATCCGATTTTTACCCATGAGTTTTCGTAAAAGAACTTAATCTCAATGGAGCAAGGGTTTCTTACTTGCTATGTTTCTTGGTCACGTTTCCAGACGTGTTAGACCTTTCTCAATTGCTATTTTATCTATCAAAAAGGGAAGCCTTGGCTTCCCTATAATGAGTCTTCTTTTGGCTTGGCTAAATCTTTTATTTTAGCTCAAATTTACCCTGCATGATTGCCCAGTGACCTGGGAACGAACAGAAGAATGAATAGTCACCGCCGGCTTTCATTTTCTCAGTACTGAACGTAATGCTGGTGCTTTCACCGCCACCAATTACTTTTGTGTGAGCGTAGACGCGATCATCATTTGGTTTTACGTAGTTATTTTCTGCTCCAGCTGCCATGCCATCAGTACCGACTGCTTGTAGGTTGGCAGTGTCAGAGATGACCACGTTGTGACCCATCGATTGCGCTGGCATCTTACCTGTGTGATTCAGCGTCAGTTTTACCTCTTTACAAGTGGCTGGTACGCTCAATGTTTTAGTAGAAAACTGCATCATATCGTTAGCATCTAATGACACTTCACACTCGGCACTAGCTTGGGCACCAAAGCTCATTCCTACTAATGCGAAGGTTGTTGCTAATAAACGTAAAGACATATAACACTCTCCATTTTGTATTTTAGGCTGACTTGGATTGATCTTATCCAATAGTTCTCATTATCAGCCAATTTTCACTCCAAAAACGTGCTTCAATCGGTATATTGACGTTTTGTTGCAAGCTTGTACTGGTCAGTTCCGCTATTTGATCACTCAAATGCCTTATTTCATGCGATTGCGTGAGTTAAATCAAAAGTCGTGATTAGCCAGAGTTAAGGTGAAATTAATCTCGCTAAACGGGTGGAAGAATCGTTTGGTTTTAAGGTATTGGAGAGGTTTCGAGAAAGAAGCTCAGCTAAATTGCTGAGCTTCTATAGAACAGACGACAAGTAAACCTAGCGAGTTTGTTTTAACGCATGCAACACATCATGCAGTGAAGGTGCGACAGTATGGCCTAATTGCTTTATTTCGTCACAAGGCTCAACCAAATCAGGGATTTGATAAGTGATCATGTTCGCTGCTACAGCAGCACGCACGCCATTATTTGAATCTTCAAAGGCGAGACATTTGGTTGGATCTACGCTTAGACGACTTGCTGCAAGCAGGTAGATCTCTGGATCAGGTTTGCCGTGTGACACTTCACAGCCCGTCGTTAAGTTGTCGAAATACTTGCTTAGGCCCGCTAACTCCAACTTCTTCTGTGCCACTTCTTTTGCTGTAGAAGTGGCGACTGCAATTGGCAACCCTTGGCTTTTCAACCACTCAAGCAGCTCAATCACCCCTTCTTTTACTGGTATCGCTTGGTGCTTAACCACAGCGTCGTAACGGTCGCGCCACTCTTCGTGTAAGCGGTCAAGATCATCCCCATAAGCTTTACGAAAAATCACTTCAATGCCCGCTGCATTGCGACCAATGATTGAAAGGTAAACATCTTTATAGAAGGGTAGGTTCTGGGCTTCACATGCTTCTTGGAAAATATGCATACAGACGCGCTCAGTATCAAGGAGCAAACCATCCATATCAAAAATAGCAGCTTGGTAGTTCATTACATTAAGACTTTTTGGTTGGGATGGCGCATTTTGACACAAGCAGATCGGTTTTTCTTCTAAAAATTAGAACTTGATTTTGATCCTATGAGTTCACATTGCCTCTGAACACACTATACACAGAGTCTATAAATTAGGTGTGAAATATAATATTTTTAAAATTATAAAAATTCAGTTAAATAGATAAAACTCTATCTTAATATAAGCTAGATTTTTATTAATATTCTATTGTTATTTTAACTATTGGATAATTTATTAATAGTTAAAATTAATAATAAAATAATACCAAGTCACGATTGTTTACGACTGCATGAGTGTACCAGCTCTTGACTTCAGATATTTGTTGCTCTGATAAGCCTCCGAAGTCAACGTTATCTTGGTGAATATCTTGATTTTTTATCATAAAAACAACAGGGAAATCGTCAGGGAATGGGAATTTTATAGGATAATCGGTATTAGTGAATGGAATATCGCAGAAATCGTTTACATCGCAAGGATACCAAGAGTTATTGGATAAGTAATAACCAGTTATCTTACATATAGCTTCAAGCAAGTAAGCATAGGCGTAACCTAAGTGACTGTATTTTATCTCTTCAGACAACATTTGCATAAGAAGCTCTTCAGCTCGGATGCTTTCGCCACTACTTTCCAGCATTTCATTAATCACTTTAAAGGAGTCTTGACACCTTTCCATGATGGCTTTTTCTAGCTCTGGATTACGCTCATTCTTTAGTACGTTAAAAACCTTTTCAGTATCTAATGAATATACTGTCGCCCCATATCCCATATTTTATTCTCCTCACTTTTATACAGTTAAATTCATTTAAGTGTTTTTTATCGAAGGGATTATATTTTGATGTTTTTTGAAGGTAAAGTGTATATATAGAGGTTGTATTTATTATGATGAACTTTGAAAGTTTAAATTCTTAAAATAAATACTATATATTTAATTTTATTAGATCTAGCTCATAAAAACACCTTAATTATTATTGTGTTTATTGTTAAGGGTTATTAAATCTGTGAGGTGGTTCAAGACAATAAAATTTAGAAGAAAATACCGTCAAACTTAGGTGGCTATTCTATCTGAGCACTCAGCCCACTACTTATGGTGGGCTGAGTGCGCGGTTGGGCATCAGGCACATTATTTGGCGATGAATATGCCATATTAGGTGATATTCGTTAGTGTCTATTTTATCCCCAGCCGTTTTGCTAATCGGTGCAAATTGCCGTTATCTAATTCAAGCTGACGTGCCGTTGCTGCCCAGTTACCTTGGTTCTCTTCCAGAACTCGAACAATCATCGCTTTTTGGAAGGCGTCTGTGGCTGGCTTTAATCCGCCTTCTGGTAGCTCAAGCCGAGATTTTTGTTCCGTTTTTTCAACGTTCTTGATGTTCTGATTCGGCGTTCGAATATCAAAATCTTGCTCAACTAACTCAATGTCCATGGCGTGGGTACGCGCTTTTGCCAAAACACCAGCACGTTTAATGACATGTTCAAGCTCTCGCACGTTGCCTGGCCATGAATAGTCTTTGAGTGCCTGCACCAAAGTGGGAGACAAACGAATGCTATTCAAGCCCAATTTGCTTCTTAAGCGTTCGGCAAAAAAGCCTGCGAGTAACACCACATCGTCTTCACGTTCACGAAGAGGTGGAACATGAAGCGGGAAGACGCTTAAACGATGATACAAGTCGGCTCGGAAGCGCCCAGCAGTCACTTCTTCATGCAATATACGGTTAGTGGCGGCGACAATGCGTGTGTTGACTCGAATATGGCGGTCATCACCCACACGTTGAATGTCGCCGTATTGTAGGGCTCGAAGTAACTTAGCTTGCAGTTCTAACGACAGTTCGCCGACTTCATCCAAAAACAGTGTGCCGCCATCGGCTTGTTCGAACTTACCTTTACGATTGCTGATCGCGCCTGTGAATGCGCCTTTGATATGGCCGAACAACTCGCTTTCCGCGACTGATTCTGGCAGCGCCGCACAGTTGAGGTAAACCAAAGTATTGTTCGAGCGGCTAGAGCGATGGTGAATAGCGCTGGCAACTAACTCTTTACCCACGCCCGTTTCTCCCATCACTAGCACAGACAATTCAGTATCGGCGACTGCATCAATCTGCTCTTGAAGATTTTTCATGCCTTGAGAATGACCAATGATTTCATTGCTTAAGGTGCGTTTCTCAGCGTAAGAGTCACGTGGCAAGCTCGCTTGTGTTTCTAATTGCTCTAGTAGGAGTGCAGTGTGCAAGCCTCCTGCTGCCAATGCGCTGACAAAACGTAACTCTTGGTTGCGTAGCCCATCAAACTGGTTGGGGTCGAAGGCATCGATCGTTATTGCGCCAATCAATTGATCGTCGATCAGCAAAGGTAAGCCAATACACGAATGGACATGGAGTTTGTCTTCGTGGTTTGGGATCAAGCCATCATAAGGATCAGGTAAGTCGCTGTCAGAGGGAAAGCGCACGATGTCGCCAGCTCGGGCAATGGCTTCTAATCTTGGATGCTGCTCAATGGAGAAACGGCGTCCAAGCACTTCTTTCGCCAATCCATTGATCGCTAGAGGTTTAAAGTGCTGGTCTTCATACAAAAGCAGGGCAGAAGAGTCACACTTCAATACTTCTCGAATCGTGGTTAATAACGTATCAAAGCGAGCCTGTTGAGTGAGCGCCGAGTTAAGGTCTTGCGTGATGTGTAGCCATTGCGCGATTAAAGAAGTCATAGCCAATACCGATTGTGTCAATATGACTATTGTAGTGTCTTAATGACAATTTTCAACTGTGTCTAAATGACAGTTGTTAAAGTTGGGTTTGAATTAAAGTATTGAAATGTATAGCAATTAAAAGTTGGCACGCCCAGTGCAATACAAGAAGAAATTATTTTTGTTTATCCCGTCATTCAAGGTAGTAATTATGACAATTCACGTAAAAAACAACATTCACTGGGTAGGTCAACGCGATTGGGAAGTTCAAGACTTCCACGGTACAGAATACAAAATGACAAAAGGTACCAGCTACAACAGTTATCTAATTCGTGAAGAAAAAACCGTACTGATTGATACGGTCGATCATCGATTCAGTCAACAATTCATCCAAAATTTAGAAATGGAAATCGACCTTAAGTCTATCGACTTTATCGTAGTAAACCATGCTGAAGAAGATCACTCAGGTGCATTGTCGGCATTAATGGAGAAGATTCCGAACACGCCAATTTACTGTACAGAAGCGGCGATTGATTCGATTGTGGGTCATCACCACCATCCTGAGTGGAACTTCAAAACCGTAAAAACGGGCGATAGCATCGATATTGGTAACGGTAAGCAATTGGTGTTCGTGGAAGCTCCAATGCTGCATTGGCCAGACAGCATGATGACTTACCTAACTGGCGATGCAGTGCTGTTCAGCAATGACGCATTTGGTCAGCACTACTGTGATGAACGTCTGTTCAATGATGAAGTGGATCAAAATGAGTTGATGGAACAGTGTTTGCGTTACTACTCAAACATCCTAACGCCGTTCAGCAGTTTGGTAACCGCCAAAATCAAAGAAGTGCTGAGCTTCAATTTGCCTGTTGACATGATCGCAACGTCACACGGCATTGTATGGCGCGATAATCCAGTTCAAATCATCGAGCAATACTTAGCATGGGCAGACAATTATCAAGAAGATCGCATTACGATTTTCTACGATTCTATGTCAAACAACACCCGAATGATGGCTGATGCAATCGCGCAGGGTATTCACGATGTCGATCCTGGCGTGGCGGTTAAAGTCTTCAATGTCTCTAAACATGATAAGAATGAAATTCTCGCCAATGTGTTCCGCTCAAAAGGCATCTTGGTTGGTTCTTCTACCATGAACAACGTCATGATGCCGAAAATCGCAGGCATGCTAGAAGAAATTACCGGTCTGCGCTTTAAGGCGAAGAAGGCCGCTGCATTCGGTAGCTACGGTTGGAACGGTGGTGCGGTGGATCGTATCCATGCTCGATTGACCGACGCAGGCTTTGAAACCGCAGTGAGCTTGAAAACCAAATGGCGACCAGATGGTAAAGCGATGCGTGAGTGCCGTGAACATGGTCAGAACATCGCGAAATTGTGGGCAAAGCATGACCTGACAAGTTCTGTTATTTCTCCGGCGATTGCTGCGTCTGCACCACAAGTTCAATCACAACCTGCTGCGCCAGCGACAACACAGGCGGTCGTAGATGCTGCTCCTAGCAATCCTAGTACTGAGGCGCATCCCGCAGATTGTCAATGCATGGTTTGCACCGTTTGTAATTGGGTATACGACCCAGCTAAAGGCGAGCCTAATCAAGGCGTTGAACCTGGCACGGCATGGTCTGAAGTGCCAGATTACTTCTTGTGCCCAGAATGCCACTTGGGTAAAGACGTCTTTGTCGAATACAACGGGTAAGGGGGCGAATATGCAAGCACCTATTGTGATTATTGGTAGCGGCTTTGCGGCTTACCAATTGGTGAAAACTGTCCGTCGAATGGACGCACATATTCCGCTGCAAGTGTTTACTGCTGATGATGGCGCGGAATACAACAAGCCCGATTTGAGTCATGTATTCAGTAACAAACAAACGGCCCAAGACTTAGTGGTTAGAAGTGGTGAGGCGTTTGCACAGGAACACAACATCGAACTGTTCGCACATACCATGATTGAGCATGTCGACGTGCAAGCTCAGCAAGTGGTAGCCAATGGCCAAGTCTATCCTTACTCCAAGCTGGTGTTTGCGACAGGCGCGAAAGCCTTTGTGCCGCCAATATCTGGTGAGGCAGCACCTGAGGTGATAACGCTGAACTCGCTACAAGAATATCAATTAGCGGAAGAGCAAATCAGCCGTGCGGAACGAATTCTAGTAATGGGTGGTGGTTTGATCGGCGTCGAGATCGCCATGGATCTCGCAACCAGTAGTAAAGCGGTTACGGTGGTTGAGCCAAATTCCCGTTTGCTCGCTAACTTGATTCCTGAATTCGTTGCATTGCCGCTCGAAAACCAACTTAAGCAGCAAGGTATTCAACTTGCCTTGGAGACTGGGGTTGTTGCGATCAATCGTTCAGATGATTCGCTGGTGGCGAGTTTGAGCAAAGGTGAAGCAATTGAAGCCGATGTAGTGATTTCAGCTGCGGGCTTACGTGCTAACACTTGGTTAGCGAAGGCTTGTGGGTTGAGCGTGAATAAAGGCATCGTGGTGGATACTCGATTACAGACATCAGTAGCCAATGTGTTTGCATTAGGTGATTGTGCTGAGATTCAAGGCCGAATGATGCCGTATCTCCAACCAATCGTGCTAAGCGCCAATGTGTTAGGCAAGCAACTATTGGGACAGGAAGCTGAGTTGAAGCTAACGCCTATGATGGTAAAGGTCAAAACACCGAGTTATCCAATTCAATTGGCGGGTGATTTCAGTTCGGTGACGAGTTGGAGTGTGCAGATTTCTCAAACTGGCATTGCCGCGAAAGCACAAGATGAAAATAGCCGACTCATGGGCTTCGTCGTGACGGGAGAACAAGTTACGCAAGCATTTCCATTACTTCGAGAGTTGTCTCAAGCCGGTCAGGCTTGACTGATTTAAACGAAAAGAATTGTAATTAGAGAGGGTATCATTATGTCGCATTTACGAATTCCTAAAGACTGGACTGTTCAACGTTCAACGCCTTTCTTCACTAAAGAGAATGTACCACCAGCGCTACTGACTCATCACAATACTGCTGAGGGTGTATTTGGACAGCTGTGCGTCATGGAAGGGCAAGTGACTTACTACGGCTTTGCTGATGAACATGCTACAGAAGCAGAAGTGATGGTGGTGATTAATGCAGGCCAGTTTGCTACAAGTCCACCGCAGTACTGGCACCGCATTGAGATGAGCGATGATGCTCAGTTCAACATCAATTTCTGGTCGAACAAGGACAAGAGTGGGCAAGCGATGTTCCACGCTAAGCAGTAGTGAACCTTTGTAAGTGCTTTGACTGTTACGCTAATCGTCAAGTAAAGGGGTGTAGAAGGCGCAATAAACGGACTGCAATGCAGGATCATCGAGACCGAGGAAAGAGAAATCACGAGTAATGATTTCAATTCTTTAGTAGCATGTTACGAAACATTTCAGTCAGGTGAACTAAGGGAAGCGTGCAATGGAAAAACAACGAGTAGCATTTATTGGTCTGGGTGTGATGGGATACCCAATGGCTGGTTACCTAAGTAAAGCGGGCTTTGAAACCAAAGTATACAACCGCACAAAAGCGAAAGCCGACAAATGGGCTGAAGAATACCAAGGCGTAGCTTGTGAAACACCACGTGAAGCGGCAGAAGGCTGTGACATCGTTTTTACCTGTGTGGGTAATGATGATGACGTTCGTAGCGTTGTTTACGGTGAAGAGGGCATTCTGGTCGGCTTGAAAGCGGACGCAGTGCTAGTCGATCACACGACCACTTCTGCAGACCTAGCGGTTGAGCTGGCTGAAGCGTGTGTTAAGTACGGTAATCACTTTATTGATGCGCCAGTTTCTGGTGGTCAAGCGGGCGCAGAAAATGGTGTTCTAACCATCATGTGTGGTGGTGAACAAAGCATTTTTGACCGTGTGTCTCCGGCGATGGATGTGTACGCGAAGCAGATGACGCTACTGGGTGAAAACGGTCAGGGTCAACGCTGTAAGATGGTAAACCAAATCTGTATTGGAGGCGTTTTACAAGGTCTGAGTGAAGCTTTGTTGCTGGCACAAAAATCAGGCTTGGACATCGCTCAAGTTGTAGAAACGCTTAAGCATGGCGCTGCAGGTTCTTGGCAGATGGAAAACCGCGCAAATACGATGGCTGAAGACAAGTTCGATTTTGGCTTCGCTATTGATTGGATGCGCAAAGACTTAGGTTTCTGTCTGCAAGAAGCTGAGCGAGTGGGTCTAGAACTTCCACTGACTAAGAAAGTGGATGAGCAATACGCAGACCTTCAACGTGATGGTTTAGGTCGCATGGATACATCAGTACTGATCAAAGCGGTAGCTAAAAATCAGTAGTTGATGAATCAGTAATAGATAAACAGTTCTTTGGTATCAAAGAGCTTAAAGAAATCTAAGTTAATCATAATGAACCTCCTTGAGCATGGTTTGTGACTTGTGATTAAGGATTAGTGATTTGAAATCAGGAGGTGCTGTTGGGCACCTCCTTTTTTATGTCTTTTAATCACACAGTGTGATGATTACAGCGTTCGCTTACTTGTTTAAGCCTAGCGCAATCTCAAGACCTTTGCCGTACGCTTCGTCTGCTTGGTATGCGTGTTGAACGTGGCGCTGTTGGATGAATTCCGGCACACCGTCCATTGCGCGAGCTGTGTTGTCGAACAGAGTTTGACGTTGCTCTTCGTTCATCAGACGGAATAGGTCACCCGCTTGGCTGAAGTAGTCTTCGTCTACACGGTGATCGTAGTGATCAGCGTTGCCATTGATGCGTAGAGGTGGCTCAGAGTAATCTGGTTGCTCTGCCCATTCTTGTTTGTAGTTTGGCTCGTAACCTAGTGTTGAACCAAAGTTGCCATCAACGCGCATTGCGCCATCGCGGTGGTAGCTGTGAACAGGGCAACGAGGTGCGTTCACTGGGATTTGATGGTGGTTCACACCTAGACGGTAACGCTGAGCATCGCCATAAGCGAACAGACGACCTTGTAGCATCTTATCTGGAGAGAAGCCGATACCAGGTACTACTGCTGCTGGGTTGAACGCTGATTGCTCAACTTCTGCGTAGAAGTTTTCTGGGTTACGGTTCAGTTCGAACTCACCAACTGGGATCAGCGGGTAGTCTTTTTGAGACCATACTCGTGTTAGGTCGAATGGGTTGAAGTTGACTTCATCCGCTTCTAGCTCAGGCATGATCTGTACGTACATCTTCCATTTAGGGAAGTCTTGACGCTCAATCGCTTCGTAAAGGTCACGGTGATGGCTTTCGCGGTCTTTACCTACGATCGCTTCTGCTTCTTGGTCAGTCAGGTTCTTGATGCCTTGTTGAGTTTTGAAGTGGAATTTCACCCAGTAACGCTCGTTTTCTGCGTTGATAAAGCTGAATGTGTGGCTACCAAAACCATGCATATGACGGTAAGAGGCTGGGATACCACGGTCACTCATTACGATAGTCACTTGGTGGAATGCTTCTGGTAGTGATGTCCAGAAATCCCAGTTGTTGGTAGAGCTACGCATGTTAGTGCGAGGGTCGCGTTTTACAGCGTGGTTTAGGTCTGGGAATTTTAGTGGGTCACGTAGGAAGAATACTGGTGTGTTGTTACCAACCAAGTCCCAGTTACCTTCTTCAGTGTAGAATTTTAGTGCGAAACCACGGATGTCGCGTTCTGCGTCTGCTGCACCGCGCTCACCAGCTACAGTAGTGAAGCGAGCGAATAGTTCTGTTTTTTTGCCGATGTCAGAGAAGATTTTAGCGCGAGTGTACTTTGTGATGTCGTGCGTTACTGTGAACGTACCGTAAGCACCAGAACCTTTTGCGTGCATACGACGCTCAGGGATCACTTCGCGGTCAAAGTGTGCCAATTTTTCAAGGAACCAAACGTCTTGTAATAGTTGAGGGCCACGAGGACCTGCAGTCATAACGTTTTGGTTATGTGCGACAGGGCAACCTGCTGCTGTAGTCAATTTCTTGTTTGTCATTTTTCTTCCCCCTCCAGGGCTCAATACCTTAGAAACTGTAGAGGAGGTTATTACGGAAAAGCTGGGGGAGAAAACTGATATTGCTTATCAATTCAATAGATGGTGACTATGGTCGAAACTATATTAGAATCAGAAATTTACTACATTAGCTTGATTGACATAACAATCGACGTTCTCGAATGCGATTGACTGGGGGGAAGCGCTATCCAGTTAGCGTGTCTGCGATGCTAGTAATATCGCCCCTTAAATGAAGTTTTACGTGTCATCAAAGGGACGAAAGGGAGGAAGTAATTAAGAGTACTTCACTTCAAGTTGTTCAGCTTTTGCAAATGCTGGGTGTGTCGCGAGCTGTTTCCCATAACGTTCAATATTAGGGAAGTGATTAACTAAACCAAACTTTTGAACCAATTCGACAATGAAAGACATCATGATGTCAGCGCCAGTCAGACGCTCTTCTACTAGGTAAGTTTTGCCTTCTAAGGATTGCTCGAAGTAGCCTAGTACATTCATTGCTTCCTTGTCGGCATAGCCTGATAAAAACTGAGTTTCATTTGGCTCTTTGCTTACGAAGATTTTTAGCAGCATAGGTAAAATTGCGGAGCTTTCTGCAAAGTGCATCCATTGCAAATATTCTGTGTGTGCTTTTGTACCGCGCTCAGGAGCAAAGGCTCCGTCACTGTATTTCTCAATCAAATATTCGGTCATTGCACCTGACTCAATGATAATCTCGCCGTTATCTTCAAGAACAGGTGACTTTCCTAATGGGTGAACACTTTTTAGTTCTGGCGGTGCCATGAAGGTCACGGAATCACGGACATAGGGTACAATCTCGTAATTTACATCTAGCTCTTCAAGTAACCAAATGATGCGCTTTGAACGAGACTGATTGAGGTGGTGAAGTTTAATCATTTACATATCCCTTTTTATAATGGGTCGTTAATCTGTACTACAAGCTTGCCGAAATTCTTACCTTCCAACAGACCGATGAATGCTTCTGGCGCATTATCCAGTCCTTGTACTAGATGTTCGCGGTATTGGATCTTTCCTTCTGCCAACCATTGATTAATATCTTGCGCAAATTCACCGTAACGATGTCCGTAATCATCAAAAATGATGAAGCCTTGCACCTTGATTCGTTTGGTCAGGAGCTTACCCATTAGTAATGGAAGGTGGTCGGTACCTTCAGGCAGCTCTGTCGCGTTGTACTGAGAAATCAAACCACAAAGTGGGATACGCGCGTTTGTATTCAGAAGTGGCATTACAGCCTCGAATACTTTGCCACCTACGTTTTCGAAGTAAACATCGATACCTTTGTCACAGGCATTTCTCAGTTGTTCTGCAAAGTCTTCAGCTCTGTGATCAATACACTCATCGAAGCCAAGCACCTCTTTAGCGTAACGGCATTTTTCTTCTCCGCCTGCTATACCAACAACTCGGCAACCTTTGATTTTACCAATTTGACCAACTGTTGCGCCTACAGGCCCCGTAGCAGCTGCTACCACGATGGTTTCCCCTGGTTTTGGCTGACCAATGTCGAGTAAACCCATGTACGCGGTAAAGCCAGGCATTCCTGCAACGCCTAGCGCGTAAGAAGGATTTCGCGGTTCTTTACCAAGTTTAATGACCATCTCACCAGTTGAGATAGCGTAGTCTTGCCAGCCAACAGTGTAGGCAAGAACCCATTCACCTGCTTCGTAATCTGGGTGGTTTGATGTTTCTACCTGACAAACTGTACCACCGACCATTACGTCATCAATTGCAACAGGGTCAGCGTATGATTCGGCATCACTCATGCGACCACGCATGTATGGATCTAGAGATAAATAAACCGTTCTCAATAGCATTTCACCCTCTTTCGGAGTCGGTTTCGTTACCTCTTCTAAACGAAAGTTTTCTTGTGTCGGTGCACCATGGGGACGTGACGCGAGTACGATTCTGCGATTTGTTGCGTTAGTCATATCTATCTCACTTGTTGATTAGACCGGTCGTCTAGTATTTGTTTCAAAATATCCCGCTTATGTAAAGCGGGAAGGTTTACTGTGTTAACACTGACGCTTTTTCTGACAGTGAAACGTGTGTAGGGTGTTCATTCTGCTTCCACGCCGCCCGTTATGGGCAAGTGCGCGTATTCTGCAGTAAGTCTTGAGTATAGGTCAGACTTTGCGTCAATGCTGCCTGATCTTGATAAAGTTTGTTCAGCAAGCTAGCGCCATTCCAAAGGTAGTATATCTGCCTTGCTAATAACGCACTGTCACCATTGGGGATTGAGCCATCTTTAATGCCGATGTCAATGCAATCCGCTATCGCTTGAATGGTTTTGTCTGCTCCTTGGCGTAATGCCAAGCGCATTGACTCTGAGAGATCGGAGACTTCTGCACTTAACTTAACCAATAAACATTTGTTCGCATTACACACGTCGTCTTCTACTTTGACCATTTCTTCGAAATAGCTCATTAGGCGTTGGTAGCCACTCAGTTCAGTATTGGTAAAGCGTGCGTTTAAACGCTCAAAATACTTAGTAAAGTAGTCTTGAATCATCGCTTCACCAAATTGTTCTTTGGACTTGAAGTAATGATAAAACGAGCCTTTTGGCACTGCGGCCTTTTTTAATAGCTCTGAAAGACCAACACTCGTGAACCCTCGGTTTACGATCAACTCGTATCCGACGTCGAGAATATGTTGGCGTGTGTCATTCGTCTTTGCGTTCATGAAGTGTACTATAGAATGAATTAGACCAGTCGTCTAGCCTTTGTTGTGGGTTATTTAATCAGCTCATACTCAATAACAAATAGCGTGTCGGTATTTGGGTAGATTTCTCGAATTAACTGCTTGAGTTTTGGTAGTTCGATGGCTTCTTGTTCTGCATGAAACTCATTAATATCTTCAAAGTGAAGTGGTTCTACAGAACGTATCTTGATATCGCAGACTTTACGATTCGTTTCTAAGGTAAAAACTTCGACTTCTGTATTGGGAACGTAATGGCTTTCTGATTCATCTCGAATCGTTATCGTCTTTTTGCCTGACGTGATCAACGGGGTTAAGAATTCAAAAAAAGTAATCTTGGTTGGATGAGATGGCATGATGTACTCGTTAGTCTGGTTGTTTGGCGTAATTATATACCCAAATCCCCCAGAGATTCCTGTATTACTAGAACGACCGAGTGCGGATGAAGCGAATTAACTTGGCACTAAAGTAACCTGAGATAACGCCTATCCAGTTGGTGCTGAGATCATCAAAACTAAATGATCGATTTGGAATAAAAAGTTGGCTCATTTCTTCCATTGAAACGATAGCCAACAGCAGTAGCAAAAGACGAATCCCAAAAACGTCGGTTTTATTCGGGCTCACCAGAGAAGGGAACGTGAAAACCGATAAAAAGCCGATCAATAAACTGAAAGTAAAGTGAAGCGTACTCGATCCGCCTAAGTAGGTTTCCATTTGCAGGTAAGCAGTATGGTGTAGGTCAGAGCTTTTCCACAAAGAGAGTGAAGCGGTTAGCATCAGGACTAAAACAAAACTCGTGCGTGCCAGTATTAAAGCCATAATTAACCTATTGGAAAGAAGCCTAAGTAACGTTTTACAAAGTACAGTGCAGCTAAATTCTGGATAGCCATGCCAATTGCCATTGCCCACGCTGCACCAATCACCCCAAACATTTGGCAAAGCGTAACAAGTAGGCAGATGGACACCGTACCGGAGGAAATTGTAATGTATTTCATGGTTCTCTCATGACCACTCATTAATAATAAAAAACCTACTGAACCAGTCGCAACATTGACTAACTGCCCCAGAGAAAGGACGACTAATAGTGGCGCCGCGGCGAGAAACTCCTCACCAAAAAACTGCATTACAAACTCGGGGAAGAGGGTGCAAATAATTACGGGTACAATCGCTAAACCAACATTGGCTCGGCACGCCAAGCGGCTCAGGTTCTGCAGTTTACGCATTTGACGCTCTTTGTAGAGAGAGGCAAACATCGGGGCGACCACAAAGTTAATGGTAATCAGCACGAAGCCAATCAGTAGTGATGTACGTTGGGCTGCGGCTAACAAACCGAGTTCCGCTGTTGAGATAAAAAAGCCCGTAATAACAAGGCTTCCCCACTGAAGAACATTCGTGAAGATACTGCCAACCCAGACTTGCTTGGCAGAAGCGACCATTTTTTTGTTTGGTACGAAAGCCGATGTTTGATATTGATCTGAGCCAAGCCAATTGGCACTAGATATGACCGCGACACCTATGCTCGCTAAAAGCAGTGCGGTCATTAGATTGTTGATATTTTGCTGACCGATATAGTCTAGGGCAAAGACAAAAATGACCATCAACATGCTTACCCCAAGCTGCAACGCAAACAGAGATGATACAACTTTTCTACATGCTTGAAGCACCCGACTGTTGGTTTGCGCAAGCACCAAGAAAGGTATGCAAAGCAAGCATAAAATAATCGCATACATTGGTGATTGAGTCTGGTTTAGCTGTTCTGGAAACAGATTAAACCCTGCCAACAAAACGCCTATGGCGAGCAAGCAAAATGCCATACTTCGATAAAGTGCGGTTTTATAGTTTTGGCTTTGTTCAAGCTTCTCTTTGTTATTAAAAGCGATCGCATTGTAACGAACTAACGAGACATCAAAACCTAGCTGAGAAACGATGGCGAGTAGCGAGACTAGGTTGAATAAAAAGAAAAATTGACCGGCCGTCGAAGCGTCACTGGTCTTCGATACAATCAGAGTCAGTAAAAAAGCAAATAGCGCACTCAACACACGCGTGATTGCGGTTTTTAATCCAGTAGATAACAAGCTTTTTTTACCGCTGGGCATCAACAGTAATTTTTGTTGAACAGTGTGAAACATAGGGGCATTTAACCGTAAAGTTTATTGAGTGCGAGGCGCTGTTTTTCTTCACTGAAGGCATCGTTTAATTCTGCTGTATATTGGCGAAAATCGATCTCTTCATAATGATTGACACAATGCGCGATCTGCTTGGCCATTTCTTCAGGTGTGAGCGCTAAAAACGGGTAGTTGAGATCTTTGGTTGCGCCGATGGTCCGAATAACCATAGGAAGATGTAACTTGGATGCTTCTAGAATGGTTAACGGCATCCCTTCCCATGCTGCAGTATGTAGATAAAGGTCTGAACCCTTGAGCTTTTCAACTACCTCATCGCGAGGCAGCATGCCCGTTACATCCACATTTTCAGTGCGTAATTTCTGTTCGAGTACGTGGTCACCGCCACCTATCCATGTGATCTCTATCGGGCGGTTAAGCGCATACCGATTAAGGAACTGCAATGTGCTGATAAGAAACTGAGGATCTTTTTGGGGCGCGACACGACCAAGTACAACGAGCTTCAGCGCTTCTTGCTTGTTTCGCTCTATACGATCTTCACTTTGATAAGACACGTAGTTGTTGAGCAGTTCGGCACGTTTCGCACCAATGCTAATGGCTAGGTCACACTCTCGTTGGCTACAGCCTGCAACCACATCAATTTTGCTCAGTTTTACTTTCTCTAGTGCTTTATAGATCTGGCGTGCAAGCTCTGAGATATCTTCACGTTCGAAGGCATAACAGTGCGGTGTGTAAACCAAGCGTGCCTTGCCAAGCTTTAGAAATCGGCCGAGAAATCCCGCTTTACTCGAGTGCAAATGCACGACGTCGGGAGCAAGTGATGCAATCATGTGGTTTGCATCGCGAATAAATTGAAGCAAGCCGCCTTCTACCCACTTTGTCTGTACGAAAATGTGGTGGTTGTTCTCATTGGTCAAGTCGTTTTCTCGGGCTCTGGCTAGCAAGAAATGTTGATAAGGCTCGTCTCTGGATGAGTGAACATAACTATAGAGGGCGGTTTGAACGCCACCTCCAAACGCTTCTGTAACATGGAGTACTTTCTTCATGATGATTTTGTCCCTGGTGTTTGCATCCATTTGTGTTTAAAAGCATCACGCTCTTGCTCTGAATAAACGTGGCGATACAAGGGAAGATCGTACATATAAAACAGTTTTGAGAAGTCGTAGTGATTCTTAAAGTGTTGGTGGATATTGGAGTACCACTTGTTTTTCGCTTCGTTGCTGTTTTTCAGTACGAAGTCTTGCAACTCAAGAAACTCACCGATTTCTTTATCAAGAGAACTGAGCTGTTCGCATTTGATTAGCATGACGTTGGCCTGATCGTTCTGGAATGTGAAGAAAGGTTGAGTGTTGTCCAGCTCTTGGCGCATCACATCGATATTGAAATTACGCTTTAACTCGTTGTCGAACCAGTCCGCAAAATAGTTGAGATTGATATAGTTATCAAAGCAATGCTCGAGGTGCTGATACGTGACTTCCATATCTCGGTGAATTGCATCATTCTTTTTGCCTTCGATAAATTGCAAATGGAGGTCTTGAAAGAAACGAGAAAAGACAGTTGCGATTGGATCGCGGACCAGCGTAACGATTTTAATCTGCTCGCGTTTTTGTAAGATACGTTTTCGCTGCTTGAGCACTAAGCGATAGAGTGCGCGGTTTCGGAAGTCGAAGAATTTACTCACGTCTTTTTTATTGTGATACATGTGAAATTCTTCGTGATCATCAAAGGTGTGGATGTGATAGCTCGGGATATTTTTCTCCCCTAGCGTGTGCTCAATTGATGAGGAGCCAACTTTGCCCATTTGGTAAACTAAAACAAAATTATCAGCTTGGAGTTCTCGGTTCTTTTCAAATTGTCGAGAGATTGAATACTTCATCTATCCTATCCTTGATTATTCATATTCGTGGTGATGGTTTACCGGAAAAGTATGAGCAATGGCCCTTGAGTCGTTGCTCATGCTGATCATGACGGGTAATAAGAGTATTAAAATTATGGTGGTGTTTACCGCAACGAAAAACACCATGATGAGGGCGTATATCGCAAGTAATAGGCTTTTTCTGTTTTCATTAAGACTACGGAAGCAAAAGCGAATAAAAAGAAAATAACCACCAAACAGCAGACCGATACCAAACAATCCGTATTCAATTGCGGTATCTAACACAAAGTTGTGGGTGTAGATCGCCAGCTCATCATAATTAAAGTAACTGATCATAAAGTTGGGTAACATTTTCGCGCCGACACCTAACACTGGGTGTTGAAGTAAAATATCTAGCCCATTGGCAAGTAAAAGTTTTCTATGAAGATTCGATACCCAGCGCGCTTCACTTTGGTTGGCAAATAAGACGTCTTCTTGGGTTATTTCCAATGTGTCTGCTAGCGTTTCAAACCCAACGTAGAGTGTGGTTGTGACGGCAGTAAACACAATGAAGCTCAAGGCTAATAAAATTGTCCACGTGTACGTTTCGCTGAGCGATTTTCTCATTAAGTTTTTTACGAGCAGTTGGTCAAAGAAGAAAAGCAGACAAAAACCAAGTAGCGCTTTTCTTTCTTGTGACAACACCAGTAATACTAAAGCTACGAGCATCAAAAGGTGGAAAGCGCGAATTTTATCTCGATAAAGGTACAGTAGTGAGCACAGTACACCGAACCCGTATTTACTTACCCCGAGTAACTTAAACCCACTTTGATAGCCCTGAGCAAAGTGCCATAAGGCAACGAGCGAACAGATGAAAAACAACAGATACGTGAAATAAACCATTACCCGTTCGTCATCAAACACGCCATAGGCGTACATTAGGCTCAGTAGGCACAAAATCGCTAACCATTGCACAGTTTCTATAACTAGCGGCATTAAAGGGACGCGATTTAGCAGACCATTTATGAACACATACCCAGTGAACAATACGAGGAACCCCATACAGGGATGTATGAGTTTTTCAGCTTTTCCTTCCAATACCACTAATGCAGTAAAACCAATAGACAAAAGGCTTGCGATGTCAGATGGGGCTAGCGCTATTCCTCCAGCACGAAACTTCATTGGAATAAAGAACAATACTAATAGGCATGCTGCAAGCAATGAGGCGCGATGGCTCGATGGCGCGGAACTATTTGTTGGCGCAAAGCTGCTGGTAGATTCCATAGTAACCTTCACGAAATTTATCGATGGTGTAAAGAGAGGTCCTATTGACTGAGTATTGACTTGCAGCGTCATACCGCTCAACACTTTCACACAGTTGGAGAACTTTTTGGCTCAGTTCAGTGGCGTTACCAACTTGAAATAAATATTCGGCACGTCCGGTGACGTCATCCAAACCAGGTACGTCCGACGATAGTACGGGTAAGCCTGCTGCCATCGCCTCAACCGCCGCCAAACCAAAGCCTTCGACGTGCGACGATTGCACGTAAATATCCATGTCGTTCAAAAAGGCTGGAACGTCAGAAACTACGCCATGAAAGTGAACACGTTGCGCGACGTTGATTTTTGTTGCCAATGCTTGCAGTGACGATTTTTTTTCTCCATCTCCCGCAAGGTGGAGTTCGTATCGTCTTGGTAAATGGATAAGTGCTTGGATAAGCGTTTCATGGTCTTTATGTTGGTGAAGTCGGCCCACCATTCCAATCTTGATAACTGGTTTGTCGATTAGGTGGCTGGCGAATCTTGGCGTCATAGAAAACCTTTTTAAATCAACGCCATTGTGCACCACGTGATATTTATGTTGATAGCGAGGCATGAACTTCACCAGTTCATCTTGTACTTTTTCACTAATACTGACCGTCAAGTCGTGGCCCCAATATAAGACGTATTCCATGAACTTAAACAGCGGATAGTCACGTCGACGGTTATAAGAACAGTGCTCAGTCTGGATTCGTTTTTTACCTACCGCCAATAGCGCTAGGTAAATGGAAGGGTAGAGGTGCCCGTGAACGACATCCGGCCAACGCAGCAAAGAGAATTTCTCACTCAATGACAATGTGCGCCAGTTAAAACACTCTACCCCTTGGGCGGATAGCATTGGTAAGTAATCATTTTCATCACACAAGACCAAAATTTTGATTTCGTATTCAGGCTTATGTTCTAAAACAAGGTCGACTAAGAACTTCTGAGCACCGCCGTTCTGAGAAAGATCATTGATAATATGTAGAATCTTGGTTTTCATGATTAATTGGTCAGATATTGCTGTTTAAGGTCGGTGATTTCTGTATTTGAGAAAAAGTGCTTCGTCAATTTAGAATTCAGCATTTCTTCAACGTACTCGGGTGTAGGTTGAAATTGCGTTTTGAATTCTTTCATTAGTGGCGAGTACCATTTGTTGTCTGATTGATTTTCATAAACAACATCCACGGGGTAACCTAAAAAGTCTTCAACTGCGGAGTTAGCCTTCGTTAGCTTGTCACTTCGAATGACCAACAGTGAGAAGTTATTGTTATGGTATGTTTGATAGCCTACTTCGTGATTAAAAGACTCGTTAAACACATCAATCCCTGTTAGTTGTTTGATCTCGTTGTCAAACCACTGCAGCGCATATTGATGATTCATGTGCTTATCAAATGCTTCTTGGAGTAATTGCGGTCGTTCGGTACGTATTGCGCTGTCATCCTTTAGATATTTGTCCGCCATCCAAAAAGGAAGTGCTTGAAAGAACATTGAGACATTTCGTCCGATCGGTTCACGCACCAGCGAGATAATTCGAACTTTTTTCTTACGCTTTAACATGCGGCTCATCGTTATGCGCTTTAGTCGTCGCTTTAACGCATTGATCTGAGGCTTATGCAATTGCGCTCTAACGGGGGATATTTGTTTTTGCGCATCGACGGTCATAAGGTCGTGCAAGTGAATCGAGTCAGGAATGGAATGCTCTAATGCACTCGAACCTACTTTGCCCATTTGATAGATCAATACCGGCTGTTCTTGGCTTTTCAACGTTTGGTACCAAGATAGGTTTACGTTAGTAGGCGTATTTCTGGACATAAAGCGTCTCTCCTTCCTTGGCCTTGGCTTGTGTGATTAAGACGCCAAGAGATGGAACTGAGTGTTGTATTTGTTTAGATAACGCAAGGTTAACCAGTGATGATTTTGTCGATTCTGAGCGAATGACGGTGATCAGACCATTGGCATACTGACCAAGAATAAGTGCGTCACTCACTGACAGTAGGGGCGGTGTATCGATAATGATCCGGTCATACTTATTTTGAAAATGTTCGAGCAACTTTTTAAAGCGATCAGAAGCCAATAATTCCTGTGGGTTTGGCGGAATTAGGCCGGCCGGTAATACATCTAAGTTGGCTTCTTTTATATGTGTAACACAATCTTTGATTGGCGTATCCATCGTCAGGATATGCGTTAAGCCAGGGCTTGATTCAGCAATACCGAATCGCTTTGCGATGGAAGGTCGACGTAAATCGCAGTCGATGATCAATACCTTTTCCATTTTTGAAAACGACACCGCCATATTGATACTGGTTGATGTTTTTCCTTCTTCTGGAATAGCAGAGGTAAAGGGCAATATCTTTTGCTTCGTGTTGGTTAATCTGAGCAGAAGCGAGGTTCTGACGGAGCGGCAAGCTTCACTAAATAGCTTTTCTTCATCATCTAAATACGCGGTATAACTGACGCCGTTTTTACGCAAATTGCGTTTTTTGACCATAGGAATCACACCTAAACACGTAACACCAAGTTTTTCCTGCACATCGGCTGTGCTTCGGATAACTTCTCGCATCGTTTCTAAGATGATGACTAGAGCGCAAGCAATGGCAAAGCCAAAAAAGGTGGCAATTAGTACCAGTTTGATTCGTTGTGGTGCCACCGGGAATAGAGGAATGATGGCTTTATCAGTAAAGCGAGCAGTGACATTCTTGTAGTCGCTGGTGGCGTTGGTCTCTTTCTCACGATTTAAGAACGCTTCATAGAGTGCCTTATTGGATTCAACCTCGCGTTTTAACTGTTCGTAACGCGCTTTTTGTGACCCTAACGATTGGAAGTCTGACTTTTTGTTATCGAGTTCTGCGCGAAGCATGTCCTCTTGCGCTTTTGCAGCAAGAAGGTCTTGTTGCTTACTGAAGGAAATGTCACGGATGAGTTGCTGGGTTCTAGATTGAATTTCAGCAAGCTGCGCTTTCGCCTGAATCATTCGATCATGTTTAGGTCCGTAGCGCTGTGCCAGTTCAGAGAGATTTTTGGCTGCCTGTGCTTCCGACAATTTTAGATCGCGGATTTGCGCTTGATTAGCGAATTCATCAATTGACAACAAGCTGTCTAAACTTTGCGAAGATTTACGTCGTAACAATTGGATTAACGTCTGCGCTTCAATACGCTTATTAACAGCGATATTCAGCTTGCGAGTGAGTTCTTCTAGCTCATTTGCGTAAATTTCATCAATACCATTTATATCGATCAACCCTTCTTTTAACAAGAATTCTTGCAGCGCTTGCTCCGAGTTACGTAATCGCTCCTCCAATTTTTGAGAGTTATTTGTCAACCAAGTAGCCGCATTTTGTGTAACGACCAATTTGGCTTCAAAATTTGCGTCAATGTAGGCTTGGCCGACCGCGTTGGCGATTGTCGTCGCAAGCTTAGGATCGGTAGAACGAAAGCGAATTCTGACTAATTGGGTGTTACGTACTGGCTCAATATCGAGTTTACTTCTGAAAGCTTGAAGTGCCTGATAATACGACTCTGAAAACTGGGCGGTTTCTTTTGGGCTTGGTGCCACATTCAGTAGGTCTTGAACAAAAGGAATCGACTTTATTTGGTCGATTTTTTTATTTAACCCCCCTGAGCTTGTGAACTCAGGTAATTGGGTGAGGTTCAGCTCTCTAATGACCTTATCTGCAATATGATTCGATTTTAAAATGGCGATTTGCGTTTGAAAGTACTCTTTTTTTGTCGTGTCGACGCCATATACTTCCTCGATTGAAAGGGCGCTTTTTTGCTCCTCTTGGATGAGTAGCGTAGCTGTAGCTTGGTATATCGATGCTTTGGAGTAGATATACCAAGTACAAGTTAATGAGAACAGAAGCGTGAATGCTGCGATGCTTAGCCAATTCTTTTTAATCGCTTTGAAGTGATGGCCAAAACGAATCAGTTCTACTTTGTTCATCTGGAGATTATTTGGATGAGTCCCGTTCATTTGATTCCCTGTCACTTAAAAGAAGCTCTGGTCAATAAATACAATGTCACCAGGTTCAACGTTGCGGTGCATACTGACCCCTTCCATCGTTTGACCTGTTTTATGCTTGGTGAGGTTAATGCCTTTGCGTGAGGCTCTGTCGGTCAAGCCACCTGCTAGAGCGATGGCTTTCTCTATGGTTAACCCTGGACGGTACTCAAATCCACCAGGTTTCCTGACTTCGCCATTAACGTAAAATAGACGAAAGTTATTGATGGTGACCATCACTTTTGGATTGATGAGATAATCGCCTTTTAAGCCCGTTTCTATTTCGTACTTGAGTTGTTTTGGTGTTTTTTTGATTGCTTTAATTCGGCCAAGGTAGGGGTAATCAAAGTAGCCATCTGACGTTATTAGAATATTTTTAATCGTAAGATCTTCTTCACCATAGACCTGCACGGAAATGGTATCGCCAGTATCGAGTAAGTAATCTTCCTCGTTTGAGTCAGCGTTGACCAAAGTGCTAAATAGCAACAACGCTACACTCATGAATTTGATGAATGCCTTCATTAATAATCCTTTTTACAGAGAAAACTGTGCGCTTAAAGTCCAAATATTTTGTTCGAAGCTATAATCCGATCGGCTAGAGTTTTTATCTTGGTATTGCCAATCGGCTTGCAGCTGTATCCAACGTTTGATCTGATAATCGATACCAAAAGATAGAGTGTACCGATCGTCGTTTCTGGAGATTCCCGTGTAATCATCTTGTTGATAAACAGCACCTAAGCGAGTTGCAAGGTAACTATTCCAATCGTGCTTGAGGTTCAGTCGGTAACGAGTTTGTAGGTTGTAATCGCCATCTTGATCGGGGTTAACCGCCGCTTGAGTGGTTTTCACGCTGACTAGAGTTTGTTCTTGAGGCAACCATTCAAAGCCGATATCCCAACTAAAGCCTTTAAATGTCTCTCGTTGAGCGCTGTCAAAATCTTTGATTTGATAACCGAGTCGAGCGATGCCTTTGGTTTTTCCTGTGACTTCCCATTCGGCACCGGTGTAATAGAAACTGGTGTTGTTATCTTTCGATGGCTGCGCAGAATTTCGGTGCTGATACTCGGTTACGATTTGGTTTGTTCCGACTAACCAATAGGTTCTTGGCGTCGCTCTTAAATAGAACTCCAAATGTGCATTGGGAGCTCGAAAATCGTTGTATTTAGTTTTAGCGTTTGGGCGACCAGGCAAGCCGTCACGATAGTTTTGATAGGTTTTATCACTATAGCCTAAACCGAATTCGAGTCTGCCTTTGGCACCGTTAGATCCAAAGACATAATTGGTTTTTACATCGTTACGGTTGAACTCTATTGGTGAGTCGATTGCGCTACCATTACCTTCGGTAATATCTTCTCCTCGAACTTCATGCTGGGCGCGAAAACGGTAATCAACCACTAAACGATGACGATGATTAAATTCGAAAAAGTTGGAAAACTGAAAAGTGTGGTCGTCGAAGTCGTTGCGATCGTCAGATGAAAAGCCAGCTTTTAACTTATATAAAATATCTGCGCGATAGCGATTCCGTTCTATACGTGCTAGTAAGCTTGGTTCTATACCCCAAATATTGACTGACTCTACATTGCCGGATTTTTCCGCTTTATTGATGTTGTCATCTCCCTCGTAGAAAGTTTTTACGAGGGGAATCAACTCTATACCAGACTCGGTTTGGTAAGCCATCGGTTCTGCGAGCAAGTCAGTAGAAAACAGACTCAATGCTATTGCCATTGTCAGTTTCTTCATAATCTCAACCTTAGTAAGCGTTAGCACCAGTGAAGCCTTTGAAAACGGTCATAAAGATGATTTTGATGTCCATCCAAACCGACCAATGGTGGATGTAATCCAAATCAAACTCGACTCTCTTTTCCATTTTTTCTAAGGTGTCGGTTTCGCCGCGATAACCATTAATCTGCGCCCAGCCAGTAATGCCTGGTTTTACTTTGTGACGTAGCATGTAGCGATCCACGATCTGACGGTATTCTTCATTGTGTGCCACGGCATGAGGGCGTGGGCCGACAATAGACATGGTCCCTTGCAGTACATTGATAAATTGAGGTAGTTCGTCCAAAGAGGTGCGACGTAGAAATCCGCCAAAAGGCGTAATACGAGGATCGTTCTTTGTCGCCTGTTTCACGTTGGAACCTTGATCCATGGTTGTCATTGAACGGAACTTCCAGACTTCAATCTTGCGTCCATCAAGACCGTACCGATGTTGTTTAAAGATGACAGGGCCTTTAGACGTTGCCTTAATGCCAATCGCAATGACGAATAGAATAGGGGCGATTAAGACCAAAATAATGCTCGAAAACAAGATGTCTTCAAACCGTTTTACCCAAGAAGAAATTCCAGCAAAAGGTGTATCAAAGACACTTAGTGTTTGAACTTGGCCGATCTGCGCCCAACGAGAATGTAAAAGGTTATAAGTGAAGAAGTCGGGAATCAGATACGTATTTGCGGTGGTATCTGAGAATTGGTTAAGAAGTGACGCAATGCGCTCTTTTGCGTGCATTGGCATCGCGATATAGACGTAATCTACTTCCCCTTTTTTAGCTCGCTCAAGGGCGTGGTCAACAGCTCCTTTAATAGGATAATCAGAATTTGGCAATCTGTCGGAAGATCGTTCGTCGTAAAAGCCATCAAAAAGCACGCCGTGTTCTGTGTGGTTTTGAATTTCGTTAGCTAGGGTAATGCCGTGAGGAGTTTGGCCGATGATGATTGCAGTGCGAGTGTTGAATCCTTTTTTTCTCAAATAGGCTAATCCGGTACGGAATGTTACTCGCCATGCCAAAAGCAGAGCGGGCGTAATCGCAAACCACAGCACTAAAATTGTGTTATCAAATAAGGTATGGACTTCAGAAAAATACAGCACAATAAAGATAAGTGCAGAAGTCACCGCCCAAGCAACACAGACAATAAACATCTGCTCTTTAAACGAACTGGTTCGCCAAGAGCGATACAGATTGCCGCTTTCTGCCATAAATAGAAAGGAGATGCCTCCAACGAAAGCCAATATGACGTAATCTTTCCCCATCGCAGTATTCATGTCTTTGAATACTAAAAACAGCATAAAAGAGACGATGACAGCAAGATCTGAGATGCGATATAAAAAAGCGAACTCCATCTCATGAGAGCGGATAAGTCCTTTTTGTTTCATGACTCAGTTTCCCTTCTGACACGCTACCGCCCTTGGGTGTCTTCCCCAATTGCCGTGTCGTGAACGTTATTAGTAGTTGGTGCACAGAGCATTCTGTTGAATACTGCTGAGTTTTTTGTCACGTGTAATTTCGTTGATAAGTGTAAAAATTTGCGTTGTTGAGGTAAGTGGAAATAAGAATGATATTTAGCCCTTTGGCTAAGTTTGGCGGGTTAGGAAAAAGCTGGTACTTACTTATGAGGAATGAGGAAAAGTATTAAAAATGAAGTATCAGTACAAAGACAATGGTTTATGTGAGGGTAGAAGAAACGGGTGATTTGATTCGTTAACGATTAATGATTTAGTATCGAATTGCTGATATTTATTAAGATAAAAAAATCCCTCTCACTTGAGAGGGATTTTTTTGAGTAAGGACGAATGAATTATTCGACTTCTACGCCGTTTTCTTTGTATAGGCGGCGGCATGCGCGACCATCACTGTGGAACAGGTGACAACGATGAGCTGGAATACCGATCTCGATTTTATCGCCAGTGTCGACTGCAAGCGTGTCAGGCTGACGGAAAATAACGTCGGCGTCCGCCCCTTCTAGATTTAGGTATACTTGAGTTTCGTTACCTAGCTTCTCAACAATCATCACTTCACCGTGAATACTTGCATCAGCTTCAGAAGCGGATAATAGGTGCTCAGGGCGAATGCCTAAAGACATTCGGTCGCCGCGGTTAACTGTTGTACCATCCACTGGAATCCAGAAAGATACGCCGTTAGATAGTTGAACTTTGACGCGCTCTGCTTCTACTTCATCAATGAATACGCTCATGAAGTTCATTTTCGGAGAACCGATAAAGCCAGCTACAAAGCGGTTTTGTGGGTAATGGTAAAGCTCAAGCGGCTTACCAACTTGCGATACATAACCGCCGTCTAGTACAACGATTTTATCTGCCATTGTCATCGCTTCTACCTGATCGTGCGTTACGTAGATCATGGTACAACCAAGTTGGCGTTGTAGCTTAGTAATTTGTGCACGCATGTTTACACGTAGTGCCGCATCCAAGTTTGATAGTGGCTCGTCTAGAAGGAATACATTTGGCTGCGATACCAATGTTCGGCCAATCGCCACACGTTGACGCTGTCCACCAGAAAGTGCTTTTGGTTGGCGCTCAAGCAAGTGGCCTAGTTGTAGGATTTCTGCTGCTTGTTCAACACGCTTGTCGATTTCTGCTTTGTCTGCTTTTGCTAGTTTCAAGCCAAATGACATGTTGTCATATAAGTTAAGGTGCGGGTAAAGAGCGTAAGACTGGAATACCATACCAACACCACGTTTGGATGGTTCGACGTCATTCATGCGCTGGTCACCAATATACAAATCACCTGAAGTAATGTCTTCAAGACCGGCAATACAACGTAAAAGGGTAGATTTACCACAACCTGATGGACCTACGAAAACAACAAATTCACCTTCGTTGATTGTTAGGTCTACGTTCTTAGAAATCAGTACGTCGCCATACGCTTTACAAACATTTTTTAACGTGACACTCGCCATGTAGCTCGTCCTCGATCAATTTTTTATTATTCACCGCTCATCATTATATGAATTATCTAGCGAGCAGTAACAGTAGGAATCGGTAAGTTCTTGCGGTTGGTAAGAAAAGTAGGGTAGCACTTCAATAAAATGTCCTGAATAGAAGTGCTACCCATCATAGCCAAGTACGAGTTTCTCTCCCCCACATTATTCGTATTGTCTCCCCCGTGAAATAATTACCACAAACAACACTAATAATGACATTCCACTCGTCTGGCAATGCAAAACCAGCAAATCTTTTTCCTAATACGTAGGCACTGCTGGGAAAGGGTTCTTACCATCCACTCTTGGATGACTGCAGTTTCTAAGATTGTGCGTAGTGCGACATCCTCCTAATAGAAATAATTGTAGGGGGAGTAGAAAGGGAGGAGTAAAAAAGGAGGAGGAAGAAAGCAGTTGGTCGGAAATCACATTATTGCACCACCTAAAGTTGAAACCGATCACAGGAACTATCCATTTTGTGATTTGAGTCTCTTACCCTTGGCGATTTAGATCACGAAAATACGTCATAATTGTAAGGGCGTAGGGATTAGGAGGATGAGACATATTGGATTATTTCAGATGATATATGTCGAAATACGGCTGAACCTCAATGGACTAGCCCTACATCAAAAATATAAAAAGGATACGAACATGAAAAAGTTAAGCGCTGTAGCACTAGGTACTCTTGTTGCTTTGGGTTCTTTTGGTGCTAATGCTGCCATCGAAGAAGGACAACTTACTATCTGGATCAACGGTGATAAAGGCTACAACGGCCTTGCTGAAGTTGGTAAGAAATTTGAAGAAGACACAGGCATTAAAGTGACTGTGGCTCACCCAGATGGCCTTCAAGACAAATTCCCTCAAACTGCAGCGACTGGCGACGGTCCTGATATCGTATTCTGGGCTCACGACCGTTTCGGTGGTTACGCAGAAGCTGGCCTGCTAGCAGAAATTAAACCTTCTAAGAATATTCAAGAAGGTATCGTTGATTTCGCTTGGGATGCAGTACGTTACGACGGCAAATTGATCGGCTATCCAGTTGCGGTTGAGTCTCTATCTCTAATCTACAACAAAGACCTAGTTCCAAACCCACCAAAGTCTTGGGAAGAGGTTGCAGCATTAGATGCAAAACTTAAAAAAGACGGCAAGTCTGCAATCATGTGGAACCTAAAAGAACCGTACTTCACTTGGCCACTAATGGCTGCTGATGGCGGCTACGCGTTTAAATACACTTCTGAAGGTTACGATGTTAAAGACGCTGGTATCGCGAAAGAAGGCGTTAAAGACGCAATGAGCTTCGTAAAAGGCTTAGTTGATAAAGGCGTAATCTCTGCGGATATGGATTACTCCGTGTCTGAATCTGCGTTCAACCAAGGCAAAACAGCGATGACGATCAACGGTCCATGGTCTTGGGGCAACATTGAGAAGTCTGGCGTTAACTACGGCGTGACTACGCTACCTAAGTTCCAAGGTCAATCTTCTAAGCCATTCGTTGGTGTTCTAACGGCTGGTATCAGCACTGCGTCTCCAAACAAAGACCTAGCAGTTGAGTTCATTGAGAACTACCTACTAACAAACGATGGCCTACGTATGGTTAACAACGATAAGCCTCTAGGTGCGGTAGCACTTAACTCGTTCCAACGTGAGCTAGATTCAGATACTCGTATCGCAGCAACAATGGACAATGCGATGAACGGCGAAATCATGCCAAATATCCCTCAAATGAACGCATTCTGGGGTGCGGCTAAGAACGCAATCATCAACGTAGTTGACGGTCGTCAAACTGTCGATGCAGCTCTTGCAGATGCAGAAAAACAAATGACTAAATAATTAAGTAAGACCTTTTTAAGGAGGAGGCAACTCCTCCTTACTTTTCTATATTTATTCTATATTCGCTAGCAGGTTCCCTATGCAGTCAGTTCAAGGTACAAATGCTATGACAGCACCAGAAGCCAGCCTTCCGAGCAGCAAAAAAGTGTTCATGAAATGGTCACTTTTAGGCACAGTCGGCATCATCAATGGCTACGCAACAATCCTTATGTATTCTCGCGGTGAGATTGCGTTTGCACTACTTACGCTCATTCTTACCGCTTTAGCGTTGTTCATCTTTGGTAGTAAAAAGACGTACGCACACCGTTACATCTACCCTGGTATAGCAGGGATGATCCTTTTCATTCTTTTTCCTTTGGCGTACACCATAGGTTTGGCGTTTACCAACTATAGCGCGAAAAACCAACTCTCTTTTGATCGCGCTCAGAACGTACTTTTGGACCGAACTTACCAAAGTGGTGATAGCTACCCGTTCACTTTGTATAAAACGGAGCAAGGCCATCAACTTGTGGTTGAAAAAGATGGTGAGCTACTTGCAAGCCCGACTTTTCAGCTTGATAACCTTTCAGCATCGGAGTTTGATCTTTCACCAATTGAAGAAGTGACGGGTGAAAAAGAATCAATCAAGGCGATTGTTAAGAACCGCAGTGCGTTGAGCAGTGTCGATTTACATTTGCCAAGCGGTGATGATATCCGTATGAGTGGGCTGCGCAAATTTGCTGCAGTTGTGCCTTTGTACACATTACAAGAAGATGGTGAAACGCTTTACAACAACCGGACTGAAGAAACGCTACGTCCAAATATGGAAGTAGGTTACTACCAGCCTGTCGATGAAAACGGTCAATTTGTTGGCAGCACAGTGTCACCAGGTTTCGTGGTGAACATTGGTACCCACAACTTTGAGCGTGTTTGGAAAGATGATGGTATCAAAGAGCCGTTTATCAGTATCTTTATCTGGACCATTGTTTTCTCTGCGCTAACCGTATTGTTTACGCTTGTTATTGGTCTTGTCCTTGCCAGTGTGGTTCAGTGGGAAGCACTTAAAGGTCGCTCAGTTTACCGTTTGTTGCTAATCCTGCCTTATGCAGTTCCGGCGTTTATTTCTATCTTGATCTTTAAAGGTTTGTTTAACCAAAGCTTTGGTGAGATCAACATGTTGTTGGAAGGCTTATTCGGCATTAGCCCGGCTTGGTTCTCTGATCCGTTCATGGCGAAAACCATGATCTTAATTGTTAACACTTGGCTTGGTTTCCCTTACATGATGATTTTGTGTATGGGCTTACTAAAAGCGATTCCAGACGATTTATATGAAGCATCAGCCATTGATGGTGCGAACTTTGTCACGAACTTCACACGTATCACACTACCAATGATGTTGAAGCCGTTAACACCATTGTTGATCGCGAGTTTTGCATTTAACTTCAACAACTTCGTACTTATCCAGTTGTTGACTGGCGGTGGTCCAAATATGATTGGTACATCAGAGCCTGCGGGTTACACCGACCTACTAGTAAGTTACACCTACCGAATCGCATTCGAAGGTGCTGGCGGTCAAGACTTCGGCCTAGCAAGTGCGGTAGCAACGCTTATCTTCCTATTGGTTGGCGCATTGGCACTTATCAACCTACGCGTAACTAAAGTAGCTCAGGACTAAGGAGAAATTACAATGGCAATGGTACAAGGTAAGTCATTAAAGTATCGTGTTTGGGCTACTCATATTGCAATGTGGGCATTCTTGGCACTGATTATTTTCCCTTTACTGATGATCATCGCGATTTCATTCCGTGAAGGTAACTTTGCAACGGGTAGCCTGATCCCAGACAACCCAACACTTGATCACTGGAAATTGGCATTAGGTTTCTCGGTGACTAATCCAGACGGTACAGTTACACCGCCACCATTCCCAGTAATGACATGGTTGTGGAACTCGGTAAAAGTGGGTGGTATTTCTGCAATCCTAATCGTGGCGCTATCAACCACATCGGCTTACGCGTTTGCTCGTATGAAGTTCAAAGGTAAGAACACCATTCTTAAAGCGATGATGATCTTCCAGATGTTCCCTGCGGTGTTGGCACTGGTTGCTCTGTACGCGTTGTTCGACAAACTGGGTCAGTACATTCCTTTCCTTGGTCTGAACACGCATGGCGGTCTGATCTTCGCTTACTTAGGTGGTATCGCACTGCACGTTTGGACCATTAAAGGCTACTTCGAAAGTATTGACTCGTCTCTAGAAGAAGCGGCGGCTCTTGATGGTGCTACACCATGGCAAGCATTCCGTTTGGTATTGCTGCCACTGTCTGTACCAATCCTAGCGGTAGTCTTCATATTGTCGTTCATCATGGTAATTGGTGAAGTTCCTGTAGCGTCACTACTGCTTTCTGATGTAGACTCGTACACACTTGCAGTGGGTATGCAGCAATACCTATATCCACAAAACTACTTGTGGGGTGACTTTGCCGCAGCTGCTGTACTTTCAGCAGTGCCAATCACTGCCGTATTCTTACTTGCGCAGCGCTGGTTGGTTGGTGGTCTAACCGCTGGTGGTGTGAAAGGATAATCTCTTGTGGTCTGAGATTGATAAGAATAACTAGAAAAGGGCGACCACATGGTCGCCCTTATACTTAGCACGGATATTACAATTTTGGTTTGGCCGCCGATCAGTAATATCTTGGCTTTTATTGGCGTTACGCATAGCTGGCTGTTAGCTTAGTTCCTTACGATTCAATCACTAACAGTTTTTGTAACCATAACCTGAGTTTAGACTCAGGTTTTTTTATGCCTGTTAAAGGCAATTTTGCAATAAGTAGATAGAGATTAGCGGCTTTGCAATGGATTACACAGGGCTTGAATAATGCCCTGCGTAGCACTTCACATAAATAACTAGAGCTTAGTAAAAAGCTAAATTGAGGTAGGGAAGGAAGAGATTAAAACTCTCGGCTGGAAGGTGCGCATCCAACGTATTGAAGCAGCGTGTACAAACTTTCTTGCTGCAGTGCGACGCGACGAAATAGATTAGCAAAGGTAACGTCACCGCCAAAGCAAGTTTGAATGTAATGATTAATTTCTGTTTCGTTATACCCCTCGACGTACATGGTTCTCACCCACTGGTACTCGACCGCTTTTAAATTGGTCAACGTCTCTTCACTTAAGGTCGTTTCTTTTAGTCTCAAGATCCAAACTCTATCCAACTCTAAAATAATGGATGGATTTAAGCAAAGCTAGGTGAAGGATTTATGACAGAGAAGGGCGAGCGTGAAACAAATGGCAAAACCATGATGTTGCTCCACACTCTGGGTCTGGGTAACGTTGAGGTACTTAATAGCGTTCTTAACGGATGCCAGTTACTTGAGATATTTAACGTGTGCTTCCATTTCTTCCCCAATCTCTTTACGCATGTTCATAAGACGGATAGCGGATTGCTCTAAGGCTTTGTCTTCATCTGACTCTGGAATCCATTTCGGTACATCGGTTGGTTTTCCGTTTTCATCTACAGCAACCATGATAACGATACAGTGAGTGGTGAGTCTGTTTTTCATTTGCTTTGGATCACTAGCTTGCACGTCAATCGCAATGTGCATTGAGCTTCGTCCGGTATAAATGACTTTCGCGCTAACTTCGACTAAGTTGCCGACATGAATCGGAGCAACAAACCGAATGCCGCCAGCATATGCGGTAATGCAATATTTACCACTCCACGCTGCAGAACAGGCGTACGCTGCCAAGTCGATCCATTTCATTACGGCGCCGCCGTGCACTTTTCCGCCAAAATTTACGTCGCTGGGTTCTGCTAAAAAGCGAAGGGTAATGTCTCTTTGACCACTGCTCATCTGTCTTTCCTTGATGGGTTATTGTTTTCCCAATTTAGCAGCAAGATGAATTTTCGGGAATAGCGAATGAAACAAAATATTAACTTTTATTCGAACGCTGGAAGTGACAAGCCACAGCGTAGTTCTGTGGCTTGAGGTGTAGATGTTAATTGGCGGTAGAGGCAATCTCAGAATTGGACAATGGTTTTCTCTGTCTTACTTTTATTTGCGACAGGATAACGCCAGAGATGACTAACAACCCACCAATAATATGGTAAGCGTAAATTTTCTCACCAATTAGTGTTGAAGCAAGTATGACGGAAACCACAGGCATTAGGTTCATGAACATAGCACTTGAATCAGCACCAATTGAATCAATCGCTTTGACCCACATCAGCGGCGCGAAAATGGAAGCAGCAATACCAGCATAAGCGATTAATGGTAGCGCATCTTGGCTTGGTAACAGTTGCTCACTAGAGAGCCAAAGTGGTGTGAGCATCAAAACAGAAAAGAAGCCCTGCATGTAAACCAGAGTCAGACTACTGAATGGCATTTTCCAGCGTTTTAGCAGAACACAATAAGCCGCGTATACCATGGCAGCAACGAGCATTAAGCTGTCACCTTGCGTTAAGTCTTGATGTAAAAAGTAAGTGATATCACCGTGACCAAGCATAAATGCCAAGCCGACGAGCGAAATGACACCACCGACGATACTTAACATTGGTATAGATTTACCGAGCAATGGGACACTTAAAAACACACTGATCAAAGGAACTAAAGAGGTGATCAGGGCCATGTTAGAGGCCGTTGTTGTTAAACCGGCATAGTATCCAAGTGACTGGTTGAGAACCATACCAAGTAACGCAAGAAACGCCAACTTAGCTAAGTAAAGTCGAATAATGTGTCGTTGTTTGATGATTGCAGGCAGGCAAAATGGCGTTAGGAGTACCATTGCGACAAACCAACGGTAGAAACTCATCGCACTTGGTTCAATGGCGCTTGCTGCCATCTTGTTCACAATTGAGTTACCACCCCAAATCATAACGGTGAAAAACGGAAGTAAATAAATCATGAGAACCCTATAGCACAATTATTGATGGCGCTAGTCTGGCAGGTCTTTATAATAAAAAGTATCTCTTAAAAGACATCGTAAGCGATAGGAAGACAATTTTGAAAAAGAGCGCCAGAAATCTTCATCCCTCCTTATCAATCGATCGTGCGCCATCAGATGTATTTATGAATTTCGAAGCGTTTCTCTCTAATACAGAAACACGAATTCATAGCCACCCTTGGGGGCAAGTGCAACTGATCAGCGGTGGGATTCTGGAGATGGATGCAGAAGACACAAGATTTCTAGCACCTCCACATCTTGCTATTTGGGTTCCCGCCGGAGTTCGTCACACTAGCTACAACCGTAAGCCAATCGAATATTGTTCTTTGAACATTGCCCCTGAATTGACGGCGCATTTTCCAACTAAAACGAGCTTGATCAAAGTGACTCCAATCGTGTCATCTATTATTGAGGACTTTCGTCAGCGAGACATTAACGTGGCGCAAACTGATGAAGACAAGCGCTTGGTACAAGTGTTATTGGACCAGCTTGCAAAGCAAGAAGTGGAACATCACTTTTTACCGACAACCGACAACAAATATCTTCAGCCAATCTTAAAAGCAGTAGAAGAATCGCCAACCGATGAAATTAGTTTGGCGGAGTGGGCGGCAAAAGTGCATACTACAGAACGCACGTTAGCGAGACATTGCCAGAGTGAGTTGGGCATGAGCTTTACTGAGTGGCGCTTACGTGTGCGATATTTACATTCTATGGAGTTGCTGCGTAAAGGGCAGACTGTGAAAGAAGTCGCTCTGACGTTAGGTTATAACCAAGCTAGCCCTTTTATCGCGATGTTCAAGAAATACTCCGGCATGACACCGGAGCAATACAAGAATCGATTGTTATAGCTGAGCCAGAACGTAATTCAGACCACCGACCACGGCTGCAACTTGCGCATCGTTGCATTCTTCGTCGGTCACCGTTGGGCTGTCTGGGTACACTTCCGTTGTCGTGCCGTAAACGCAATTTGTTACGCCGCCACACAGCCCCAGTTTTACCATTGGGTAGTTGATAACGCCAAACTGTACGACGGGTGAACCAATGATTTCGCCGTTTTCATCTGCTGGTGCAATGTGAGTCACTTTTGCAACTGACTCAATGACCGCTTTTTGGAAGTCAGGCTGAGGGTTTTCACTATCTCCCACCGTGTAAAAGCCATCTGGGATCATACCTTCAATGTACTCAATACCATCACGAGCAGCTAAGGCTGGACGGAACTCAGTTTCGTCAGAATCTGTCGTTTCATGTAGATCAATGTGCATTAACACATCGCCTAAAGTTGCAACTAGCTTTATGAGGTTAGCGGACTCTTCGGCAGGGCTATCCTTATAGAAAGAGCGGTTTGGATCAATCGCGTTTGGATTCCAGCGGTTGATCACCTCGTAACCCCAAGGGCTTACGCAGGGGGCAATGACAATATTGAAATACTCTGCATAGCGCTCTGCTTCCGTTTCTACAAACTTTAATGCGCCATGTACACCGCTGGTTTCGTAACCGTGCACGCCGCCTGTGACCAACACAGCAGGTTTAGTTGAATCCCAATTGCGTGTTTTGATACAAAACAGAGGGAAGCGTGCCTCGTTGTATGAGAGCGCACCATATTGTTCAACATCAAAACGCTCGCGTAGGGCATCGATTTTACTGACGACTTCATCTTGGTAGCTACGTTTTACTTCTTGCGTTGCTAACCAAGCTTTACGTTCTTCTTCGTTCCAAGGTTGGCCAGGAGTACCGATCGGGTAAATGTATCCACTTTTCATCTATACTTTTTCTTTTGACTGCTGAAAGGTATCACAAGACTAGACCTGTCTTATCTTTACGGCAATATAAAACACCATTTGGGGTGGTATTCTTTGCAAAATCATCACTTTGATGAGTGATTCATTGGTGTTACATTTTGTTACTTACTCAATTTCATATAAGAGACCAAAAATGGCTGGAGCAAGTTTACTCACACTGTTGGACGATATTGCCACGGTGCTTGATGATGTCGCCTTAATGTCAAAAATGGCTGCAAAGAAAACCGCAGGTGTGTTGGGAGATGATCTAGCGTTAAACGCTCAACAAGTGTCTGGTGTTGCATCTGAGCGAGAGATTCCAGTGGTTTGGGCGGTTGCAAAAGGCTCATTCAAAAATAAAATGATTTTAGTTCCTTCAGCTTTACTTATTAGCGCGATTATTCCATGGCTTATTATGCCATTATTGCTAATTGGCGGCTTATTTCTCTGCTTTGAAGGGGCAGAGAAAGTACTTGAGAAAGTGTTTCCTCACTCGCATCCGCACGAAGAAAAAGAGGAGCTAGTTAATACTGGCGAGTCGATAGAAGAGTATGAAAAGCGTAAAGTTTCTGGTGCGATTCGAACAGACTTTATCCTTTCAGCAGAAATCATCGTGATTGCGTTAGGTACCGTGACAGGAGCCAGTCTTGTTACGCAAATTTTAGTTGTCAGTTTAATTGCAGTGATTATGACGGTTGGAGTTTATGGACTAGTCGCTGGGATTGTGAAGCTAGATGATTTAGGCCTTTACCTTGAAAGTCGCTCAAACGGTAAAGGTTGGGTGGCGAAAGTCGGAGGGGCCTTGGTCGCTTTTGCACCAAAGTTGATGAAGTTGTTAACCATTGTAGGAACTGCTGCGATGTTTTTGGTGGGTGGAGGAATTGTGGTGCACAACGTGCCAGCCATTCATCACTTTGTAGAGCCGATTATTATGAACTTTAGTGGTCATTCGGTTGCTACAGCCATTTTGCCTATTTTATTGAACGGTATTATCGGCTTTGTGGCGGGGTTGGTTGTGGTTGCGGTATGGACGATGGTTGAAAAGCTTCGTGGTCAATAATCACATCTAAAACATGAGACGATAATAACAAGGGTCATGACTTCTTTTTACAAAAAGCATGACCCTGTTTTATAGGTGAAATGTCAGTAAAGTACTTACTTCACTTTCCACTCGATCTGTTCATTTGCTCGAATAGGCACAACGATATCATTGCCAAATGGCATCGTTTCTGGCACATCCCAAGCGGATTTTTCTAACGTTACCGTATCTGTGTTACGTGCAATGCCGTAAAAATCAGGACCGTTGAAGCTTGCGAAAGCTTCCAAGTTTTCCAACTTGTCTTCTTTTTCGAAGACTTCTGCATAAAGCTCTAGCGCTGCGTGTGCAGTGTAAGAACCAGCACAACCGCAAGCCGATTCTTTTGCCCCTTTCGCATGTGGCGCTGAGTCTGTACCTAGGAAAAACTTCTTGCTACCACTAGTTGCTGCTTCGATCAGCGCTTGCTGGTGGGTTCCGCGCTTAAGAATTGGCAAACAGTAGAAATGAGGTTTAATACCACCCACAAGCATGTGGTTACGGTTGAAAAGAAGGTGGTGGGCAGTGATGGTAGCCGCTACGTTGTCTGAGGTGTTGTTAACGAAGTTTGCTGCGTCGGCGGTGGTGATATGTTCTAGAACGATTTTAAGATTAGGGAAGTCATTGACGATAGGAGCGAGGACAGTATCAAGGAATTCTTTCTCTCGGTCGAAGATATCAACATCGTGATGTGTTACTTCGCCATGAACCAGAAGTAACATTCCGACTTCTTCCATCGCTTCTAAAACGTGATAAATGTTCTTCGCATTGGTCACACCGGAATCTGAGTTTGTGGTAGCGCCTGCAGGATAAAGCTTGGCAGCAACAATGTTTCCGGTGGCTTTAGCCTTACGTATTTCGTCTGGTGTCGTGTTATCTGTAAGGTAAAGCGCCATTAAAGGCTCAAACTGTTCGCCATGTTGCTCTTTAATAATTCGGTCACGGTAGGCTAGGGCGAGCTCAGTTGTGGTAACAGGTGGGACGGTATTTGGCATAATCAGCGCACGGCCATTGTAGCGGCTGATGTCGCGAACGGTGTCTTTAAGAACTTCCCCATCGCGTAAGTGAACGTGCCAGTCGTCAGGACGAGTGATAGTCAGTGTTGTCATTAATTGCTCCCACCATTGAAAAGTTGTCTGATTGGAGCCTAAGCGCCGTATTTGCTTTTGAGCAAACGCTTGCGCTTAGGCGCCAGGATGATAGAGGAATTGCCCTCATATTTCATCCCATTTTTCAATTTTATAAAGAGTGAGAGTGTAAGTGGTTACTTCATTGTTAACCAAAGCGCGTGGATCGTACCTGGTAGAAAGAAGAAACACGTCAATATTAGATTAATCAAAAAGTCTTTATTTAGACCTTTCTCCATAAACACCGCGACAGGCGGAAGAAAGATACATAACAAAATCAGAACCAGTTTTCTTGTATCCATAATTAAGCTCCAAATCGATAAATGGGAGTAGTGATAACTTGGGTGAATTATGTGTGTCGTATCACACTTTATCAAACGGTATTTGGTCAGAACGGTGTTAAAAAACGCGAATATTGAGTGTAGTAAATACTTGTCACTAAAACCAAATTTATAAGAATATGGTTTCGAGAAAGTTGCGATGGATGAAGAGGCAGTAGACTCTGCAACTTAATGTGATTTGAGTATACAATACCGCAACAAATAAAAAACACCCGTAGGAAGAAGGCCATGTCGCAACCCGTTTTATCCCAAATTAATGTTTTTCCGGTTAAGTCAGTTGGCGGATTATCGCTGTCGTCCGTATGGGTTGAGAAGCAAGGATTGAGCTTCGATCGTCGCTTTATGATTGCGAAAGCTGATGGCTCGATGATCACTGCGCGAAAGTATCCGCAAATGGTAACCATTAAGTCTGCCTTATTGTCCGATGGAGTGGTGTTTAGTAGTTTGGGTATGGAGCCACTTAAAATCCGTTACCAAGATTTCAAAATGCAGGAGACACCTGCAACGGTTTGGAAAGATACGTTTACTGCCTATACCACGACAGATGATGCAGATGACTGGTTTAGTCGTGTGCTGGGGCAGCGCGTTGAGTTGTTGTTTAGTGGTGAGCAATCGAATCGTGTCCGTGAAAAGCTAGGTCAAAACGTCAGTTTTGCTGATGGTTATCCGGTTTTAGTGATCAGCCAAGCTTCACTTGATGAGCTGAACCGAAGAAGTTCAGAGCTACACTCAATGGATCAGTTTCGTACTAACTTAGTTGTCTCTGATACTAAGCCATTTGAAGAAGATTCATGGAAGCGCATACGAATCGGTGAGGTAGAGTTTGAGTCTCTCAAACCTTGCGAGCGCTGTATCCTGACTACAGTGAATACCCAAAGAGGGACATTCCGTGAGAGCAAAGAGCCGCTCAAAACCTTGCAACAGTTCCGTGCAAACGATGTCGGTGGTGTGTTCTTTGGCCAGAATCTTGTCGCGCGAAATGAAGGCATTATTCGTCAAGGCGATAAAGTTGAAGTATTGGAGTACAAAGAGCCGGAGTTTTACACAGATAACTCGCCAGTGCGCATGAAGCTTACATGTGTTGAGCGTGAAGAAATTGCCCAAGACTTTGTGACCTTATGGTTAGAGCCAAACAAAGGCTCGTTGCCTAATTACTTGCCAGGACAACACCTGCCAATAGAGGTGAATATTGATGGTAAGAAAGTGGGTCGACGCTATACCTTATCATCCAGTCCTTCTCGCCCGGGTCGTTATGCTATTTCTGTAAAGCGTATCGCGGGTGGAAGAGTCTCTAACTCACTCTTAGACAACTTACAAGTCGGTGATGTTTTAGAGGCAGAACAACCTGATGGCCAGTTCCACCTAAAAACGCATGAAGCGCAGCCTCTGCTGTTACTCTCTGCGGGTAGCGGAGTAACACCAATGCTATCGATGGTACGTTACTTAGCGGATCATAATCAGTTGGAGAACGTGGTTTTCTACCATCAATGTCGCACCGAAAATGATATTCCTTGTCGCTCAGAGTTGGAGCAGTTAAAGCGTGAGCACCCGAGGTTAGAAGTGAAAATCTGCTTGACGCAGCCTGCCGTTGATTGGTTTGGGTTAAAAGGGCGTTTAAGTTTGTCACACATTAAGCAAATAAAAGATGTTGAACAGCGCCAAGTGTTTGTGTGTGGTCCTGATGGTTTTATGGAGAAAGCGAAAAGTCTCCTGCTAAGAAAAGGGCTGCCAGAGGAAAACTACCATCAAGAAGCGTTTGGAGTTTCTTCTCTTACGTCAAAGCCAGAGAAAAGTCTCGCTATTGACTTTAATGGAACTAAAGTCGTAGGCAACAACCAAAAAACGTTGTTAGATCAGCTCGAAGATGCTGGGAAGGTCATCAGCAATAGCTGTCGTGCAGGCTTATGTGGTGCCTGTAAAGTTCAGCTTACGTCGGGGCAGGTTCATCATCCGGACGTGCCCGCGCTGACTGATGAGGAACGTGCAATGGGAACCGTATTGGCGTGTTGTGCTGTGCCAGAGACGGACGTAACAGTAACCAACTAGGCGAGAGCACCTTTGTCCTTCGACAAAAACTGTTCCTAGACAAAAAACGCTGCTATTTTTAGCAGCGTTTTGAGTTTTAAAGAGAGCTGAAAATATCGCTTAGTCGTAAATCGTCGGGATTGGCTGGCGTTTGTGCTGCGTTGCTTTGTAAATCGCTACCAGACGGTCACTCACTTGCTGTGGAACAGGTTTGCCCTCTAAGAAGTCGTCGATTTGCTCGTAAGTTAGGCTTAGGGCATCTTCATCTGCTTTTTGTGGAGCAAGCTCTTCTAAGTCTGCTGTTGGCACTTTCTTCACTAGTTGCTCAGGTGCACCCAATGTAGCAGCTACTTCACGAACTTGGCGCTTACTTAATCCGAACAATGGTGCCATGTCACAAGCGCCATCACCAAATTTAGTGTAGAAACCAGTGATGTTTTCTGCTGAGTGATCAGTACCAAGAACAAGGCCGCCTACGTAGCCCGCGATCTCGTATTGAGCAACCATGCGAGCACGCGCTTTTACATTGCCTTTTACGAAGTCGACTTTTGCTGCATCAGTTGGTAGAAGATCTGTGCCTTCTAATGCAACGTGAGAAGCCGAATGAAGCCCGTCAACACCTGCTTTGATGTTCACCGATACAGAATGGGTTGGCTGGATAAAAGACAGAGCGAGCTGAGCCTCATCTTCATCTTTTTGCTCCCCATAAGGCAGGCGAACTGCGATAAATTGGTAGCTATTGTTGCCCGCTTCTTCGTTTAGTTGGTCTACAGCCAACTGAGCTAAACGACCACATGTCGTTGAGTCAACGCCACCGCTGATGCCAAGAACAAGAGACTTACAGCCCGCTTCTTGCAATTTACGCTTAATAAAAGCGACACGGCGTTCAATTTCAAAATGCGGATCAATTGAAGGGAGTACGCGCATTTCGTCACGGATGGATTGTTCCATTTAGGGTTCCTTTTCCTGCAAATATTTCAGACTCTAAAGCACATTTGCTCAAATGGTGATAAACCATACAGTTGAGGCTCATTAAACGCGACTTTAGGGTCAAAAGCTGTAAAGATTAGTAGTATCATACCGAAATCATCAGATTAGAAAACTCTCTTCAACCAGGTAATCACCGGATATGAAAAAAATCGCCATTTTTGGTAGTGCATTTAACCCACCTAGTTTAGGGCATAAAAGTGTTATTGAATCTTTGAGCCACTTTGATCTTGTGCTACTTGAGCCGAGCATTGCACACGCTTGGGGCAAGAACATGCTTGATTACCCAACTCGGTGCAAAATGGTTGACGCGTTCATCAAGGATATGGGGCTTTCTAATGTTCAGCGTTCTGATGCGGAGCAAGCTTTATACCAACCTGGACAAAGTGTGACGACCTATGCGTTGTTAGAAAAAACTCAAGAAATCTACCCAACTGCCGATATAACTTTTGTCATTGGTCCTGATAATTTCTTCAAATTTGCTAAATTTAGTAGAGCTGAAGAGATTACGGAACGTTGGACTGTTATGGCATGTCCTGAAAAAGTAAAAGTCAGAAGCACGGATATTCGCAAAGCATTGGCCGAGGGTGAAGAGGTCGGTGCCTATACAACACCTTCCGTACGTGATTTATTACTTAGTAAAGGCTTATACAGAGAAACATTGTCTGGGAACTGAGAGGTCAGATTTTCATGGTCAGAGTCGTTTTATTTAGTGCATGTGCGCTGCTTGTGGTGACACAAGCTCATTCCGCGTGTAACTATTTTTCTGATCGTTCCGTGGTGTTTGAAGATAACACTCTTCCTATCTGTGAAGAAATTTTAGATTCCATCGGCGTGTTAAGTACTGAAGCATTGATTTGGTATGCAGCGGAAGCGAAGCTTGAAGGACCAACAGAAAACTATTGGGAGGAGTGGGCGATTAAGCCGGAAGACACCCCACTTCTAACTCAAAACTTAGAAAAGAATTACTTTGGTCTTGGTTTTTGGATGCCGGAAGAGCTTCGAGACGAAGAGAGTAAAATGGATACAGAAGAGTGGCTTCGTAGTCACGGGTTGATGTTCAGCGTTGGTTTTGGGGATAAATCCGACGGACAGCCAAGAATGCGGTTTGATTATCGTTGGCACGAATATTATGACGCTGACTGGATGATGCAGATAGAAGTACCTTTCTAGACATCTCAAGCAAATGAAAAAAGGGCGTACATTATCAATGTACGCCCTTTTTGCTTTTACTTGAATCTCTACTTTCTGTATCCGTAACTCTACGTAATGCTGAAAACGTAGCTTGTTAAAGAGCAAGTTATAGCGCTTCTCCAAAGACTAAAAAGCAAAGCTGTTCATATTCTTCGGTGTTACCAGCAAAAAGAGAGTCAACAATTTGCTCTTCCTTCTTCCCCGACAGTTTCATTTTTCTTGCTTCACGTAGTGTTAGTACCAAGCAAAGCTCTTTAGAAATATTCATGTCACAGCCAGGAGTCCATTGATTGATGGTTCTCGTTAACGTTGAGTGCGCTAGTTTAGGAGACAGCGTCAATACTTCATGTCTTACTACTGTCAGTAGATCGGTTTGCAGATCCGAGCGTTCGGCAGTTGTTGCTAGCTTCTCGACGAGCGCTTTTAGTAGCGGTGAAGGCTTCACAAAGCCCGCCTGTTGTGAGAAGTCGTCATTTAAACGCACAGAAAAATCACAACGATATACACGAGAATTAGGTAAAAAGGTGAGGGAGCTCAAACATCCTTGAGGAATCCAAAAATATTGGCCTGGTTCAATGGCATACTCCTGCTTACCCAATTTAATGACGGCTAACCCTTCGATGACAGACAGTAGACTGTGCTTCAATGCTTTTTTACGCGCAGCTACATCAAGAAAGGGGTATTTAGCGTCGTGAAATTCAATTGCGTAGTTCATTATGAGTACCAGTGTTTTTTGGCGCTAAGGGTAACGTTAAACCCATACGATTCCAACCTGCAGAGAGAATTTTTTAGCATGATAAATGGTGGCTTAACTGGTATGACCATGTTAAAAGTATGGGTTGAAATGCTGCTTGTCAGCAAAACTATGCGTAAAATGTGCCAGCTTTTTTTGATATGTAATGAACAATGACAGCCAATACCGATCCTTATATTGAAATTCGTCCTTACAACGACGAAGAAATTCCAGCAGCGCTGGATCGTCTAATCCAAGATGATGAATTTATCACTGCTATCCTAGAACATCGCTTTGCTAATAAAGCAGCGTGGTTCAAAACGCTAATGAGCCCGATCCTGCGCATCTACCTGAAAGCCAAGTGGAGCAAGCTTGATTCTGTCGAAGCAATTCAGATTGAAGTGAAGAAGTATCTGAAAGATACATTGAATAAGACAACGGATGGCGTCACTTTTTCTGGTTTGGATAAGCTGGATAAAAACACGTCATACCTATTCGTTTCTAACCACCGTGATATTGCGATGGACCCTGCGCTCGTAAATTATGGCTTGTACCAAAGTGGGCACCGTACAGTTCGTATAGCGATTGGCGATAACCTGCTGAAGAAGCCATGTGCGACAGAATTGATGCGACTCAATAAGAGCTTCATCGTTAAGCGCTCTGCTAAAGCGCCTAGAGAAATGATGAAAGCATTGGGACAACTTTCAAGCTATATCAAACATTCGCTTGATACTGGCAATTCAATTTGGATTGCCCAAAAGGAAGGCCGTGCTAAAGATGGAAACGACTTTACTGATCCTGCGATTTTAAAAATGTTCCATGTTGAAGGTCGTAAACAAAAGATCAGCTTTGGTGAGTACACGCGTTCTCTGAAAATCGTTCCTGTCTCGATTGCCTATGAAAATGATCCATGTGACATTGCCAAAGCAAAAGAGCTGTACGAAAAAGCAGAAAATGGCCGCTATGAAAAAGGCGAATTTGAAGATATCGAAAGCATCATTCAAGGTATCGTTGGCTATAAAGGCCGTGTACATGTTGCGTTTGGTGATGTGATTGAGCAAGAGTTTGAAACGCCGGAATCTCTTGCTGGTGAAATCGACCGCCAAATTCACAACAACTACAAGTTGTACCCAATCAACTTGTTAGCTGCTGGGCATGAAGATTCGAGCATCATTACGGAAGCGGTTAAGCGTCATCTCGCGGATAAGTTGGATCAGCTACCTGAAGGCGCAAGACCTTATTTGGTGGCGAGCTATGCTAATCCTGTGAATAACCAAGAGTAATCTTCGTCACTGAACTCTGTTGATTCAGAATGCCTTAAAGCCTCGGTCTGCCGGGGCTTTTGTTTATCTGCTCTTTAAGGTGCGACGGCGCCACCAAGGGTTAAATTGCTGGGCCATTTGGTGATCCTGTTACCACCTAAATAGATATTCCCTTTCACCGTCATTGTGTCTGGAAATACTTTCAGCGCTGATCCTCCAATATAGAGATTACCATCAACCACTAATCCTTCAGGAAGATCAGAAATGGGAGTGCGAATAACACTTAGATCACCTTTTACTCGAAGTTTAGCTGGAAGCGCTTTTAGCGGTGTATCTGTCAGATTTAGGTAACCGCCTAGTTTGATGCCTTTAGGCCAGTTTTCGATCTTACTACCTAGTAGGTTTGCATAGCCTTTTATCTTTGTTCCTGAGCGAATAACTTTGAGTGCGCTGTTAGTTGCTTCCAGACTGCCTTCAACATCAAGCCCTTTAGGCAAGGTTTTGATAGGGGTTTGTGAGATGTTTAAGTTGCCCTTTACCACTAGGCCAGAGGGTAGTTGGGTGTAAGGCTTGTTTCTAAGATCAAGATTGCCGTAATTATCGATGTGACCAAACTTAGAATAGTAATCTAGCTCATATGCCAAAGGAGACGAGCAGAGCAGGATTGAAGTAAGGCATAGGGAAACAAAACGCATAGTCAAAGAGTTAGTTAAATACCGAGATCAACAGGTGCTTATCTTATACTTAAATAAACCTATTATGCATTTTTTGCTCACAGTTTTTGATTCATAACTTAAATATTCAAATTAGAGATGCACGCTAAAAGTGTGCGCTTCTTTACTGCGCTAAGTAACTTCAAGCTTACTAAAATGAGATAAATTAAATGATTGAATGTGAAGCAGACCCAAGTGTAGAGGTGAGAAAAATATCAGTAGATATTTGAATAATATGAGATTCTTCCAAGAACTTCACAAGGGTCCTTGTTAGTATTATTGAGGTTTGAGGGAGATTTTCATGAAGTTAAAAAGTGTATCTATTTTTACCGCTGGTGTTTTTGCAGTACTGCTGTCGGGTTCCGTTTTTGCTAAATCATACAGTACACCAGAAAACAAAGCGCTAATAGTTGCTGACGGTAAGGTAGGTCAGCGTATCTGTTACTACGATGATAAAGCCTACACCACAGGGGCCGTGATTAATGTTGAAGGCGTATTACTGATGTGTACCGCTGAGAACGATTTTGAAACCAATGGCTCGTTAAAGTGGGTCGTGTTCAAAAAAGATAAATAAACGCGCCGAAGTTGTCTGTTTCATTTAGAGCGGTTTAAGATTAAGAGATTGGAAAAATAAAAAGCGAGCATCATGCTCGCTTTTTTCATTAACGCGCGAGTGAGCGAGTTTTTAATTCAAAGATAAGTTTTTCAGCACTTACTTCAAATTTGAATCGAGCCGTCGCTTGGTTCGATTCTTCGGTTATTTCTGAAACATTGTATTCAACATCAGCACATACTGATTTAGCGAGCTCGATGTATTTTTGTAGTTCAGACTCTAGCTCTGTTTTTGTCTGTGCGAAAACCGTTACGTCGGCAACTTCGTCACCTTCTTTGATGATAAAGCCAATCTCGCCAGCACAGCCGCAGGCCTCACATACTTGGTTTTTTTCTAATTCGACACTCATAACGAATCCTCTTGTAAATACTAAGGGTATTCTATCAGGTATTTGATCTGTATCTACAAAAATGACGACTTTTGCGTAAAAAAGGAACAGAATAGGCACTTGTTAAGTAAGGGTTAAAGGTTGGATTACTAAATCATCAAGAACGTTAATGTGATATATATCAACATTTAAAATCAATTAACGAACATAGTGACGAGATTTTGCTCAGTCCAGTTGAACTAATGGTTAATTTATAAGACTATTTCTTGATTGATTATTTTTAATAATTATCATTCTTGGTCTTTGAATAGTTTCGATGAATAATTGGCGCAAGGTTTTGATGAGACTAACTTTTCGCCTTATTTTGAGTAGCATGTATTGACAAAAACATAACTGAAAATTACACATTACGCAGTGTAAAGACGTTATGGTTTGGAACTCGACATGATATTAAATAGTCGCAATACATATACCCAAAGCGCTTTAAAGTGCAGCGTTTAGCAACCTGATTTCTAGGTTTTCGCTAATCGAACCGCATCGGCGAGCCGGGTATAATGCTAAGAATGATTTCATTCTGGCCTCATTTAATAGTGAGTTAGATGGATTTACAAAGAGAAGAGCTTAAAATATGCCAAAGCGTAGTAAAGAAGATACCGAAATCACTATCCAAAAGATCATGGATGCCGTTATTGATCAGCTACTCAGATTAGGTTACGACAAAATGTCGTACACGACGCTAAGCCAGCAGACAGGTATATCGCGTACCGGTATTAGCCATCACTTCCCTAAGAAAACGGACTTCACCGCCGCACTGGATAGCCGTATCTTTAAAATGTTTATTGAACACTTAGAGTTTGATAAAGGATTAAATGCATTTTCACAAAGTTGGATTAAAGCGCTGGAAGATGCTGAGTTCCTCGCGATTTTACGACTGCTATTCCATCACATTGTCACCGCTGAAAATGCGCAAGAATTTGCTGCTAATGGTATTGACCGCTTATACAAAATGGTTGAAAGCCAGTTTGGTGCGGGTGGTGACAAAGAGCTTGAGTGGTTGATTGGTCGTTCATTGATCCAAATGAGCAAGTAATAGCGTTTAAAGCAACAAATTCTGCCAATATAAAAGCAAAGGCCCGCAACTCTCATATTGCGGGCCTTTGTCGTATCAAAGTGTTTTCGAGACGGCTTTAGAGGAGATACGCTTTATGCTGCGGCATGCACTTGAGGGAAGTCTAGCGTCGGATGTTTTGTCACAATAGAGCGATAGCCATAAACTTGTTCAATGCGCTCTGACGTTAGTGCATTCCATGGCGTGTCATCACAAACTAGTTTCCCGTTATGCAAGAGTACAAGGCGGTCCGCGTACTGAGAGGCTAGATTCAAGTCATGTAACACCACAACCACCGCAGCGTTCTGTGCTTTTGCCGTTTCACGAGCAATTTTTAACGTGTTGTGTTGATGGGCGAGATCCAACGCTGAGGTAGGTTCATCAAGCATTAAGATTCGTTTTTCGCCAGATTGATGTAGTTGTGTCATCACTCGTGCTAGATGCAGTCGTTGCTTTTCTCCACCAGATAAAGACGGGTACAGGCTTTCTGCTAAATGCAATACGTCGGTTTGTTCCATGTAATGTAAAGCCAGTTTAGTGGTTTCTTTATTGGACAGTGATAGCGGTATTGCCCCCAGCTCTACTACTTCTCTGGCTAGAAATGGGAAGGTTAAGGTGCTGTGCTGCGGGAGCATTGCAATATGTTTGGCGCTTTTTTCAGGCTCCCAATCATGCTTTTGTTTACCGAAGTAGGTGATGTGATGATTCGAAGAGATCTCACCGCATAGAAGCTTGAGTAAAGTACTTTTACCTGCGCCATTGGGGCCGAGTAGGGCGGTCACTTCACCAGCTCGGATATCAATGTTGATGTCATCGAGCACCACACGGTTGCCATATGTCATCGAAATGTTTTTCCCCGATAAAACGATCTGGTTCATTACAAAATCTTCCCTTTTTGCTGGAACAATAAGTAGATGAAAAAGGGCGCGCCAATCAATGCGGTCACGATTCCAACTGGTAATTCAGCTGGTGCCACGGCAACACGAGCAAACATATCTGCGGCAGTAAGAAGCAGTGCTCCCATTAAGGCAGATATTGGTAATAGCGTTCGATGGTCAGGCCCAGCGAGCATGCGCCCTAAGTGAGGAATCACGAGCCCAATAAAGCCAATTGCACCACTGATGCTCACCGTAATACCAACACCCAGTGCAGAAAGTAAAATAAGCTGACGTTTGAGTTTTTGAACCGGAACTCCTAAGTGTCTTGCTTCTGATTCCCCTAACAACAGAGCATTCAGCGCCATCGACTTCTTCTGAAACCAGAGCAATAGGATGACGAGTGTTACAGCAGATAGAGCAATCCCTGACCAATTTGCACCAGCTAATGAGCCCATCGACCAAAGCGTCAAATCTCGCAGCATCTGATCATCTGCGATAAAGTTCATGTAGCCAATCGCAGCACCCGAGAGCGCGCTGATGGCAACGCCGGCTAACAACATAATTGTAACTGAGGTACCAAACTTACTTGTGCCGAGTTTATAAACGAGAATAGTCGTTAGTGCACCGCCAATGAAAGCAAAAAGAGGCAGAGCCGCTAAGTTCATTAGTTGCGGATAGTTTTGGCTAAATTCAGCAAATACAACAATAGCGAATGCACCACCAAGAGCAGCGCCAGCAGACACACCAATGATACCAGGCTCGGCTAATGGGTTACGGAACAAGCCCTGCATAACCACACCACAAATTGCTAAAATGGCGCCGATGAACATACACAAAATGGTGCGAGGCAATCGGATTTCGTTAATGACCAACTGAATGTGAGGAGCGAGATCAGAACTGCCTCCCGTTAGGCTACGCAAACTGTCAGCAAAGCTAATATTCATTGGGCCAACGGTAATAGAGGCGATAGCAATAAATGCTAAAAATCCACTAAGCACTGATAACGTCGTTGAAAGGGGGATGCGTCTTAACAACATGTCATGTCTCTATGGGTAAAGCAGTGCATTCAAGCGTTTAGCTTCTGCAAGGCTTTTAAGGCCCAAACCACCTACCAGAGCATGGCCATCAATCGTTATGATGTCTTTGTTCTTTCCAGCGGGTGTTGCAGCAAGAAGCGGCATTGCTTTTAAAATTGCATCGGCACCACCCAACGTTTCATAGCTGCGACCACTAACAAGAATCACGTCAGGCTGCATCTCTACCATCGCTTCTGTGGATAGAGGCTTGTAAGACGAGAGTTGTGTAGCGGCTGGGTTTTGTCCGCCGGCGAGTTGAATAATTGCATCGGGTGTCGTTTGTGAGCCCGCAACATTTGCAGGTCGCCCTTCATGGATCAGCAGAAAGAGCACTTTCTTTTTCTTCGCTTGATCAGGTTGGTTTGCATTGAGTGCTTGTACTTGCGCCTGGACATCTTGCTTTAAGCTTTCAGCTTGAGCTTTGCGATCCATAAGGTTCGCAATTTGATCAATACGTTGATAAAGGCCCTCGACATTTGCATCAGTATTAACGATTTCTACATCTACGCCAGCCGATTTCAATTGGTTCAATGTTGTTTTCGGCCCCATCTCATCAGAACCAATGACTTTTGTCGGACGTAAGGCGAGCAACCCCTCCGCTGAAAGACGACGATGGTAGCCCACTTTAGGCAGTTCCATTTCTTTTGGTAATTGACTGGTGACGTCGATAGCAACCAAGCTATCTTTAGCGTCGAGTTCAAGCAAGAGTTCAGTGACGGCGCTGCCTGCGCTAACAACGCGCTCTGAGGATGGCGTTTCATTGGCAAAAAGTTGACTACTCGCAAGTAGGGAAATAGCTGCCGTGACAACAGCATGAATAGTGATGCGTGTGTTCTTCATTTTGAAAGGATCTCTATCTTACTTATTTTTATGATGGCTCTTCAGTGAGTAACTGAGTTGCTTGAATTCCGTTTTCTTGTAAAAAGCCGAGAAGTTGTACTAGCGACTGAATATTCGCGGTTTTTTCTGCTCCAATTACAATCGGTTTATCGCTTGACTTACTCTCTTCTAACAGCGCGAGGGTAAAGTTGTCCCAATCGATATAAGTCTTGCCGTTAATAGCCCAGTAAGGCTCGTCTTTAAGAATATTTACCGTGATGGATTGCTTATCGACATCTGCAACAGCCTGAGATTCTGTGCTCGGTAAATTGACGTCTAATGAATCGAGTTTGACCGCTGCGGTTAACATCAGGAAAACCATGACGATAAAAATAATGTCTAACAGCGGTGTTAAATCGGGGGTTAAACCGTTACGACTATTTTCTTGTGGTGTTTTAATCATTGACTTGCGGCCTCAATCTTCCCAGAAGAGCGCAGTGTTACTTTTGAGTGGTCTGGCGAGACATGCTGTAACGATATACCTTCAAGCCATAAGTTGACGTAGTTTAAAGTGTGCTCAAGCTTGGCGATTACACGATCCGCCCACAAACCAATGATCTGCGCTCCTGAAATAGCAGGAAGTGCGATAATGAGACCCGCGGCAGTGGTGCGCATAGCAAGACCTAGGCCGTCAGCCAAATCATTCGGAGTGATATTCCCCGTTGAAACCGCGATGCCTTTGAACATGTCAATTAGGCCAAGTACCGTACCAAGCAAGCCAATTAAAGGACTGATGACACCAATCAGCGTCAGCAAACGAAGGCCGGAATGCAGCTGATGGCGTTTTTCTTGCAGCCAAATACCTGCGGCATCTTCTCTTAAAGATTTCGAGAAAGAATGATGAGCAAGCAACATCGCAACACCACGGTACAGAAGCGGCCTCTTATTCGACAACTCTTCAGCAAGTGCTTCAAGCTCGCTCCCATTTGTTGGGTCTAATCCTGTGAGCTTTTGGCGAATGGCTCGCTTTCCTACACCAAGGCTAATTAACACATGGAATAATCGCTCGGCGATGATCATCACGGTTAGAGCTGAGCAAATGATCAAAGGCCATGTCATCAGCCCAAATTGAGTTTGTAATTCTTGTAGTTGTTCCATTATCCATCCAACTTAAAACGAACAGGTACTTGTACTCGGTGAGCGACTTTTAGCCCACCTGAAATATGTGGTGTAAATTGCCACTGTTTGATCGCACGAAGTGCTGAGGCATCTAGCGACTCTGTGCCGGAAGACTCAATCAAAACCTGTTTAATCTGGTTACCATTCTCATCTAGCCATATCTCATACAAGGCTACACCTTCAATACCGCGTCTTTGTGCAGACCTTGGGTAACGGGGTTGTGTTGGTTGACTCACAAACGTTGGTTTGTCTACCAAGACAGGCTGAGACGTTGCCCCTTTGGATTGGCTCGCAGGTGCGGATTGTTGAGCTACCGTCTCTTTCTCCACTGGTTCCGTTTTTTTCTTTGGTTTCGCTTCGGGCTGAACCTTTTGCTTTGTTACGGTTTTGGTGGGCTCGACCGCTTTAGGTTTAGATTGTTTAACCGGTTCAGGTTTTTTCTCTACTACCTTCTTCTTAACAGCGTCTTTCTTGACGACCTGTTTTTTTACAATCTTCTTTTCTGGTTCAGGTTGGTCTTGAGGCTGCTGCTCTTTTAGTGGTGCTACATTTTCTGGTGTAGATTTTTCGACAGCTGGAGGAGCAGACACAAGATTCAGACTTACCGAACTTGCTGGGTTTCCAGCCGGCATCGCGAACACCTTTGTCTCTTGAGAAACAAAAAGAAGTGCGGCATGGATGGCAAGGGAAGCACCTCCTGCAATGACATATCTTTGTACGTTCACGGAATATCTCGGGAAACTATGAAAACTTGGGCAGATTATTACTTACAATGGAAATAAGATCAATTATCAATTGCATTATCATTACGCTCAAATTATGATTCTTGCAGAATTTTCAAGATCAGCTTCCATCCCTTACATGATGGGAGTTAAGCGAGTATATATGAGCGTCGATATCGATAAGCTTGATGAATCAGTGTTGGGCAGTGATAGTCCTGATCCATTGCGATTTGCTTTTGTTAAGAAGCATTCTGCACATGCCGGGGGAGCGAGCGTACCTGTGCCCTCGTCTCAACAACAGGCGATTTTTTCGAGTATTACGGCTAACTCAATTAAAGCGACCAATAAACGCTGTCTTTATATTCATGTTCCGTTTTGTCGCGTTCGTTGCACTTTTTGTAATTTCTTTCAAAATGCTGCAAGTCGCACACTGGTTGATGAGTACTTTGAAACATTAATGCAGGAGCTTAGAGAGAAAGCGGCATTACCTTGGACACAAAATGGTATTTTTCACGCCGTATATATCGGGGGCGGAACGCCAACGGATCTATCTCCAGTACAGGTTCGTGTGTTAGGCCAGGCTATCCGAGACCACTTTCCTTTGGCTGCAGACTGCGAAATCACCTTAGAAGGTCGCATCAATCGTTTTTCTGATGAGTTGTATCAAGGCGCTTTAGAGGGTGGGTTTAATCGTTTCTCTTTTGGTGTGCAAAGTTTTAATACACAAGTGCGCCGCAGCGCAAAACGTTTAGATGATAGGGAAGATGTCCTCAAACGAGTGAGCGAGATCGCCAAAGAAGACAAAATTCCGGTCATTATCGATTTACTCTATGGCTTACCTTATCAAACCAAAGAAGTGTTAGAGCAAGATTTAAATGATTTCCTCTCGACTGGCGCACACGGACTGGATTTGTATCAGTTAGTGGTTGGCGGGTCAGCTCCCATGCTCAACCTCGTAGAAAAGGGAAAAATCCCGCCACCTGCGACCACACCAGAAAAAGCGGGAATGTATGAGCTCGGTGTGAACTTTATGGCCAAACACCATATGAAGCAACTGAGTGTGAACCATTGGGCAATCGATAACCGCGAGCGTAGTTTATACAATAGTTTAGCCAAGACTTATGCAGAGGTATTGCCAATTGGCTGTGGTGCTGGAGGTAATATCGGTGGCTACGGGATGATGCAACACCGCACACTAGAGACCTATATTAAAGCGGTCAAAGAAGGTCAAAGCACCATCGCGATGATGATGAAGCAAAGCCCTCTAGAACCACTTTTTTCTGCACTCAAATCTGCGTTTGACCGTGGCATTGTTCAAGCAAATCAACTTCCATCATTTATGGGAGAGGACGCGTTCGGGTTTTTATTGCCTCTATTTAAAGTGTGGCAAGCGAAAGGCTTAGTACAACTACATGAACGTAGCGCAATCCTTACTCTTGCAGGCAGCTTCTGGGCAGTGTCACTGGCTCAAAGTTGTATTCAGGTACTCACGTCAGAGATGCACGAAACCGTACCGAAAGCATCCAATAATTAATGAAAACAAATTGAACAAAAACGGAAGACACAATGGAATCAATCAAGCAACAAGTTGAAGTATTACTAGAGCAAGAACCACAATTATTGCCAGCTGCGATGGCAGAGCGTCTTGGCATTTCCGAGTTTGAGGTTGTTGCGGCTCTACCTCAGGAAATGGTGGCTATTGCACCAGGAGAGCAAGCGCAAAGCATCCTAGAAAGTTTGGTTGGTTTTGGCCCGGTGACGACCATCGTCCACTCTTTTGGTTCTATCTTTGAAGTTAAAGCGCCGTTTCCAAAAGGAAAAGTGGCGCGTGGCTATTACAATTTAATGGGTAGAGAAGGTGAACTGCACGGCCACCTTAAATTAGATAACGTTAAAAATGTCGCATTAGTCAGTAAACCGTTTATGGGTAGAGAGAGTCACTATTTTGGTTTTTTCTCAGAGTGCGGAAGCAATATTTTCAAGGTTTATTTAGGCCGTAACGAAAAGCGCGAGTTGATTGAAGATCAAGTCACCGCATTTCGCGCCCTACAAGCCGAATTAAAAAAGTAATCACAAACATAATCGAGGCTTAACTCGAATACTAATTAGTAAAGTCAGGTATCAATATGGATCAACAAGTTAAACAAGAGCGTTTGCAAGGTCGTTTAGGGCCAGAGATCAAAGAGTTTCGTCAGGAGCGCCGTACACTTCAGCTTGCAACTGTCGATGCAGAAGGTCGCCCGAATGTAAGCTACGCGCCTTATGTTCAAAACCAGGAAGGTTATTTCGTTCTCATTTCTAAAATCGCTCGTCATGCCCGTAACCTTTTAGAAAATCCAAATGTTTCATTGATGATGATCGAAGATGAAGAGTCTTCAAAGCAGTTGTTTGCTCGTAAGCGCTTAACTTTTGATGCGGTAGCAAATGTAGTTGAGCGAGACACAGAGATGTGGCAACAAGTTGTTGGACAAATGAAAGAGCGTTTTGGTGAGATTATTGATGGTCTAAGCCAGCTAGAGGATTTCGTTTTGTTCAACTTAAAGCCAGAATCGGGGCTATTTGTTAAAGGTTTTGGTCAGGCGTATCAAGTGTCTGGTGATGATTTAGTAGATTTTGTTCACCTTCAAGAAGGTCACAAGAAAGTCGAAAGTGCCTGATTGTAAACCGATCATATGAATGTCGATCATTTGGCATAATGAACGTTTAAAGGGAGTTAGGTTATACTGACTCCCTTTTTTATATTGGAACAAAAGCATGAAACCTGTAAGCAAGGAATTGAGCGAGATTTGCTATCCGTTTATTTACGAGGACAGTCCGGTTTGTGACTTTGAAATTACAGCAGATGAACTTTGTAGTCGTATTGGCCTTGTTCTCGCTATGGAGTTGGACGAGTTTAGCCGCGATATACTGACAAGAATGCAGCCTAATGTTTATCATCTAAATGGCTCGGTTCGCGGAAAATTAGCGATTACAGAGACGGAAGTTGAAGAGTTAAAGGCCGATTATGCTTTGCTCAAGCAACGTATTGATGGCGGCTTCAAAGGCTTTGTTCTACCCGGAGGGCACCCGGCAGCCAGTCAATTGCATTTGTGCCGTTGCCAAGCTAAAAAAACGGTACGAGCATTAGTTGCCGTTGAACATACAGGTAAGAAGCAGCCCGCACCTATTTTGTTTCGTTACGCGAACTTATTAGCGAATGTACTTTACAGCCTAGCTTCTTATATTAATCATGCTCACCAAGTCAAAGAGACGGAATTCGTTTCTCGTAGTTACGCGATGCCAAAGAAGTGAGCTGAGAAATTAGCGGATGTGAGCATCAGGGATAGGACAAGTACTGCATTATATTCTCAAATCAACTCGTCCAATAAGAGTTAAGAAGTCATAGCTTTGGCTTCTAGCTCTTTTGCTCCGCGAAGCATCGCTTCGATTAGTTCTCCTGCATTGAATTTCTCAAGTGCCTCATGCGCGCCAACTTGGTGAGCTCTGTCTACACAGATTTCGCTCGATAACGATGTATGTAAAATGCGGTATGAATGGTTCAGAGAGGAATTATTCTGAACTTCAAATGCTAATTCATAACCGTCTAATCCGGGCATTTCAATATCGCTGACCAGAATATCAATTGGGCGATGAGCCGCAGCGTCACTTTTCATCAGTTCCAATGCATCTAAACCATTTTTACAGATTTGATACCCAATATTGATGCTATCGAGTGCGTCACACAGCTGTTTACGAGCGATGGAAGAGTCATCCACCAATAGAATACTGAGTGCTTTTAGGCGTTCTCGCTCAATATCTGTCAGCATTGGTATCTTTGAATTCTCGTACTGCGGATAAATTTTGGAAAGTAGCAGTTCCACATCCAGCATTTGAACAGTTTTGTCCTCGTAGCGAGTAATTCCAGTCACGAAAATATTTTTTCCAGCGCTCGGAGGTGGCGTTTCAATAGCTTTCCAATCGCACTCAATGATCTTCTCTATACTACGAACCATAAAAGCAACCACGGTTCGCAAGCAATCTGTCACGATCAAGTAGCAGCTTTTATATTCTTCTTCACTTATAGGACGAAAGCCAACAGCCGCTGACATATCGATCACTGGTACTGTTAAGTTACGTATCGTAACGGTTCCAATGACGTGATGATGCGAGTAAGGGATCTTTGTCGTTGGCATGTACGGGACGATTTCACGGACTTTTAGCGTACCGATAGCGAAACTCTGTTGCAGGGTGAGCTTAAACATCAACATGCCCTGAGACTGATTCGCTTTGCTAACGACTTTTGCCATGAAAATAACCTTATAAATACCACCGAATTGTGTCTAATCTAATCTTATCAGACGAAGGCTTCAACCATCGGAGAGACAAATGTGAGCTTTTTAGGCAATCTTTTAGAGAATAGTGATTAACTGAGTAAAACTTGTTTGTATTTTAAACTCATTATATAGACGATTTTATATTCCACGTGCATTTTGGCCTTTGCCACTGAGCTATTATTAAGAAATGTTTGGTCTGTTAAAAAGGATTGGGTACACTTGCGCGACCAGAATAGTGAGAGATAGATCAATGGCAAATACAGCAGCCGCATTACATATTCTTGTGAAGCACAAAGAGCAAGCGGAAGACATAATCAAGCAACTGAAAAAAGGCGCAAAGTTTCAGACATTAGCGAAGAAGTATTCAACTTGCCCGTCAGGCAAACGCGGTGGTGACCTTGGTGAATTCCGCCGTGGTCAAATGGTACCTCAATTCGACAAAGTGTGCTTTTCTGGCGAAGTGTTAACGCCGCATCTAGTTAAAACCAAGTTCGGTTGGCATGTTGTAAAGGTATTGTATCGGTTATGACATAACTCTAGAATCCGCCCTTGTTATTTAGGAGGGCGTTATGCGCACAGCGTATAGTTATGTAAGACTTTCTTCAAAAAAACAAATTCAAGGTTATGGGCAAGAGCGTCAGTGGCAGGCTATACAGGCAGCTGCTCTAGCTCACGGCTGGGAGCTTAGTGAAAAAACCTTTTCTGATCTTGGAGTCAGTGGTTGGAAAGGTGCAAATATTGAAACTGGTGCCTTAAGCCAGTTTCTTCAATGTGTCGAAGACGGCTATATTGAAAAAGGCAGCGTTTTAATAGTGGAAAACGTTGACCGTCTTTCCCGTGCTGGAGTCCAGCGTGCGGTCTCACTTTTAATGCAGCTACTAGCAAGTGGTATTAGCATTTATACATTCACTGATAGTAAGTTATACGAACCAGACTCTCATAATCCTTTAATGGATTTAATGGCGTGGGCTCTAAGTGCCCAGCGTGCTTTTGAGGAGTCAGAACGTAAAAGCCAAATGATTCTGAACGCTAAGGCAAAGGCACGTGAAAAGGCTCGTCTTACTGGAGAAATTATCACTAGACGCTGTCCTAGTTGGTTGCGTGTCAATCAAGATAAAACCGCATTTGAGCTTATTCCTGAACGTGTGGAAACCGTTCGAAAAATATTTGATTTATACGTTAATGGGTATGGCACGCCTAGGATTGGTCGTCTTTTAACAGAGGAAGGCCGGAAGCCTTTAACTGGTAGAGCGTGGTATCCAAGAAGTATATCCAGAATTCTTCAATATCGTGCAGTTCTTGGTGAATATCAACCAACCCTAAATGGGAAGCCTGAAGGAGATGCTATAAAAAACTACTACCCTGCGATTATTGATGAAGACCGGTTTAATGAAGTGCAGGCCGTCTTAAAAGAAGGTGGTGCAGGAAAAGGTCGTAGGGGCAAAGAGATGCGTAATTACTTTGCTGGCCTACTTCGATGCTCATGCGGTGAAGGTATGCATATTGTGAGCTCATGCGTTAAAGGGAAAAGGTATTACCAGCTTCGTTGTCTTCAATATCGCATTAGTTGTTTTGGTAGCTCTTGGAACTTCTACAAACTATCTTCCTTCGTTCTCTTTGCTTTACGCCGCTTGCCTATCCTTGAAGTTATGGGTAGTCAGGACAACAACAATATCAAAGAGTTGAATGCTAAAGAACGAGAACTAACATTCCTTCTAGAAGATACCAGAAGACAATTAGACAATACGATAAATGCCATTGCTGCACTCGGATTAAACGATCAGCTGCAAAGTAAATTTCGTGAGCTAAAAACCTCAGTCACGAACATTGAGAAGCAACTTTCTAATGTCAAAACAGAACTAGAGACCTCTCAAGGTAAGTTAGTCATTCAAAAACAAGATTCTGAAATGTTAACTGGCCGTTTTCTAGAACTCATTGATAGTACTAAAGATATAGATGGTCGAATAAAGCTCAATCAAGTTTTACGACGGTACTTGAGCAAAATAGAAATGCATGCAGATAAGAAAGAAGAGTATCGGTATATAAAGATATATAGAAAGGATGGTGATGAGCTTGTAAGTATTCAATGTGATCATAGTCTCAAAGGTGCACTTTTTGAGAGTAAGGATGGTCTAGAGACTTTTGAATTGCTTCCTGCTACTGACGCCAAAAGAAACGAGATTAGTAATACTCTGTTGTGTACACCTAAGTAACTCTCATTGTACACACGTGTACACCTTTGTTTAAATGAGCCCGTAGGCCTTGTGGTATAAGGCTTACGAGCTCACAACGTTATTTCTAAAAGTCGTAATTTTCTACTAAGTCAGGTGCTTTAATTCCGTCATTTTTGTCTTGAATACACCCTTCTATAGAACCAACCTGATCTAGCCACTTATTTCTTTGGGATATAGAGATGCCTAGTTGTGAACCTCTAGTTACTTTTCGTAAGCCTTCCCTAAAGATATCCTCTCCGTAAAATGTAATGAGACGGCTGAGACTGTTTGAGACATCTTTGATCTGTTGCTGCTCCCACTTTTCATCGTCTAGGTTTGACATATTATCTTTGCCAGTAATTGCATCTGAGAGACGTCTGATCTTAGGAAACCCTTTAGAGTCCCAACAATTGCTCGGTAAGTGATATTTACTCTCCAGACCAAATCTAAGGCGTTCAACAAAGCTCTCTAAATCTACTATGTTCATGTAGATGTCATCACCTAGAGCTTCACCACAAGTCTTTAAATTTCTGGCAATATGTGCAGCTTGACCACGACTACAACCCACGATCTTTACTACTTGAGATACACTTAGGCCAAATTCTTTATTTACAATTAACTTGCGGAACTTAGCCTGCATAATTTCATCATGAGTAACACCTACACCATGTGACTGATTGGCGTCTTGAGCTGCTGAAAACGCTTCAATGTAAGTACGGTTATATATCACTCGTGAGTTAATCTTTAGTTCAGTATTTGGGTTTTCTGCAAGATACTCCAAGCAAGCTCCAGTACGATGGAAACCATCCACTACATAATACTTATCATCGACCACAAAAACGGTGATAGGCTGCCTTATAGGCTGTCCATTACGAAGGTCTTCAAGAATCTCTTTGCTTTGACTCTCTTGCTTGATCTCTTGCGCTGAACGTACTCGTTTGTCTTGTATGAGTTCAACGTCACGGGCTTGCATTGCTGGATCTAGTATGAGAGTACGAGGGTCTAAATACTCAAATCTGCTATCTGCCATGAATTGATTCATAGTGGTCTTGGTACCTATATATGATTACTTAATGATTATTTCTCTGTTCGGTTTGTATCTGAATAAGGGGGGAGGGGCTGGAGTACAACTATTTGATTTCTATTGCTGCGTATCCTTATTTTTATAAACAATGTGTGATTGAATTTTTAGATTTTTGTACAGTTACTAAGTTACGTTCTTTGATAAAGCTCTTTGCACTGTAGACAGGGATACACCTACCTGAGAGGCTATCTTCCGCAAAGATAGTCCCTTAGAACGCAGCTGGTGGATACGTAGGTGGTTTTCACTGTTTGTTGGTCTGCCTTTATATTTACCTGCTGCTTTAGCCTTCTCAATGCCTTCCTGACGTCTTTCTTGAATCATTGCTAACTCAAACTGGGCTACAGCACCCAGCATGTTAAGCATCAGCTCAGACATGTGGTCACAGCCACCAGCTTTAAAACTTAGGTTCTCTTTGTGAAACCTGATGCTAATCCCTTGGCTAGTCCAGTCATTTACTAACTGTTTCAAATCAACCAAGTTACGAGCTAGACGGTCGATACTATGGACATGAATTGTGTCTCCTTCACGTGCATAATCTTTAAGGGCTGCTAAGGCTGGTCTGTTAGTCGACCCTCCACTACATTTATCCACAAAGCTCTTATCGAAGGAGATGCCTGAGTCTGCCAGTTGACGTTCAGTATTCTGCTCAATCGTTGAAACTCGTAGGTAAGCTATATGCGCCATTAGGTGTACCCGTTTAACTTTAGATGCGTTAGATTTTATTGTGGTCATAAATCAAAGGCAATCCTATTGGGTACTGTTTGATCAAGGTTTGACCGTAGTCGTTTGGGTATACCTAATGGATACACTGTCTTTTCTCATGTCTGACCAAAATACTGCTAAACTGAATACTTAGAATTATGAAGCGTATGTAGTTTGTTAACGATACTTTTGTCTAGTTAAAATGTCAGGTTAGGTACTAATGTATAGAAGCATCAGATATAGTGAAAGTGACTATTACTTAAATTATCTCAATATATCGGCTCATCATATTCACAGTGGGATGTGCTCCGGAAAGTTCCACAACTATATAAAAAAAACATTTGGAATTAATAAACTTCCATACAACATAAAGTTAATAGATTTAATCAGAGCTAATGATAAAAATTATGAGCTATTTATTGATATTCCTGAAGAATACTTCAATGAGTGGGAAAGTTATCCTCACTTAGGAGGTATTGAAAGTACAGAAGCTACGAAGGCTACAGGGGCTACATACTCCGATATACATATAATTAGCACTGAAGATGAGGGGCTTCCTGACTTACTACATCCGTACGATACAATATTAATTGATAGCTTTGTTAATAGCCTCAAATCTAGACCATCTAATCCACTAGTAACTAAAAGCCATAGAAATGGTAGGGAGTATAGGCCTTGTGAGTTCTACCTCTCATATTGGAGAGCCTATATTCTCTTTGAGACCGTAAATAATTGTAAATTTATTGAGAGGTACTTGGCTCAAGAAAAAGGTAAGCCATACTTTGAAGCTGAATATCAGAGAGTGAATGATTATTGGGTGTTAAATTATTCAAGCACATTTCAAAGAGTAGCTACTTACAGAGCCTTTGCTTCAAGGTTTGCTCTGTCTAGGGCTGACATACAATGCACTTATGGAGAAGTATCTTCGTTTGTTCTGGAGCACTTACAAGCGACTAGAGACGATTTAGAGTCAGATATGACAATCTTACTAACGCTTTATAAGCACTGGGAAGGTTTGGCAAAAAGTAGTGAGTTAAACAGCTATAATTTTGGATTGAGAGAGTTGAAAAAAGATATCTACTTTATGTTTGAGTGGCTTTGCTCTGCTGGTCTATCTGAGCACGATGTGTTTGATAAATGGTCTCATGGCGGGCGTCATTCTGGATATTTTTCAACACTAAAAGATGTTCTTGACTTTGAAGAAATCAAGTTTAGAGAATCATTTACCAGATATGTTCCAATTTATGTTCAACCAGTAAAAAACAAGTGGCTGAATGAAAAAATAGAGTTAGATGCTTTGTATTTAAAGTTAGAAGGTTTAAACAGCTTTGATCCGTGGATGCGCTCTTTTTATGACCTTCATGAATCAATAAATAATAGGGATAGTATACATTTAGTTCAACCTAGAATAATTGATTGTTTGCTTATTTTTACAATTAGAACAGAGATTATAATCAGAGACCTAATTTACTCTAATTTTTCATATGAAAAGAACAATCTAAAGGATGTACTTTCTGAATTATCAAATCAGGTTGAAACAGAGAGTGACAAAAAAGTACTTTGCAGTGTGACCAATAATGATAATTGGGCTATGACAAAGCTTAACAGCAAGCCTAACGATATTTTTGAAAATATTGACCGTTGTTCCGTTGGTAAGGCTTGGTCTCCTTCTATGAAATACTCTTTTGCACAGCTACTTAAATTCGTAACATCTAGAAATTACTTTGCACATCACTCTTATAAAGATGATGAACTCAATTTGTCAGTCAATACTCTTCCTAGAGAAGTACTTACGTCATGTTTATACTCCGTTCTTTACTTGGCGTCATTGTCCTATGCAGTTGAAAACTAGGACAAGTACTTTGTGATTCCCATCACGAAAATGGTTATGCCTTTAAGGAAACCTAACTAAGGTGCTTTACAGAACATAAGGCTTGGTATCGACCTAAACATTGTCAGATGAAACCCACAAGCATTAAATATCATCTGTACGGTCTCTTTTCACCAATCACTACCGTTATGACATGGCAGATACATTCTGATCTGCCATGCTCAACCAAACGCTAATCTTTCCAAACTAGAAACTCATTTATATGCAGTTAACTTGGCTTTTCTCATAAGTCGTTATCCTATTTCAAGCTTTGGTATGAGAATACGTTGGCTGGTTGTATCAATTATCAATGCTATTCCTTGCTGGCGAACTTTGGTTCATGTTCGGGCGCCATTCGCATATGATAGCGACCTTATAAAAATTAACCCCGTTCATAATTTAAGATGTCCCTGACTCATAAAGACTATTTTAAAATCGCATTTCCTTTCATTGTTTCTACTGTTACCCAACCATTGTTGGGGGCGGTGGACACCGCGGTGATCGGTAAACTCGGTGTGGCTGAGATGATTGGTGGTGTGGCGATCGGCACCGTCATCATGAACACCTTGTATTGGTTGTTTGGCTTTTTCCGCGTAAGTACTACGGGGCAAAGTGCAATCGCATTAGGTAAAAATAGCCCAGAAGATCAAGCGAGCAGCTTATTTCGTCCTTTCGTGCTTTCGCTTTGCCTTGGCTTGATTTTCATTGCGTTGCAGTCCGTGATTTGGATGGGGGCAGAGCTGATTATCTCCCCTGATGCAGTCGTGGCCGAAAACGCGAAGATTTACTTCGATATCATGATCTTTGGTGCACCGTTTGTACTGCTGAACTACACCGTGATTGGTTGGCTGATGGGGCAGGCGAAAGCCAAAGAAACCTTGTTCACGCAAGTGTTTGGTAACGTGCTGAACATCGTGCTGGATATCGTCTTTGTGTTGTACTTCGATATGGGCATTGCTGGCGTTGCGGTAGCGACACTTATCGCGCAAATTTCGACGTTTGTTATTGGTGCGGTACTGGTGCTGAAAACTTGTCGCTTCCCGCTGTTTGATTACATTCAAACAGCAAAAATGACGCGTAAAGATTTCAGAGTCATTGCGTCTTCCAATATGGATCTGCTGCTTCGTACTGTGTGTCTATTGGTGTTCTTCAACATGATGGCGCGTGTGGGCTCTCAGCTTGGTTCTGATGTGCTCGCGGCGAACGCAATCATGATGCAAGTGACCTTTATCGTCAGCTACATGTTCGACGGTGTAGCGAACGCGTCGAGCGTCTTTGCAGGTAAAGCAGTAGGGCAGAAGAATAAGACATTGCTTGATAACGTGATTAAGCTAAACACGCAATGGACCGCAGCGTTCGTTGTTGTCTTGACCTTGCTGCTAGCGCAGTTCAAACACCAAGTGGTGTCGTTATTTACCACTTTGCCAAATCTTGTTGAGCTGTATTTGGACATGAGCCCTTGGTTATTGGCATTCCCGTTGGTTGCTGGTTTTGGTCTTACGTTTTACGGCATCTTTACCGGTACAGGGACGACGCGACCAGTGCGTAACTCTACCTTTCTAACCATGGTGTTGTTCTTAGTGACTCAATTTATTGCGGTGCAATATTGGGGCAACCACGGTTTATGGCTGGCATTCACGTTGTTCTACGTTGGGCGCTTTGTCTTCTTGTTTCCATACCTCGGTCAAGTTAAACAAAAGTGTCTTTAATACACACTGTCACAAATGACCTAACTTAGATGTTCTTATCACAAGGGGGGGGAGCTATCTGCCCTTGTTGATAAATCTGAAAAAGGTGATGAAATAACCTTTCCGACTGGTTTCCTTGCTTTAACCCGCATGATATTATTTGTGATGTTATATTATTACATTTAGTTTGATGCCGTGATTTCTCGACCAATACTCTCCGTTAATAATCTCAGCCTTACAGACTCAGAACGCACACTCTTCAAAGACATTTCTTTTGAGCTGTTTCAAGGTGAAGTTCTTGCCATTATGGGACCTTCCGGCATTGGTAAATCCATGTTGTCGAAAGCCGTCGCAGGTTTTTTGCCGTCTGATATTTGGGTAGACGGAAGTATCCAGCTTAACAGCAGTGAAGTCGCACAGACTGCCATGCTGCAACGCAGTCAATCGCAGCGTCCTGCGGTCATTTTCCAAGATGCACTTAAAGCACTGAATCCATTGGCCTCTGTCGAGCAACAACTGTGTTTGGCATTGACGGGCAACAAAACACGTTTGTCTTCAGCAAACCGAGAAACGGTGACGACCTTGCTGTCTCAACTCGGATTTACGGATCCAAAAGCAGCATTAGCGCAGCATCCAAGCCAGCTATCTGGTGGTCAACGTCAGCGTATTTGTATTGCGATCGCGTTGCTTGGTAGTGCCAACTTGATCATCGCGGATGAGCCCACCAGTGCGCTCGATCCAATCACCGAAGCGGAGATCCTTGAGTTGTTCCGCAGCAGTGTTCAGCAACGCAACATCAGTGGTTTGTTGATCACGCACGATCTATCTGCGGCTTTGGCGTGTGACAAAGTTTTGGTGATTGCGGACAACACCATGGTGGCTTATGGCGCACCATGGCAAGCCATTCAGCAAAGTTCGCATCCTTTCTGCCAACAACTTGCGCAACTGCTGCCTTAACCTCATCTCTGGAGCCTATTTTGACTAAGCACAACTTGAGCGGGCACACGCAGCCTAAATCGGCGGAAGTTCGCTTTGAGCAAGCCAGTGTTCACTATTACTCCAAACCAAGTTGGTTAGGGGGCAAACCGTTTAAAGCGCTCGAACAATTGGATCTTGCTATCGACACAAAGAACATTGCGATTGTTGGTCCTTCTGGTGCGGGTAAATCGACCTTGATTGAGCTTCTGTTCGGTCTTCGTAAGCCCACATCTGGTGAAGTGTATGTGTGTGGTTATCCGTTATCGCGTAGCTCGGCTAAGCAGCGACAAGAGTTGTGTCAGCACATTCAGCTGATCCCACAAGAGCCGCAATCGAGCTTGAATCCTTATTACACCGTTCGCCAGATTTTACTGGAACCTTTGAGCAACATTGGTTTGACGCAAGAGCTCAACGAGAGGGTGGAAAAGGTGTTGGCGGATGTCGGTTTGGATCTCACATTGTTGGATCGTAACCCGCAGCAATTATCAGTTGGGCAAGCCCAACGTGTGGCTATCGCCAGAGCTTTGATTGTTGAGCCTTGCGTATTGGTTGCCGATGAGCCAACCAGCAGCTTAGACCCCGTCAGTCGTAAACAGATTCTCGACTTGTTGGCAGGCATTCAAAAGAGTCGTCAGATGCGCCTGATTTTGGTGACACATGACCTCGATGCGGCACAAACCCTATGCGATGAAATCCTAGTGTTAGACAAAGGACGCGTTGTCGAGCACGGCACAGCACAGAACGTGACAAATAACCCATCGCACTTGATCACGAGAGCCTTGATGAGCGCTCAACACAAAAGTAATGAATTCACAAAAACCATTGGAGAGGTTTCTTATGCACCTTAGTACTCCCAAGTTAGCTTTGTCGCTGGCTTTAAGCGCATTGCTGACGGGTTGTTTTGACTCTGGCGAAAGCAAGCCAGAAGCGGAAAAAGCAGCTGCACCGCAAGCAACGGAAATTCGCGTTGCCATGATGCAACCACCACGCACAGGTTTATCGCCACTTTCAGATGACGCGTTCAAACTGTCACGTTGGAGCACGGCAGAAACGCTAGTGAACCTAAACGATCAGTCGGTAGCAGAACCTATGCTGGCAACAGAGTGGGAACAAGTTGACCCGATGACGTGGCAGTTTACGGTACGTAAAGGCGTGAAATTCCACGATGGTTCTGAGCTTGATGCCAACGCGGTCGTGAACTCTCTGCAAAAAGCATTAGATGCCGCACCTAAACCACGCATCTTGGACGGTATCGAATGGCAAGTTCGCGCATTGGACGACTTCACTGTTGAAATCAAAACGACCTTTAACGATCCACTGTTGCCAAGCCGTCTTTCTAGCCCACAGCTAGCGATCCTTTCTGGTGCTGCATATCAAGAAAACGGTCGTGTTGTGCCAATCAAAGCAGGTACGGGCCCATTCGTTCTGACAGAAATCAACGGGACAACCAGCGCAAAACTGAAGCGTTTTGACGGTTACTGGGGTGAAAAAGCAAAAGTAGACAGTATCTTTGCTGAATACGTACCAAACGGTTTTGCTCGTGCTGCAGCACTGCGTACTGGTGAGGCGGATGTAGTGGAAGCCGTTCCTGTTTCGCAAATCGCGATGATGGAATCTTCACAGCTGCACGAAGTCGCAATGCCGCGTACCAACACGCTTTACCTAAACAATAAATCAGATGTGTTTAGCCAGTTCGGCTTGCGTAAAGCAGCAGCTCAAGCGGTTAACCGTGAGCAAATCATCAAAACGGTTTACGAGAACCACGCCGATTCAGCGAAAGGTCTGTTAGGTCCAGCATTGGCATGGGCTCAACCAATTCGTGATGCGAACCCTCGTATGGAAACCATGGAAATGCGCCACGCGAACGGTGAGAAGATCACCATCGGTACATTTACCGACCGTGCTGAGTTGCCAGAAGTAGCGGTGCTGCTAAAGCAACAACTTGAAGCGGCTGGCTTTGTGGTTGAACTAGACGTTCGTGAATACGCACAAATCGAAAACGATGCACTAGCAGGTAAGTTCGATGCGTTCTTGTTGTCACGTGCAACAGTGTTGGATTCTGGTGATCCAGTGGCGTACATGCAAAGTGACTTTAGCTGTAAAGGTTCTTACAACCTAGGTCAGTTCTGCTCTGAAGAAGTGGATGCTGCATTGAAACACGCTGATCGTCAGCCATTGGGTGAGAAACGCCAACAAGCGATCATCGAAGCAGAAAGCAAAATCCTTGAGCAATTCGCTGTGATTCCACTGCTTCACGAGCGTGTAATCCAAGGTGAGAGTGACCGCGTGAAGAATGCACAACGCGACCCACGTGAGCGTCGCCTGATCGACCAGTTTACTGAGGTGAACTAACTCGATGTCGTCTGTTGCCAACATGCGCTCTCGTTGGAGCGCTTGTATGCCTGAATGGTTTACGCGTTTTTTGTCGCGCTTCCTGTCTCTCGGGGTAGTGGTTGTGCTGGTGGGTTTGATGCCGGATATTGCAGGTATCGATCCAAGCCAATCAATCCTCCGTGCCCGTGCGGGTGCTCAACAATTGCTGACGGCAGAAGCTCTGCAAGCCATTCGAGAGGATCTTCAACTTGACCGCAGCGCTGCTGAGCGATTGTGGGATTGGTTGACGCTTGCCATGCAAGGAGACTTAGGTGTCTCTTGGGTGAGCGGCGCATCCGTGATGGAGAGCGTTCAACAAACCGCAAAAACGTCGTTACTACTGATGCTTACAGCGCTGGGCATGGCATTTGTAATGTGCATGGCGAGCGTGCTTTACACTGTGCGTCGTTGGCAACAGAATCGTTTAGACAAACATCATGACACGCTCAGTTCGGTGTTGGTTTCACTGCCGGAATACGTGATTGCTTCGCTGCTGATCATGGTGTTTTCCATTTGGTTGGGTTGGTTCCCACCTTATGGTTGGCAAGGCGTGCAAAACCTCTGGTTACCCAGTTTGGCAATGGCATTGCCTGCTGCTGGTTTGTTCGGTCGTTTGCTCAATGACAGCCTCAAGCGTGTATTAGATGAACCTTGGGTGATCACTTGGCTATCGGCGAACGTCAGTAAGTTTCAAATCTTACGCTTTGCCTTGTGGCGTGCCGTTAGTAACTTGATTCCTCAAATCGCAATGACGGTGATTGGTTTAACCGGCGGTGCGGTTGCTGTGGAACAGGTGTTTTCCATTCCGGGTATCGGACGACTAATTTTAGGCGCGGCGAAGTCACAAGATCTGCCAATGCTGCAAGGCGGCTTGTTGGTGTTGTTGGTGTTCTCGATGTTAATCAGCAGTGCGAGCATCTTATTGCAACGCTGGTTACTCGGGCACAGTGTCACAAGTGGCAAGCTGATCAGCAGTCACAGCACGTTCCGTTTTACCCAAAGCACCACCAAACGCATCGTCAGTGCCATAATCTTTGCCTTGCTGATTGGTTGTGCGGGATGGGCGTTAATGCGCGATCCTTACACCATCCAATTTACCCGCCTTGAATCGCCAAGCTTGGCTGCCCCGTTTGGTGCCGATGCGGTCGGGCGAGATCTGCTTGCTCGCGTTGGTGGCGGTATGATGTCGACAATCAAAATGGGCATCATCGCGACGTTCCTAAGTTTGGTGATTGGTTTGCTGCTCGGCTTCGTGACTCGTTATAGCCAAGGCTTAATTGAGATCACCAAAGGTGTGCCATACATCGTGGCGGGTCTACTGATTGCTGGTCTAACGGGGATGAACCCAAACAGTGCCTTGATTGCGATTGTTATGGTGTCATGGGCACCATTAGCGGCGCACTGTGCGAGCTTGTTGATGGAAGCCAAAGCGCAGCCTTATACGCATCTTGCGCCCATTTGGGGAACCAGTCAGTTGCGAGTACTCCGCTACTACTTGTTGCCTTATGTGCTGCCGCCATTGATTCGTCACGCGTTTCTGCGCTTGCCGTACATTACGCTCAGCCTGACGTCTCTGAGTTTTATCGGACTTGGCGTTAAGCCACCAGAACCTGAATGGGGCTTATTGATTGCAGAGAATTTGCCTTACATCGAGCGCTCACCATTAGGTGTCTTACTGCCAATCTCAGGCTTAGTTTTGATGGCAATTGCAGTGAATTTGATTTTTGATGACAAGTGACGAGCAGCGATAAAGTGAAGTGAGCGTCCATATCCAGATGTAATCAGTAATTTGGTAATTTAGAAAACAAAAGGATGTGTTTTCTGCCAGAAAGTACACAGCACGGTCTATGTATATTGGAAGCACCTATAAATTAACGAGTATAAAAGTTACGCGAACTCAGATGTTTAGGTAGTGTTACTCTTTATACACACGTAATCCTTTATCCGTTAATTCTTGAGTGACCACTTCGGATAGGTTTCGATCGGTAATAATTCCGTCCAATTGCTCGATGTCTAATGCATGAAAGCTCGCTATCTGACCGTATTTAGTTGAGTCTGAGATCAGATAATTGGTTTGTGCCGCCTTGATGATTGCTTTTTTAACGAGAACTTTATTTTCATTAGGTGTTGATAAGCCTTTCAAGCTCCAAGATGAAGTCGAAATAAAGGCGATATCAATATTTAGCCCATTCAAGAACTCTGCGACTTTTCCTCCAATGGTAGATTGGTTCTCGCGGTCAATTTTTCCCCCAGTGTGGTAAAGCTCACATTCACTGTGCGTCATAAGGAAAGCAGCAATAGAGAAGTCATTGGTGATCACTAAAAGATCATTACGATTTGCTATTTGATGGGCGATTTCTAGAGAGGTTGTTCCCGCATCCAAGTAAATCGTAGCGTCTTGACCAATTAACGTAGCCGCCAGCTTACCAATTTGAATCTTTTCATCCGCTTGTTGCTCGACCTTCGCATCATGGGAAAGTTCGGAATGTAGAGCTTGAGCGAGTTGCACTCCACCAGAAACAGAAACGACTTTACCTGAGGATTCAAGCTTCACGATATCACGACGAATGGTCATATGTGATACGCCAAGGTGGTCGGTTAAATCTGAAATGCTTAACACTTCTTGATGTGATAACAGGGATAATATGGTTCTTTGACGTTCTGCTGGGATCATAGTTTCACTTCTATATTCTTGTTTTTCAGTATCCTACCAATCTTTTCATTTGTTGTGAATATCTGTGAATTATGTTCTCAACGTTGTAAGAACAGCCTTCGCTTGTGTTAACTGCTCGGAATATCTCTGCCCATAAAGAGGTATATATCACGACATTGTTAATTTGTGTGAAAAAATGTGATTCAAAGCGAGGTCTTAGTATTAATCTTCACATATAATCACATCAACCAAACAAGAATTAACAAAGTTTAATAGACCAGAAGGCATTGTTTTTATGAGTGAAGTTCAATCTGTAGGTGTTATCGGTTTAGGCTCTATGGGAATGGGCGCCGCAAAGTCATGTGTGCGTGCAGGCCTAGATGTCTATGGTTTCGATTTAAATTCTCAAGCGCTTGAAGAGTTAGGTTCATTCGGTGCAAAAGCTGTTTCTACAAATGCAGTTGAGTTTGCAGATAAGCTTGATTCGGTTCTAGTTCTTGTTGTGAACGCAGCTCAAGTTAACACGGTCTTGTTCAAAACCGGTCTTGCTACAGCGCTTAAGCCGAATACGCCAGTAATGGTTTCAGCAACCATCTCAGCAGAAGACGCAAAACAAATTGAAGCGAAATTGGCAGAACACAATCTTGTGATGCTTGATGCACCGGTATCTGGTGGTGCTGCAAAAGCAGAATTAGGTGAGATGACTATTATGGCGTCGGGAGCGCAAAGCACATTTGATGCACTTGAACCAGTACTCAACGCAACGGCAGCTAAAGTCTACAACATCGGTGAAGCGATTGGCCTAGGCGCAACTGTGAAGATTATCCACCAATTGCTAGCAGGTGTTCATATCGCAGCTGGTGCTGAAGCAATGGCATTAGCGGCACGTGCAAACATTCCTCTTGACCTGATGTACGACGTGGTGACGAATGCAGCGGGTAACTCTTGGATGTTTGAGAACCGCATGAAGCATGTAGTTGATGGTGACTACTCCCCTAAATCTATGGTCGACATCTTTGTGAAAGATTTAAACCTCGTATCGGACACAGCAAAAGATCTCAAATTTCCACTTCCTCTATCAAGCACAGCACTAAACATGTTTTTGAGTGCAAGCAATGCTGGTTTTGGCCAGGAGGACGACAGTGCCGTTATCAAGATTTTTAATGGTATTGAGCTTCCAGGTGTAGAAAACAAACAGAAATAAGCGCACGTAAAACGGAGAAAAAATGATGTTATTAGGCGTTATCGCAGACGACTTTACTGGCGCAACAGACATCGCAGGTTTTCTTGTAGAAAACGGCATGCGCACAGTTCAGCTTAACGGTATTCCAAAAGAAGAGATTGATGTAAACGCAGATGCGGTCGTGATCAGTCTTAAATCTCGCTCCTGCCCTGTAGATGAGGCAATCGAGGATTCAGTAGCTGCGCTTAAGTGGCTGCAAGCAAATGGCTGTCAGCAGTTTTACTTCAAGTACTGCTCAACGTTTGACAGCACAGCAGAAGGTAACATTGGTCCTGTAACGGATGCACTGCTTGCAGAGCTAGGTGAAGCGTTCACCATTGTATGCCCATCATTACCAGTGAATGGTCGCACAGTTTACAACGGCCATCTATTTGTATTCCAAGACTTGCTAAGCGACTCAGGTATGCGTAATCACCCTGTGACACCAATGACTGATTCAAGCCTAGTTCGTATGATGGATGCGCAATCTCAAGGCAAATCTGGCCTGGTGAACTTCCAAATAATTGAACAAGGTCCAAAAGCGGTAATTGAGCGCTTTGAAGAGCTAAAAGTACAAGGCAACCGCTACGCAGTGGTTGATGCATTCAATGCAGAGCATCTTGTCACACTTGGTCAAGCGGCGAAGTCTCTAAAACTGGTATCTGGTGGTTCTGGTTTGGCAGCGGGTATTGCTAAGAACTGGATAGAGAACCTTGAAGATCAAAGTGATGCGAAGCAAGAGGGGAACCCTAAAAAGGCACCAACCGTTGTGTTATCTGGATCTTGTTCTGTCATGACCAACCAACAGGTCGCTGTTTACAAAGAAAAAGCGCCACACTTTGCTATTGATGTGAAGGCGTGTCTGACGGAAGAAGACTACTCAAATCAAGTGTTTGATTGGGTCATGACCAACATCGAAAGCGAGTTCGCACCACTGGTTTACGCAACCGCAGATGCAGCGGCGTTAAAAGCGATTCAACAAGAGTTTGGCGCGCATGCTTCAAGTCACGCGGTTGAACAATTCTTTAGCCAACTTGCAGTTAAACTTCAGCAGAACGGTGTGAAAAATTTCATCGTTGCGGGTGGGGAAACCTCAGGGGTTGTAACCCAAAGCCTAGCCGTAAAAGGTTTTCATATCGGTCCTCAAATCGCACCAGGTGTACCTTGGGTGAAGTCACTTGAAGGCGAGCTTTCTTTGGCTCTGAAATCGGGCAACTTCGGCGATGAACACTTCTTTGCCAAAGCACAGTCGTTTTTTGAATAGGTGAGGTTGTGATGAATAAAGAATTGATGACAGAACAACAACTGCGAGAGCAAATGGTCACTATGGCGCGCTCTATGTTTGAACGTGGCTATGCGACTGGCGGCGCTGGCAACCTTTCTCTAAAACTGCCTAATGGACACTTTCTGGCAACGCCAACTGGTTCTTCGTTCGGCCGCTTGATTGCTGAAGAGCTTTCGGTTGTGGATATTGATGGCAACCATATCTCTGGTGAAAAGCCATCAAAAGAAGTCGCTTTTCATCTGGCGATTTATCGAAATAACTCAAAGTGTAATGCGATTGTGCATCTGCATTCTACTTACTTGACGGCGCTTTCTTGTCTTGAAGGTCTAGATCGCGAGAATGCCATCAAAGCTTTTACACCTTACTTTGTAATGCGCATTGGCGAACTGCCAGTGATTCCGTACCTGCGCCCGGGCGACCCTCAGATTGCTGAAGAACTTGCGCAACGGGCTAGTGACTACCGAGCTTTCCTCCTGGCGAACCATGGTCCAGTGATCACGGGTACGGACTTTGAAGATGCAGTGGATAACGCAGAAGAGCTAGAAGAGACAGCGAAGCTAGCGTTCATTCTTAAAGACAGCAACATCCGCTACTTAACGGATACTGAGATTCAAGACCTAAAAGGGAGAGGTAAGTAATGGCTAAATTCGCAGCAAATCTGACAATGTTATTCACAGAAGTTCCTTTTCTAGATCGTTTCGAAAAAGCACACCAAGCGGGCTTCAAAGCGGTGGAATACCTTTTCCCATACGCATTCGAAGCGCAAGAACTAGCAAGCAAGATACAGCAGTTTGGTTTTGAGCAAGCGTTATTCAACATGCCTCCAGGTGATTGGGATGCAGGTGAACGAGGTTTTGCAGCTATTCCGGGGCGTGAGGATGAATTTAAAACGAGCGTCGAGACTGCGCTGATGTACGCCAAGGCACTGAACTGTAAAAAGGTTCACGCTATGTCTGGCATTGTTGATTCACGCTTCACTCGTGATCAGCATATTGAAACCTTTATCTCAAACATTCGTTATGCAGCGGATAAGTTTGCCGAACAAGGTGTTGAGCTGATGATTGAGCCACTCAACAATCGCGATGTACCGAACTACTTTGTTGCACATCAACGTGAAGCGGTGGAACTCATCAAACAAGTGGCTCGTCCAAACGTGAAATTGCAGCTCGATCTCTATCACGCACAAATTATGGACGGTGATCTGAGTACGTTGATTCGCGATGTGGCGCCATACACAGGCCATATTCAAATTGCTTCTGTGCCTGAAAGGCACGAACCATCGGAAGGCGAACTGAATTACCCACACCTATTCAATGTTTTGGATGACTCTGGTTACCAAGGCTGGATCGGTTGTGAATACAACCCAAGGCATAGCACGCAGCTGGGCCTTAGTTGGGTTAAACCATACCTATAACAATTTTAATTTCTATCCATAAATAACTTGAAACCAATTACAAAAACAAAGGGTCGTGACTATGAATATTATCATAACTGGAGGGGCGGGTTTTCTCGGAACCCTACTTGCCAAATCACTACTAAAAGAAAACAAAGCTGAAAGTATTACTATTGTCGACATTCAAAAGTCGCGCTTAGAGGGCATTGATGACCGAGTCGTTTCTTTAGTCATGGATATGACAAAGCGAGAAAATATAGACCAAGTTATTACTGCCGAAACGACACACATTTTTCATTTAGCGGCAATTGTATCGAGCCATGCTGAGCAAGATTTTGATTTAGGCGTAGCTGTAAATCTGACGACCACACAGTTATTGCTTGAGCGTTGCCGTAAAGTAAACCCTAATATTCGTTTTACGTTTGCTTCATCTTTAGCTGTATTTGGTGGTGATCTTCCGGAAACGATTACACCAATAACAGCACTTCATCCTCAGTCATCCTACGGGACGCAAAAAGCTATAGGTGAGTTATTGGTGAACGACTATGCCCGTAAAGGCTTTGTTAAAGCTGTATCCGTACGTTTACCGACTATTTGTATTCGCCCTGGGAAACCAAACCTTGCCGCTAGCTCTTTCGTAAGCGGAATTATTCGTGAGCCTTTGAATGCTCAAGAATCAAATTGTCCTGTAGACCCTACGCTAAAACTTTGGATATCGAGCCCGTCTAGAGTGGTTGACAATATTCAGTATGCAGGGCTAATGCCTTATGAGCAGTTAAATAATCTGTCCTATAGAACGCTTAATTTACCTGGAATTCAAACTACACCAGCTGAGATGATTCAAACAATGGACACTTTAGTGGGTAAGCAACTTTCTAATTATATTACCTATGAGCATGATGCGGGTATTGATCGTATTGTGAGTAGTTGGCCACAAAAAATTGATTGTACTAAAGAACTGGAGCTTGGATTTAAAGCAGACAGTAATTTCAAGGATGTATTACAACAATTTATTTCTGTTAACAATATGGAGATTGTCTAATGTTACCAACCTCAGTAATTGGACTAATAGTAGCCGTATCAGTCCTTGTTTTTCTTGTATTACGTACAAAAGTACATGTGTTAATTGCGATGTTAATTGCGGCATGTATCGCAGGTATTATTGGTGGGTTAAGTGTTGACGACACGATTGCGACCGTTAGCAAAGGATTTGGTGGAACATTAGGCGGTATAGGGATTGTCATCGGTCTCGGCGTTATGATGGGGGCTATTTTAGAGGCTTCTGGAGCAGGAGAAAGTATTGCCTATAATTTTATAAAGTGGTTAGGAAAAAAGAAAGAAGAGGCCGCTCTTGCTGTAACTGGCTATATTGTTAGCATCCCAATCTTTGTGGATAGCGCGCTTATCATTCTTTATCCAATAGCGAAGTCTTTGTCAAAAACGTCCAATCGCTCGATTTTAACGCTTACGGTTGCTCTGGCGGGCGGCTTGGTCGTAGCGCATCACGCTATTCCGCCGACTCCAGGGCCTTTGGGCGTTGCTGGTATCTTTGGTGTCGATCTTGCCAGCATGTTAGGTTTTGGTTTGATGATCGCAGCGCCTTGTGTCATGGGTATTGTTTGGTATGCAAGATGGTTAGAAAAGCAGTTTCCTGAATTCATTCCAACCGAACATTTCTCGAAGTCTAGTGAGCAACTGATTAATGATCACAAAGAGTACATTGCAAGTAAAGAAGCGAAAGACCTACCATCTTTAAGTAAATCTATCGCTCCAATTATTATCCCTATTTTACTTATACTTGCGAAATCAGTGATGGGTTTATTAGAGGGGACTTTCGGTTTCGAAGGGCTGACTGCAACAACATTTGGTCAATTTATCGCTTTTATCGGCAGCCCTACTATTGCACTATCAATAGCGACGTTACTAGCGGTTTACACATTGGGTAATAACCTTACCAAAGAAGAAGCGAATGAAAAGATGGAACAAGGAATCTCCACTTGTGGCATCATTTTGTTAGTAACAGGTGCTGGTGGCGCGTTAGGTGCCGTATTGCGTGAAACGGGTGCGGGCGCAGAGATTGCCAACCAAGTTGCAGGGCTTCCTATTTCTGCGGTTATGATTCCATTTATTATTGCGACGTTAGTTCGTATTATTCAGGGCTCTGGTACAGTCTCCATGATAACCGCTGCCTCTATATCTGCCCCAGTTTTAGTGAATATTCCTGACGTTAACCTTTTATTCGCAGCGACGGCAGCTACGATGGGATCTCTATTTGCTGGCTACTTTAATGACTCGCTATTCCATATTGTTAATCGATTAATGGGGGTGACTGAGGTTAAGAAACAACTCATTATTTGGACTATTCCAACAACAATTGCTTGGGCTATTGGTGGTTCATTAGTCATGATTCTTAACTTATTCTTCGGATCTCATGGTTCAATCTTTGATCCTGTGTTACCACTTGCTGTACTTTTGGGGTGTGTTGCATTTACAAAATCTTACAGCGCTAAGCACGTCGAATTACAAGAGGTATAAAGGTTTACTTGTACTCTTCCATAAAGTAAAAACCTATCACAATATGTATTTTTATCAGATAGTTTAGAGTTTTTTAATAATATGAACGGCCCTATGTTTGGGCCGTTTTAGTTCTTATAAATAAACTATTTAAATTGAACCGATATAGGTTCCGTTTTCAACTTAATCAATATGAAATGGAATTGTTATTTCCCGCTTAGTAAGAGATTACCTATAAAGGTTCTATTCGAGTTTAACTCTAGTGATTTTACTCTAGCGAAGTAGGGTTACTTTATATAAGAGTCCAGTACTTTTAATACGACTTCCATATCTTTTTCACGTTGAGTTTTGTCTTCCTCAAGTACGACGTGTTCAAGTAAGTGACCTTTAATTACTTCTCGCATCAAACCATTTACTGCTCCCCGAATAGCGGCAATCTGCTGCAACACATCTTGGCATTCATGCTCTTCTTCCAGCATTTTTTTAAGTCCATTCACCTGACCCTGTATTTTACTGACTCGAGTGTTGAGCTTCTTTTGATCTCTGGTTGTATGCGACATGTCTTATCTTCTTTAAGTTACGGGCCGAGTTATTCTAACTGATAATGTAGCACTCAATTTATACTGGGGGGTAGTATTTAATACTAGGGGGGAGTATAGTTTGCGATAAATTAGAATCAACAACAGAGAACAACAATGGATTTTGTCGCGTTACTACAACAAGGTAATGGGTGGTTCTTTATTCCCAGTGCCATTTTGCTTGGCGCCTTGCATGGTTTAGAACCTGGGCACTCTAAAACGATGATGGCGGCGTTCATTGTCGCGGTGAAAGGAACGGTCAAACAAGCCGTGATGCTGGGTTTAGCTGCCACACTTTCTCACACTATAATTGTATGGTTAATCGCTGTTGGCGGGATGTATATTAGCCAGAAATTCACCGCTGAAGCGGCTGAACCATGGATGCAACTTATCTCTGGGGTCATTATCGTGACAACCGGCGTATGGATGTTTTGGCGGACATGGAGCGATGAGCGAGCTTGGAACAAAGCTCAGGATCATGCTCGCGACTGGACGACGCAAGTTGTGGATACAGGACATGGGCATGTTTCGCTTTCGATTACACAGGAAGGGGAGCATCACCGTTTCCAATTGCGAACACTCAGCGGTAAACCTTTAACTGCTGAAGGTATCAAGGTTTCGGTATCGAGTGATGGTTATCAACCTGCTGATATCTATCACTTTATAGAGCGTGATGGATACTTGGAATCGGCGTCTTGCATTGAAGTCTCTAATGGACTTTCTGTCACTTTGATCATCGGGCACCATGATCATACCCATGACTTTGATGTACATTTCCGTTCTAGTTCTCATTTAGAAAGCGAAGATAAGGAATATCAAGATGCTCACGAACGCGCTCACGCTTTAGACATTCAAAAACGCTTTGAGAATCGAGACGTGACGAATGGGCAAATTCTGCTGTTTGGATTAACGGGCGGTTTGATTCCATGCCCTGCTGCGGTAACGGTTTTGCTTATCTGTTTGCAGCTTAAGGCAATGACTCTTGGTGCGACTTTAGTTGTGTCATTCAGTATTGGCTTAGCCTTGACTCTGGTTGCTGTTGGCGTTGTGGCAGCATTGGGCGTGCAAAAAGCGACATCTAAATGGAGCGGTTTGAATGATGTTGCACGTCGAGCTCCTTACTTATCGGGCGTCTTGATCAGTGCAGTTGGTTTATACATGGGTATGCATGGATACATATCGCTGACGAGTTAAACTCTGTGATAAAGACTCTTTTCCTTTCTTTTTGTATGGGTAATGGCTTCATGCCTTGGTTTGCCTATTTTGCTGCCGATTCTTGATTGAGAATCACTCGATCCGACATCGCTGCCATATCTACAAACCAAGTCATTCTCGCTTCACCAAGCATCTCGGATTACAACCGCTGCAATTGTGGCTCTAATATCTGAACCTGAGATACTAAATGATAAAACGGGAGCACTGACCACAGCGCTCCCGACGGCAAAACGCTAATTAGAACTCTTTTCTTTAATGTTCGATACCAATTTGGTCGCATAGTTAAATTTAACTATGCAAACGTTTCCTTTTGCGTACTCGTCCCTTCGCCAAACCTCGTAGAAATGTGACGTTTTGAAGACTTTTTTTCCTTCTGTCTAAAGTAATCGGGAACCAAGCAGATACATAGTTATAAAGTTATGTCTTGCTCTGCCAAACAGACCCAAAATGCAGTTTGGTTGGTTTTGGAGAAGAAAGGCTTAGCGCTCGATTAATGAGCATCAATTGAATTGTATTGAGACAATTATAATGAAAAGAATCATCTTATTAGCAGTCTGCGCCATGTTTGGTATTGCTGTCGTGGCGAGTATGGCATCAACGTACCTAATTTCGAGTCAGAAAATCGATGACATCATCTTAAACAAATCCCAAGTTCAAGCTGAGTTTCTAGCGGGAAATGCGAGTTATATTTTGGAGAACTCAGCCAATCCAATGCAAGATTTACAATCGCTTGTTGAGGGGCTGAAACAACGTTCAGACGTGAGTTATGCCGTTGTAATTGACCGTAACGTAACGGCAGTAGCCCACAGTGATAAGCACAAGCTGAACAAAACCTATAACGATGAATATACTGTTGAAGGCGCGACGAGAGGTGTTCAACAGTACTCAAAGTGGTATGCCGATGTCCAGAAAGTATGGGTGTTTGACATCATGGCACCAATTTATGTGGATGGTCAGTTATACGGTACTTTTGATATCGGTATTCCTATTACCGAAGTGAGCCAAGCGACGAATGGAATTATTACTTACCAGTTGATCTCTATGGTGGCGATCTTCGTTATGTGTGTTTTGATTCTGTCACTTCTGCTAAATAAACTGATGAGACCGCTTTCTGCGCTTAAAGACGCTCTACAAGACATCTCAAAAGGAGACGGAGACTTAACCGTTCGTTTGCCAGCGAAAGGTAATGACGAAGTCGCGCAAATTTCTTCTGCTTTCAACGTTTTTGTTGGGAAAGTACATGAGATTATTACACAAGTTGTAAATACTGGTGTGGAGCTTAATAGTTCAGCTGTCGCTTTGCGTGGGCAATCTCAACAAGCGCTCACAAGAGGGCAAGAGCAGAACGAGCAAACCATGCTGGTTGTCACATCCATGAACGAAATGATTGCGACGGTCAATGAAATTGCCTCCAATGCTGCTGGAGCGGCAAATGCTGCGAGTGCAGCAAGTAATGAAGCGCAAGATGGCTACACGACGCTAGAAAGAACCAAAACGGCGATGACTAATCTTGAAAACGAGATGAACAGCACTTCCAACATTATCGTGAGTCTTGCTGAAAATACTCAGTCGATTGGTAGTATTCTAGAGGTGATTAGAGGTATTTCGGAGCAAACCAATCTATTGGCTCTCAATGCGGCTATCGAAGCTGCACGCGCTGGTGATGCCGGCCGAGGTTTTGCAGTCGTAGCTGATGAAGTTCGCAACCTAGCGACTAAAACGGCTCATTCTACCGATGAAATTGACAACATGATTCACCAGCTACAAACTGAAGCTCAAAGTGCGGTGAATTCAATGAGCAATAGTAAGACTCTTATTGAAGAAGGAACGGCAGAAACCGAGTTAGCTCGACAGGCTTTAGAAGCAATAGCTGCACAAGTGACGACTATTTCAGATATCAATACTCAAGTAGCAACAGCAACAGAACAGCAATCAACGGTAGCAAACGAAATTAATATGAACATGGATACCGTCAGCCACTCAGTGAAAAGTGCGCTAACGGCGAGTGAGCAACTAGAAGAATCAAGTCAACAACTCGCGGAGCTATCGCGAACACTCGATCGTCACGTAGGAGCGTTTAGAATCTAAACGCCAACTGACCCTCTTTAATAAAAGCCAGTAAATGTTAATTGCTGGCTTTTTTATTTGAAAAAATCGAGTCTCAAATCGCTTAGCGGTGTTTGTCCTTTCTAGACGATAAAACAGAATACGATAAATTAGTTGAGTAAAGCTTAGCTAGGCGTTAAGTTTTGCGTTTTGCTTTAAATGTTCAACAAACATAGATATTTTCTTAGCTACATGTTTTCTAGACGAGTAAAAGGCGTAAAGCACTAAATCCTCAGGTTCGTACTCTAGAGTGACGATTTCTAGCTCACCATTTTTGATCTCATTTTGGCATGACTCAATTGGCAATATTGCGTATCCAAGCCCTGATAACGCGCCATATCTGGCGAGATGACCGCTGTTTACTTTGAATGAAGATTGCACAGTTTGAGTAATATGGCCCCCAACAGGGTTTCTGAATACCCATGGTGCACCATTTACTGCGGTAAGCGTCGTGATGCAGGGAACATGACTTAGATCCGTAATTTTGTAAGGGGTGGCGTATTTCTCAATTAGTTGAGGCGCGGCTAAAATGGTACTGGGCCAGCGTTTTATCTCTCTCGCCACCCAGTTACTGTCTGACAAAGTCCCTCTATGAAAACTCAATATTATATCAAAGCCATCGATAGCATCGCCTTTAGGGGCGAGCGTTGTATCACAATGCAAAGAGATTGCTGGATATTGATTGCAAAAGGAAACAATAGCTTTTGCCAGTACAGGTGTGTCTGGCATAAGAATTCGCAGTTCCCCTGTTACCGTGTGTGAGTGGCGCGTTACCGTTTCTAGTGCGGCGTTGAGTTGCTCCAATAACGGACGAGTGCTGCTATAGAGCTCTTCTCCAGCCTCGGTAGGCGTCATTCGCCTTGTTGTTCTATTGAACAACCTAATGTTTAACTTTTCTTCAAGCAGGGCAATGTGTCGGCTGACATTTGATGTTGGTATATTCAAACACTCAGCGGCTCGCTTAAAGCTGTTGTTCTCATAAACACAGTGAAAACTTTTTAACCAGATTTGGTCAACGTTATCAAACATTTCATTATCCCATTTTATTGGATTATCAAGCCAGCATATCGCACTTTATCCCTGTACTAAGTTACATACAATTTTATTTACAAGTTTAAGCGAACAAACAACGAGATATCGCGCTAGAACGTAATCAATAGTGGTGAATTTATGAGCTGGTTAGAACGGTTATTTGAGAATAAAAATATAATAGGTTCGCGCAAAGCGTCTATCCCTGAGGGCGTTTGGACAAAGTGTCCTGAGTGTGAACAAATACTTTATAGTGCCGCGTTAAAAGAAAATTTGGAAGTATGCCCTAAATGCTCATATCACATGAGAATGGCTGCGCGTCAAAGGTTGATCTCTTTTCTGGACCATGGAACACAACAAGAGTTGGCAAGTGAGTTGGAGCCACAAGATATTTTGGGTTTTAAAGACTTAAAGCGATATAAAGAGCGAATTGCTTTAGCACAGAAAACGACTGGAGAAAAAGATGCGTTGGTGGTGATGGAGGGCAAGTTATTGGGTCTGCCTGTTGTTGCGTGTGCATTCGAATTCTCTTTCATGGCAGGCTCGATGGGCGCAGTGGTTGGCGAGAAGTTTGTCCGAGCAGTTGAAAGCGCAATTAATACAAAATCTGGGTTAGTATGTTTTTCCGCTTGCGGAGGGGCGCGCATGCAAGAGTCTTTGGTGGCACTCATGCAAATGTCAAAAACCAGCGCCGCGTTAAACCACTTATCTGAGCACAGATTACCCTATATCTCAGTATTGACGGACCAAACTTATGGTGGCGTCTCGGCGAGTTTAGCCATGTTAGGAGACATCAATATTGGTGAACCTAAAGCAAGTATTGGCTTTGCGGGAAGACGGGTCATTGAGCAAACGGTACGTGAAAAGCTACCAGACGAGTTTCAGCGAAGTGAATTTTTACTAGCGCATGGTGCGCTAGATATGATTGTCGATAGACGTGAAATGCGCGATCGCGTTGGCCGCTTACTGGCTAAGTTAACCAACGCGAGGGTGGTCTCAGAATAGGTTGTATTAAAGTTAGACTTAGTACTTGCGTTTATTGAGCCGTAATCATTACAAACCGTTCATTTTGCCCCCATCTTGGTTCCGCATTCATTAGGCTGAGATCCAACGCCGTTTGGTATGGGTCAACAGCAAAATGGTCGCTTACTAACCCCCAGAGCATCCAGTTGATTGCGGTTTCATTCTCGGTAAGCTCTTCGAGTGGCGCTTGGAGGAAAAAGTACTCATCTTCGCCATCGTAACCGAGCCGATCATAGATAATGTTGCGTAGCTCTCGATCCAAATCATGTTGGAGGTTGATTGAGTCGTACAGTTGCTCTTCTGTTGGGCCATTCTCATGGTGATAAACATTGCGTTTTGACTCTTTGTGTAAAGTACCTGCGCCAGTTTCAATGCTTACTTTCTTTTGCGAGTGTTGCTCAAGAACTTGAATGATTTCACCCTCTAGTTGATCGAGTTTACTCAGCAAAACTTGATTGTTTATGTCACCAGCGGGGGAGGCCATCGTTTGGAAGGCTTTCACTCTCTCGTAGACTGCTTTCCCGTGAGGAAGGGCTGCAAAACACTGTTCTTGGAGCGCTTCATTGGCTTGCCAAATGCCCGAGTAGAGCTCGTAATCATGTGTATATGGTGGAAGCTCTTCAGTATCTTCCCCTAATAATTCTCGCCAGTGCTTTTGCCACTGTTCTTCTTTTGCGTGTTTTACACGCGCGTATTGCTTAACCCAGCGGTTACGAAGTTTTACCCCAAAAATGGCAAGTCCCCATGGAGCGAGCAAATAAAAATAATAGTGAGAAGAGTTATCCCAAAAGTAACCGTAAACGTAAACACCAAAAGCAAGCACCCAAGTTCCAATAGTACAAGCAATAACCCCGGACATTATTGATGATTGGCGCTTTGTTTCTCTTAATGTATTACCTTCAGCACATAACCAAAAAATGCCGCCAAAAACAAAGGCAAACGTTGTCATGAAGTAGGCAATCCCCGCTCCCAAAAATCCCCAAAGTGACATGTATTATCCCTAGCCAAATATCTGCTTTATTCACTCATCAATGACTGGAGGAGTAAATGTGTTTGATTTGGCGGAGAATTTACCATTAATGCCAACCTTTTGATATGCACTCTATGACTTATTGGGAATGAGTCACAAATAAAAATAGATGGTATCAAGCATCAAAATTTAATTTAGAACCTTTGATTGTCGTGAACTCTATCTGGAAGAGTTAAGGGGGGCGTTTAAGGGCAATTTTCCTCATAAAGTCGTTATTTAGAAAAAGGTAAATTAATGTTTTTATTGATAATTGTGAGTTTTTTGGGAGTGGGATTGCTCCCATTTAATTAGAGTAAAAGACCTATTTTTGGGAGCGGTTTCATAAATTTTATGACACTGATTTCACTGTTTGAGCTGTAAAGAATATAAACCCCCACTCAATGTATGTTAATAATCAATGAGTGTTGTTATGTCTCATATCCGTTTTTTCCCGCGCCATCGTTTGGCGCTTGCTTGTATGCTAGCGAGTGTGTCTGGCTTCTCTTTTGCACAAAATCAGTGTGCTGTTGCTGATTTACAACAATCGCGAGATCTGGCTACTGCCGTTTCTGGTGCTGAGTATGATTGCTACCACGCTTGGTTTTCAGCACCTTCAGAAACGCTGAATGATATCTATAGTGAAGCGAGCCTAAGCCGTATCCAAGTCGCGCTGGATCAAGAAATCGCTCGCTATCGTGGTGAAGCAGATCAAGCTCGTATTCTAGAGAACCTAGGCGAATTTATTCGAGCGGCCTACTACGTTCGCTACAACGCTGGTACTGGTACACCCGAGTTTTCGCAAGCGTTGAGTCAGCGTTTTGCTCAGTCGACGAACCTATTCCTAAACAACCCTCATGCTTTGGATCAAGGTCGTGAACAAGTTGGTGCAATGAAGAGCCTGACTTTGATGGTTGATAACGTTAAGCAGTTGCCGCTGACCATGGATAGCATGATGGCCGCGTTGATGCACTTTAATCGTGAAACCGCGCAGGACACGCAATGGGTCGATGGTTTAAACAACTTGTTCCGCTCTATGGCAGGCCATGCGGCGAACGATGCGTTCTACCGATACATGGCAAACAATACACACCATATTGATACGTTGGTGAAATTCGCATCTGATAATGCTTGGGCATTAGATACGGATGCAAGCTTTATCGTTTTCAATGCATTACGTGAAACTGGTCGTTTGCTCGCGAGCCCAGATCAGGAGACCAAACGCAAAGCATTGGCAGTAATGCAACAGGTGATGCAGCGTTATCCACTGGGTAGTGAGCATGACAAACTATGGCTTGCTGCCGTTGAAATGATGAGCTACTACGCACCAGAAGGCCTAAATGGTCTGAATATTGAGCAAGCCAAGCAAGATTTAGCTGCACGTGTAATGCCAAATCGTTTTGAATGTCAGGGACCTGCCATTATTCGCTCTGAGGATCTGACCGATGCTCAAGCAGCGAAAGCGTGTGAAGTGCTAGCGGCAAAAGAAGCCGACTTCCATCGAGTTGCGAATACGGGTAATCAACCTGTCGCTGATGATTTGAATGATCGTGTTGAAGTGGCGGTATTCGCGAGTAACACTAGTTACGTTGATTACTCTTCATTCCTATTTGGTAATACAACGGACAACGGTGGTCAGTACCTAGAAGGTGGCCCTTCAAAAGCGGACAATACTGCGCGTTTCGTCGCTTATCGCTACGCGAATGGTGAAGATCTCTCTATCTTGAACCTAGAACATGAATACACGCACTATTTAGATGCACGATTTAACCAATACGGTTCGTTCAGCGATAACTTGGCTCATGGTCATATTGTTTGGTGGCTAGAAGGTTTTGCTGAATACATGCATTACAAGCAAGGTTACCAAGCTGCGATTGAGCTGATTGCAGATGGTAAACTGAGCCTTTCCACTGTGTTTGATACCACGTACTCTCACGATACCAATCGTATCTATCGTTGGGGTTATCTAGCTGTTCGATTCATGTTAGAAAATCATCCACAAGACGTCGAAAGCTTGTTGGCATTGTCGCGCTCTGGCCAGTTCGAACAATGGGCACAGCAGGTGACGTCTTTAGGTCAACAATACGATGCTGAGTTTGAACGTTGGTTGGACACATTAAAAGTGGAACCTGAGCAACCTGATACAGACCCAGAAGAGCCAACAGAACCAACAAGCCCTGAAGCACAAGTGACTGAATTGACGGCGAACCAAAGCCTTCAGCTCAGTGGCGAAGCATACAGCGAAAAACTGTTCTACGTTGATGTTCCAGCCAACACCGTTAACTTCAATGTATCTATTGAGGGTGCGGGTGATGCGGATCTTTACATGAGCTACAACAAAGTCGCGCATTACTATGATTTCGAAATGAGTCATTATGCTGATGGCAGCAATGAAGAGATTGTGTTTGAACCAGAGCAAGATGGTTACGTTAAAGCGGGTCGTTACTACATCAGCTTAACTGGACGTGATAGCTATGACTCAGTGAATCTTGTGGCTGCGTTAGAAGTGGAAGCGCAAACACCGCCAACCCAAGTGCAAGATGATTTAGCACCTGTGGTATTAGAGTCTGGTGAAGCCAAAATGCTTACCGTTCACAAGCAGCGTTATGCAGCAGTTTATGTGCCTGAAGGTGTTGAAGAGGTTCGTGTATGGCTAACGGCTCACTCTCAAACTGGTAATGTCGATCTATACGCGAGTAGGGAGCATTGGCCTACAGTAGAGCAGCACGAGTATGCGTCCAACTATGCAGGCAGCAATGAATACCTTGCGATTCCTGTTACTGAAGCAGGGTACGTGCATTTCGCTCTTCAGGCTCCAGAGCAAGGCGATGACGTTGAAATGCTAGTGCACTTCAACTAAACAGGTTCGATTAACTAAAGTCGAGATAAAACGTCGCTGATACAGCGACGTTTTTGTTTATATCGGACACGATTATAAACAAACAGCGGCGAATGCTAGTTAATCGGCTGGTTTATCGAGTTATCAGTTGCCCTTTTTCTAAACGGCTTTAGATTTGTATTGCAATTTACCGCGCACATAAACTTTTTTAGCGACGCGTTCTGTGACCTAGCTTCTGATTTGTGCTTCCCAAATGGATACAATATATATGCACCCCGTGCAATAAAGTGAAAAGGGAAAGACATGAAAACGCTTATTTATGAAACGTTGATTAGCCTTGCTAACCAAGAACCAGAACAACATGCAAGAATCCGACAAAATCTCTATGAACAGTTGGATCTGCCGTTCGATAAGCAGCTGGCTTTGTATTCTTGTGCCCTTGGTCCTGCAAGTTCAGGCAAGTTGGAGAGCAGTCAAGGGATTAACAACGCGGTAGATTGCGCGGTTAAACTGCTTGAAACTCCTGAGCGCTAATTCACTCGTTGTTTTAATCACGGCCCGAACCCCAAGGGCCGTTTTTAATTGCGGTTAAATTGATTTCAACGTCGTTATTACTCTGCTCTTTCCGCTAGCACTTCTTTGAATGCAAACATGCCGTTTAATGCCGCGGGAAAACCTGCGTAGACGGACATCTGCAAAATGATCTCTTTAATCTCATCCTCGCTACAGCCTACATTCAGCGCTGCATTTAAGTGCACTTTTAGTTGCGGCGCGCAATTCCCCATTGCCGTTAGCGCGGCGACGGTTGCGATTTCTCTCGATTTTAGGTCTAAGCCCGGGCGAGCATAAATATCGCCAAACGGATACTCAATGGTGTACTGAGCTAAATCTGGACAAATATCTTGTAAGGTTTCGATGACATTATGACCAGCGTCGCCATCAATTTGAGAGAGTAGTTCTAATCCTTTGTTAAAGCGTGATTGTTCCATCGGTATGTTCCTAGTGAATAAACGTAAACACACCTTAATCGTTAGAGTTAACTCTAAGTCAACGAACTTTTCCGCTTTTATACAAGGCAATTTTTTCTTCTAGAGCCGATAAGTGCTTTTTCTGTTGCTCAATGTGGCGTTTGAGGTTTTCTTGGTGTTGTTCTAACAGGGCTTGACGTTGTGGTACAGATTGAGAGCCGACTTCCCTTAATTTGGCATACTCTAGAATCTCTTCAAGTGGCATTGCAGTTTCTTTTAAACGCTTAACAAAGCTTATCCAGTTTAGATCTTTCGAACTATACATTCGATGTCCACTCGCGTTTCTATGGACATGTTTAAGTAAACCGATTTTTTCATAGTATCGAAGTGTATGAGCAGATAGCCCGACGAGGTCAGAAAATTCTTTGATATTCATTATTATCCTCCAAGGTAGAGCATACCCCATAGAGACAAGCTAAGTTTCGCATTTTGAAGTCATTTCGGGACAGATACAAACAGAAATCTTTAGTCTTTTAACGCTAGGTATGGTGATTTACTGGATTTTTGAAACGCGCCAAACGTGATCCATCTGCCAGTTTCGTTTTATTAACAATTGATTACTCAACGGGTTGGCTTGGCTATTTTTATCCTTTGGGCCTATTTTAGGGCGTACGTAGGTCTTATGTTGCATCTTTTTTGATTGATATTTTTGCTAAATAAAACAATGTCTTAGGTTTGTTCTGGGCTGTTTGGGGTGTATGTTGTGTGCCCGTTATTCACTCAGAACGATTTATCGCTGTGCAATGGATGAGTCGCTACGCCTTCGATTTCAGCCTTGAGTTAGTGCTAAAAGGGTGAGTGCCTCTGATGAATAGCTTTTATAATTTCGATTATTGAATTCACTCACAAAAAAATGCAAACAAGTAATCGTGAGTGGAAACGAGCAGGAGAACAACATGAGTGGCTCACAGGAAACACAATCATTCGGTGCAAACGTTATCTTACATGCGTTTGATTGGAAGTATGCTGACATTGCCCAACGAGCAAAAGAAATCCGCAAGCTTGGTTATGGCTCTGTGTTGGTTTCGCCACCAATGAAAAGCGCACACGATGAGCGCTGGTGGCAGCGTTATCAACCACAAGATTATCGTGTTATCGACAATGCCTTGGGTGATACCAAAGATTTTATTCATATGGTTCGTGAACTGGAGCAAGTTGGTGTGTGGGTTTATGCCGACGTAGTGTTTAACCATATGGCAAATGAGGCCCACCTTCGCAGAGACCTTCAGTACCCAAGACAAGAGGTCTTGGAGGAATACCAGAACAACAAGCAGAAATATCAGTCGCTAGCGTTGTTTGGCGATCTATCTCAACCACTTTTTGATGAAGAGGACTTTGTTGAAGCATTCGGCATCAAAGACTGGAAAGATAAGTGGCAGGTTCAAAACGGACGTATCACAGGTGGACCAACCGATCCTGGCTTGCCAACTCTTCGTGTTTGTGACCATGTCGTTGAGCAGCAGCGAGCGTACCTAAAGGCGCTGAAAGCTATTGGTGTGAAAGGTTTTCGTATTGACGCTGCGAAACACATGACGTTAGAGCATCTTAAGCGTGTTTGGACAGACGACATCACGCGGGATGTGCATATATTTGGTGAAATTATTACCGATGGCGGTGCGACGGAAGAAGAGTATCAGCTGTTTCTTGAGCCGTATCTACAGGAAACTCGCCTAGGTGCGTACGATTTCCCTTTGTTCTCAACCATGTTTAAGGCGTTTGCTAAAAAGGGCAGCTTCAAGTCTCTGATTGATCCCTATTGTTTTGGTCAGGCTTTGTCCCCCGGTCGTGCGATTACATTTGCTATCACACATGATATTCCTAACAATGATGTCTTTCTTGATCTCATCATGGACGAGGAAAACGAATGGTTAGCTTATGCCTATATTCTAGGCCGAGATGGCGGTGTGCCGTTGATTTATACCGACTTAAACACCAGCGGTATTAAAGGTAAAAATGGTCAGCCAAGGTGGCAAGGTGCATGGAGCGACCCGAGAATGGCAAAAATGATCCAGTTCCATAATATGACGCATGGCGAGCCGATGAGTGTTCTTGAAGGTAACGATGACATGCTCGTACTTAAGCGAGGTGACAAAGGTATTGTGGTGCTTAATAAATCACAGCGTCAACAGTCTTTGACATTAAAAACGGATGGCAATTGGGTTGATTTGATGACAGAACAAATCATTCCAACTGACGGTAAGTTAATCGTACCATCTAAGTCGTCGATGTTACTTGTCGCGAACTAGAAGATGTACACACCGAGCTTAGCAACTTCGGTGTGTATGTTTTTCATCGTCATTCACGTTCTGCTGAAGTTCAATATAAACTCAAACTCTCTCGTTTTTGCTAGAAATTTATGAGCACTCGTTAACGCAACATTCTGCTTTTAAAAAACCAATTACGTCATCTAAGCACTGATATTCTGCAACACAAAAAAGGGTTCTACCCTCACGGCGCTGGGTGAGAAGACCGGCTGAAGCAAGGCTCGAGATATGATGAGAGAGAGTGGATGCTGGAATGCCAAGCTTTTCTTGTACGCCGCCTACCGCGATACCTTTGTATCCCGCTTTGACGACTTCTTTGTAAATACTTAAACGAGTCGGATGCCCTAACTCTTTTAGTGCTTTAGCAACGGCTTCAAGCTCCATACTGACCTCTAAAGAATGACCACAGTAATTTTGTTTCGATAATAGGGAAAGTCTCGGTAAATGCCAACTATTACGATCTCAGAACAATTTAAATCAGATGAGATTCATGCTGGCTCATGCCTTCATGACAACAATTGTCTGTTCTAATGAGACAGATCAATCTTCATTATTATTTCACGCCACGTTCAAAATCCCTCGTCTACACTCACTGTTGAGTTGTCAGTTGGCAGACCAAGGAGGCGGCCATGATTGCGGTTCATAGAGATTATTGTTTGTCTAACAGTTCGGAGTTACATGCCCACGTTAAAGTCAATCCTGTCGGTAAATTAGAAGTTGAGATTGTTGAACTTCAAGAGCGCCACACCACAGAGTTTGATGATTTGTCTTTTGAGAGTCGTGGGTGTGAAACTCGAATCTGTGGTAAAGAAGACACAACTCCGTGGCAGTTCAATCTTGCAGTTACTGATGCGTTAGAGCTTTCTCATTTAGTGGAAGAAGCAAACGAAGAGTATGAGATTTTAATGAATGATCTTATGTAATATCGAGAAGATCATTTTATCCTGCACGGCGTGTGGCTCTGTACTGAAAAAATAAAAACCTCCCAAGCGGGAGGTTTTTAATATGGAGTGCGTTATCGTTGGATAGGCTCTTCTCTTGGTGGTGTTAGCTCTTGGACGTTATCTTCATTAAAGTCATCGGCGTAACCTTTAGGTGGCGGTGTCCAACCACGTTCTGACCGCGATAGTTTGTCATGACGATCTTTTTGCATCTCTTCCGCCATTTTCTCCTCTAACTGAATAAACAGTTGTCGGAAATTGTTGTCATAGCGTTCACCTTCAGAATCATCTTCCCAAGCTTTGTAGAGTATTTCTGACTTACGTGCTTCAACACGCTTATATGTCGCCTTCTGTTGTTCAACAAAGAAGGGGTGAATGCCAAGTGCTTTCATTGTGTGACCGCCCATCTCCAATGCAGAATGGTAGGTCTCTGATTCAATAATATCAGCTCCCGCTTGACGCAAAAGATAGCCATGTCCACGGTCAAAGGCACGTGCAATCACTGTTACTTTTGGGTACGTGTGCTTAACGTACTTCACCAGTTCTACACTCGATTCTTGGTTATCAATCGCCACAACCAACGCAGCGGCGTGCTCAATGCCGGCTGTATGTAGCATATCTGGTCGAGTCGCGTCGCCAAAATAGGCGCGAGTGCCAATCTGGCGCATGTTATCGACTTGGTCAGATTGATGGTCAAGTACCACGGTAGTCACGCCGTTTGATACCAATAGGCGATTCACTATTTGTCCAAAGCGGCCGATGCCGGCGATGATCACCGTGCCTGTTTCCTCAATCGTATCGCTTTCGCGTTCATTTGACTGGCTTTCAAAGCGCGGCAGAATCACTCTATCAAACAGAATAAACAAACCTGGTGTCAGGAACATCGAAATCGCAACCACTAACGCAAGAGTTTGTGAAAGTTCAAATGGGATGACGTGGTTTTGCACTGAAAAGCTTAGAAGCACAAAGCCGAATTCACCTGCTTGAGCCAAGCTTAGGGTAAACAGCCAGCGGTTGCTGCCTTTCACCCTAAATATCAGTGCAAGAATAAACAGCACCAAGGCTTTCAAAACCATCACGCCAATGGTCAATGCCATGACCAACCTGAAATCACCAAAAAGGACCGAGAAGTTGATCCCTGCGCCAACGGTAATAAAGAACAGACCTAACAATAGGCCTTTAAATGGTTCGATGTTGGATTCTAACTCGTGGCGGAATTCACTGTTCGCCAATACAACGCCAGCCAAGAAGGTTCCTAAGGCAGGAGATAAGCCCACTAAGCTCATCAGCGCAGCGATACCAATGACCAGCATGAGTGCAGTTGCGGTAAAGATTTCTCGCAAACCAGAGCTAGCCACATAATTGAGCAGAGGTCGACTTAAAAAGTGTCCACCAACGACGACGATTGCAATCGATGCTGTGATTACGATGCCGTATGCCCAGCCGGGCAACCCCGCAACGAGGCTTAATTCTTCATGGTGCGCTGCGGCTGTTTGAGCCGCGGACTGTGCCTGTTCAATTAATTCAGGTAAGGCCAATAGAGGAATGAACGCCAACATTGGTATCACTGCAATATCTTGAAAAAGCAACACGGAGAAAGCGTTTTGTCCACCTTCCGTCTTCGTTAATCCTTTTTCGCTAAAAGTTTGCAAAACAATCGCAGTAGAAGAGAGGGCGAAGATCAAACCTATGGCTAAGGCTATGGTCCAAGGCTGGTCAAAATACAAGGCAATACCCATAATCGCCGCGACGGTACCGCCGACTTGCAGACCTCCTAAGCCCATTAAGCGATTGCGCATTGCCCACAACATTTTGGGTTCGAGCTCTAAGCCAACGAGAAACAGCATCATCACCACGCCAAACTCGGCAAAGTGCTGGATTGTTGTTGTTTCTTCACCGACTAAACCGATAATTGGGCCAATGACCACACCTGCGATGAGATAGCCTAAAACGGACCCAAGTCCCAAACGCTTAGCAAGTGGGACTGCAATTACAGCAGCAATCAAATATACGAAGGCTTGTAAGAATATCCCTGTCATGAAGCCTCCTTAATGAGCTCTGGCAATGCGCTGTTAAGCTTGATTAATGACGCCGCAGCTTCAACATCCAACCTATCTTCGACTAAAGCTGTTAGCAGGCTCTTGTACCGCTCAACATGACGAGGGATTCGCCCTTCTTCATCTGCTGTACGTGCGCCAAACATCGCGAGAGGGGCAATGTAGTTCATGCCTGTCAGTGCGGACATTTGTTCAATAGGCGCAAGCAGTTGACGAATCGTAAAGTGGTTGTAGCCCTCTGCCTTATAAGCTTCTTCTTTACCCCCTGCAGACAGCACACAAAGCATGGTCTTACCTTGCAGTGCTGTGCCATCTGTACCGTAAGCAAAGCCATATTCCAAAACCAGATCTTGCCACTCTTTTAAAATTGCAGGCGTTGAATACCAATATAGTGGGAATTGGAAAATCACCACGTCATGCTCACGTAAGCGTTGCTGCTCACGGTCGATATTAATATCGAAACGAGGGTATTCGCCATAGAGATCAACACATGTCACGCCTTCAATTTTTTGAGCTTCTTTGAAAAGTGGAGTATTCACTTCTGAACGATGCTGGGAAGGATGAGCAAAGAGAATGAGTACTTTTTTATTTGCCATAGGGATCCTTGCTATCTAAATAACCATGCCCAGTAGGAGCGCGGGTTGGTTAGAAAATGTAACTCATAAATGATCGCCAAGCTAGTTTGGAAAACTGTTTAAGCTGTTTCAATATCAATAAAAAACCACCAAATAAATTGGTGGTTTTGGGAAGCGTTACGTTTTACTAATCATGAATAGGGACGACTAGAATATCCACCGGTGACTTGTTAATTAAGTGTCTGGAGTAAGAAATAATCTTGCTCCAGAAATCTTGGTGGTGACCACAAATCAGAAGATCCACTTCTTGCTCTTTAATGGTGACCTCTAATTTATCAGCCAAGTCGCCAGTACCTACGAAGAAATGTTTAAGTGGGTAATCCATGTAATCACTAAATGTTTTTAAACATTCCATTGAATGCTCATTCAACGGCCTTTGATCCGGGTTTTCTTTGATGTCTACAAGCTCACGATAGATTTCTCCGTGCGTACCATCAATATGAATAAAGGAGATATCGGAGTCGAGATAGTTTGCCATTGATACCGCTCTGTCGATAAGCACGGTGCTTTCATCTGACAGTTCGAGTGCAACAAGGATATGTTTGTATTTCATAACCACGCCCTTATGTGGATTATCTTTAGTCTAAGCATAGTATGGCTTGGATAAAAATTGTGTTGCTAAGATCTCGAAATTGTTCAAAGACTTGTTAAAAAGTTAATGTGATATAACAACTTACTGTGAAACTTTCTTTTTGTTCACATTTGGTTAGAAAGCTTGCTTTTTGAACAAAAAAGCGGCTACACTCTGTGCATCATTTCTCTAGGAGATTACGCCAACATGAAGAACTAAACCTGTCATCCATATTTTTACTTATTTTTTGGATCTGCAGGGTTAGTAGGCGTAGCTCACTTTCCGATATTTCTTTGCAACAAGACGACTTTTTGATTTGACGTATATCGTCGAGCTTTACATAGAGCTTAATGCGTTTGTGCACGCGTTTTGTTGCCATTTCAAATCATAGCTACGGCTGTTGTCCCTGTCATACAGGAGGCAAATTATGCCAGTTTTACAAGCTTTTAATGTTAGCCATCAGTTTGATAATGGCGATACGCTATTCCAGTCTATTTCTTGTTCCATGACTAAACGACGTGTTGGTTTGGTTGGGCGCAATGGCATCGGCAAGTCGCTTTTGGCTTCCATTTTAGCGGGAGAAATTCAGCCTGCCAGCGGTGTTGTGACTGCTCCCTCTTCTTTCATGATGTATCGCCAGCAGCCGTCTGATCTGCTTTCAGGTCAGCAATCGATCGCCCAATTTCTGGGAACAGACTCGGCCTTACATGCTTTGAAGCAGATTGAACAAGGTGATGTTTCTGAACATTGGTTCGAACTGGTTGGCGAACAGTGGGATATTGAACTGAAACTCAAACAGCAGCTTGCTGCGATGGGCTTGCCGCAAGACCCTGATTTCTCTTGTGCTCGGCTCAGTGGTGGTCAGTTGGCGCGTTTGCAGTTATGGCAGTTATTTGAAAACGAAACGGAGCTTTTGATTCTCGATGAACCATCCAATCACCTCGATACCGAGGCGAAACAATGGTTGATAGAGTCTATGACGCACTTCAGCGGCGCGATTTTACTCATCAGTCACGATCGTGAGCTGCTGCGAGAGATGGAGGAAATTTGGGAGCTATCGGGCCTAGGTTTACAGGCTTTTGGTGGAAATTACGATGTGTACGCCGAGAAAAAACGCACTGAACTGCAAGCGGTCGAGAGGCAGTTAGCGCAAGTCGATAAACAGAAAAAACGGTTAGCCGAGCAAGCCCAGAAAAATCGCGAAAAAGCAGACCAACGCGCCGCGCAAGGGAACAAACTGCGCAAAGACGGCAGTCAGCCCAAAATTTTGCTTGATGGCAAAAAGGATAGCGCGACCGCCAGCGCCTCAAATCGCAATAAGAATGAGCAACTCAGACAAGTGCATTTACAAGCCAAAGAGCGGGCGTTGCAATCGCGACATGAGCAGCTCAAAGCGCAAAAGCTTTATCTTGCAGATAATCCGAACCGTTCGCGAAAAGTGTTGTCGATACAAGAAGGTATATTGCCTTTTGGAGATTCTACTCCTATCACTTTGCAGATTTTTGCGAACGATAAAGTCCATCTCAAAGGGAAAAATGGCTGCGGAAAGTCAACCTTGTTAAAGACGTTGCTTGGCGAGTTGTCGTTGCTGAGTGGTGAGCTGCAAGTGAATACCCCCTTGTATTATCTCGACCAACACTTTGGCGCAGTGAATCCAAATCTTTCGTTACTTGAGAACGTAATGGAGACCTGTCAAGAGATGACGGAAAGTGAAGCGAGAACCTTATTGGCGGGGATCGGTTTTCGTCGAGACGCTGTGTTTCGGTTGGGATGCGTACTCAGTGGTGGCGAGAAGATGAAGCTCGCAATGCTGATCGTCAGCCATCAACACTCCCAGCCTTTGCTGCTGCTTGATGAACCAGATAACCATCTCGATCTCGAGTCAAAAATAATGCTTAGTCAGGCGTTAAATACATACAAAGGTGGATTTGTTCTGATTAGTCACGACCAAGATTTCGCTTCTGAGTCTGGGGTTTTGCGTCAAATCGAACTGAATTAGACGAAAGAGAGTAAACGCCATCGTAGCTCTTCAGCGTTGTTCCTAAGCTCTACACCTCCACTTACCGATATGTAGAATTGGCAGGAAATAAGGGAGTTAGGATGGCTTTCACAACTCGTTTAATGAAATTAGATTCATTTTGTCGATATATAGTAGAGTTCTGATGTATTGCACAAAAAGAAAACAGAAAAATAAAAAGGAATTTCATGAAAAAGAACACCCTAGCACTCACAACGGCTCTCGCACTCGGAAGTGTGTTGTCTGTGGCGCATGCGAATGAAGCGGCGCAATCGTCGGTTGAACAGGTAACCCCGAAAGCCATCACGTACCCAACCACACAAAAAGTGGATGTTGTCGATGACTACTTTGGTACAAAAGTGAGTGATCCTTATCGCTGGTTGGAAGACGATCTCAGCCCAGAAACCGCAGAATGGGTGAAGGTACAAAATGCAGTGACGTTTGATTATCTGGCGAAAATCCCTTACCGCGAGCAGATTGAAGAGTGCATTACTAAGCTCATGGATTACGAAAAACAAAGCCAGCCGTTCAAAGAGGGTAAGTTCACTTATTTCTACAAAAATGACGGGCTACAAAACCAAGATGTGCTTTATCGGCAGTTAGGTGATGGCGAAGCAGAAATTTTCCTCGATCCAAATACTTTTAGTGAAGATGGCACCACATCGTTAGCGGGAGTGAGCTTTTCACGTGATGGTTCTTTGGTTGCATATAGCATTTCGGAAGGCGGTAGCGATTGGCGCAAAGTCATTGTGTTAGACACAGAAACCAAAAAGCCCGTCGGCGAAACGCTGGTGGATATTAAGTTCAGTGGCATCAGTTGGTTCGGCAATCAAGGCTTCTATTACTCAAGTTATGACAAGCCAAAAGGGAGTGAACTTTCTGCGAAGACAGACCAACACAAGCTCTACTTTCATAAACTAGGGACGAAACAAAGTGAAGACCAATTAATTTTCGGTGGTGTAAAGGACGAAAAGTATCGCTACGTTGGGGGTTACACGTCGGAAGATGAACGCTACTTGTTTATCTCAGCTAGCGTATCGACGTCGGGCAACAAACTGTTCTTCAAAGACCTGAGTAAGCCAAATAGCTCGCTCAAAACCATTTTAGATAACACCAGTTCTGATACTTGGGTGATAGACAACCAAGGCACGAAACTGTACTTGGTTACGAACCTTAATGCGCCGAACAAACGCGTCGTGACGGTGGATGCGAGTCAGCCGCAGCCCAAAAACTGGAAAGATTTGATCCCTGAAACAAAGAATGTGTTACGCGTTTCTACCGCGGGTGGCAATTTGTTTGCGAGTTATATTGTTGATGCGATCTCGATGGTGAAGCAATACGACATGAACGGCAAACTCATCCGAGAAATCAAATTGCCTGATATTGGCAGCGCGTACGGTTTCTCGGGTAAAAAAGAAGAAACCGAAGTCTACTATTCTTTCACCAACTACAAGATGCCAAGCACTACGTATCGTCTGAACATCAAAGATGGTGATAGCGAGGTGTACTACAAATCTAAAGCGCCATTTGATCCAGCTTTGTATGACTCTCGCCAGGTGTTTTACACCTCAAAAGACGGAACAAAAGTGCCGATGATCATCACCTATAAAAAAGGGACACCGATGGACGGCAGTGCACCAACCATCCTATATGGTTATGGTGGTTTCAACATCAGCCTCACACCATCTTTTAACCCGACACGTGCGGCTTGGTTGGAGCTTGGTGGTGTCTACGCGGTAGCGAACATTCGTGGCGGTGGGGAGTATGGTAAAGAGTGGCACAACGCTGGCATTCAAATGCAAAAGCAAAATGTGTTTGATGACTTTATTGCGGCGGCTGAATTTCTAATTGATGAAAAGGTAACGTCATCAAACAAGTTAGCCATTAACGGTGGATCGAATGGTGGCTTGTTAGTGGGGGCCGTTATGACGCAACGTCCAGAGCTTTTTAAAGTGGCGCTGCCAGCAGTCGGCGTACTGGATATGCTGCGTTATCATACTTTTACCGCAGGTGCTGGTTGGGCGTATGACTACGGCACGGCAGAGCAAAGTAAAGAGATGTTCCAATATCTGAAAAGTTACTCGCCGGTGCACAATGTAAAAGCAGGGGTGGAATACCCAGCAACATTGATTACAACCGGTGATCATGATGACCGTGTTGTTCCTGCTCACTCATACAAATTTGCTGCTGAGTTGCAATCGAAGCAAGCGGGTTCAAATCCGACCTTAATTCGCATCGAAACCAATGCAGGACATGGTGCAGGCACACCAACGCGTAAAATAATTGAGACAAATGCAGATATTTATAGTTTTGCACTGTTCAATATGGGAATAGAGAAACTGCAATAGTGCGAATTGTTTGCGTTTTAGTTATCGAAACACATCGGCGCTTTATCGCTCGATAATAAAAGGGAATCACAGAGAGTGATTCCCTTTTTATTTATTATAGGCCTACTATTCTAATCTGATGCTAGGCTAATCAAACTAAGGTTTTTAAATTATTATAATGTTCTAATTAATCTGAAGAGTGTTGTACGATCGAAATGAAACATTGATCGCGATCACCTAAATCCATTGCACTCTCTATTTATATGGTAAAATTAATTAATCATTTGTTCTAATGATAATTGAATTTTCATAAGTTTTAATATTTCCTTCTTCATTGGTATTACCAAATTTCAAGTTATATAAGATATAAGTAGCGGTGATTGAACTTTTACGATGCTTTATTTTATTTTAATTAAAACGTCGAATGTTTCGTCATTATTGAATTTGCTTTGATAATTTATGTTATCCAAAGCGAGTTGTGTTGCTTGCTATTTATGATGACCTCATGACGTGAATAATTTTATAATCATTAAAATGGATACAGTTTTATGAATTTAGTGAAACCGTCTGTTGCCATTGTGGTTGCAGCCCTACAACTCGCGTCTTCTGCCTATGCGCAAACAAACAATAGCGAAGAACTACAAGATATGTCTGACCCACTTGCGGTATACACCCAAGCTGGCTTTGGTATTACTGATAAAGGCGCGAACATCAAAATCGGTCAAACTTACCAATCTAGCCAGCCTGGTACCATGGCGATGAACATCATTGAAATGAAAGGCATTGGTGGTGAGCTATTTGGCATTCGCGACAATGACGATCCAATATATGCCAACGTTGATGACAGCATTGACTCTTTCCGACTACGTAATTTCCAAGTAGAAGTCGCAAAAGGTCTAGGCCGTCAATTAGATGTAAACTACGACGTTGATAACGATAAATTAGATGCATCTTATAGCTTTATTCAAGGTCTACCTAAGTTTGGTATGTTGCAGCTATTTCCTTTAGCTGGTGCGGGTGTCACTATTGCTAATGATTTTAGTGGTGATGACAAAGGTTATGAAATTCCAGGTACTTTCACTGTTGTGGGTATGTACTCAAAAATTGAATTAACCGATAAAATCTGGATTAACTACAACCCAATGTATATGCATACGTTGTCAGGGTCTAGTCAATATAAAGATACTTATTATGCGGGTGAAGATAATATCTTGACTCATGAGTTTGCGTTGTCTTATCAAATTAATCCTCGCGCAAATATTCGTTACTTTGCAAACTGGAATGAGCACGTTAATTTCGGTGATGGTGATCACCGTATCGAATTTAACTACCAATTCTAACTCCCTCGTTTATTTCCAGAATAGAAAGTAGGTTTATCCATATATTTAAATATTTAGGCCAAAGCTCTTTCTACATAAAGTAGGTTTATCATGAAAGCCAAATATAAATTTGCGTTGGTATCTATTGCTATATCTTCTGCATTACTATCAGGATGCAAAACTGGCGATATCGCAACGAAAACAGCCCAAGCACCCTCTGTTGAAACCGTTACCCTAACCGAAACAAAAATCACTCCTTATCATACTTTTATCGGTCGAACTGAAGCGGTAAATGACGTTGATATTATGCCGCGAGTCGGTGGCGAATTAACCGCGATTCATTTTAAAGATGGCGATATGGTAGAAAAAGGCCAATTGCTGTTTGAAATCGACGACCGTCCTTACAAAGCGGCACTGGCGTATGCAAAAGCGTCGTTGCAAAAAGCAAAAGCACAACTCGTTCAAACTACGCGTGATGCAGAACGTGTGAAGAAACTCATCAAAGATAAAAGCATCAGTGAGCAGCAATACGATGACGCCATTGCTGCGCACGCCGCAGCGATTGCCTCGGTAGAAGAGGCGAAAGCGACGCTGGTTTCAGCAAGGCTCGATCTTGAATTTAGCTCTGTGCGCGCTCCTTTCTCTGGCCGCGTGGGTTTCAGCAACTTCCGAGTGGGTGACCGTATTTCGAAAATTCAACTCGTTCCTCTTGTTTCGATCACTCAAATCGACCCAATTCGCTTTGGCTTTGATGTGGATGAGAAGCTCTACCGCCGCGTAAGAAGTGCGATTGATGTGGCCCATCGTAACGATGACAAACTGGATGTTGATTTAACACTGACGCTTTCAGACGGTTCATTGTACCCGCTTGATGGCAAGATCTACGCCGTTGGCAACAAGATCGATTTAGAAACAGGCTCAATTCGAGCAGAAGCACAATTCGATAACCCAACTTACGCGCTTATGCCGGGTGAATATGGCAACTTGACCATCAAGCTGCGCAACAAAACCATTGATGGTTTGCTTATCCCATCGGCGGCTGTTCAGCAAGACCAAGCGGGTGACTACGTCATGGTGGTTGGTGATGATCACGTGGTGTCTCGTCGTAACGTTGAACTCGGTCAGACCTACGGTGTGAAACGTGCTGTGCTGACTGGTTTGGCGGCTAACGAAAAAGTCATCGTCAATGGTCTACAAAAAGTGCGTCCGGGTGCAACGGTGAAAGACGTTGAGCTACAGAGTGAACAAGGCTGAGTGAGTACTGATGTTAAGTAAATTTTTCATTCACCGGCCGAAGTTTGCTTTGGTGATCTCACTGGCGATGACATTGATGGGTATGATCGCCCTGAAAGTCTTGCCAATTTCTGAGTATCCTCAAATCTCTCCAACGGTAATTACGGTGAGCACCATGTATCCGGGTGCAAACGCGGACGTGGTTAAAAAGACCGTAGCACAACCGATAGAAGCCAAAGTCAACGGCGTTGAAGACATGATTTACATGTCTTCTGTGATTGGTAACGATGGCTCATACACATTGCGTATTTACTTCCGAGTGGGCGCAGATGGCGATATGGCGCAGGTTCGTGTGAACAACTTGGTGGCACAGGCGACGTCGTCTCTACCACAAGAAGTAAACCAAATCGGTGTGACGGTTAAGAAGAAATCTTCCGACATGCTGGGCGTTATCACACTGCGTTCTCCGAAACAGTCTCACGACAGTATCTACCTTTCTAACTACGCGGATCTCAATATTGTCGAGCGTCTAAAACGTATCGAAGGTATGAGTGACATTACGCTGCTGGGTAAGAAAGACTACTCAATGCGTATTTGGTTGAACCCAAATAAACTGGCTACCTTGAAGCTTTCTGCTAGCGATGTTATTGGCGCAATTAAAACGCAAAACATCCAAGTGGCGGCGGGTAAGATCGGTGGTATGCCAGCTCCAGGTGACCAGCAATATCAATATGTTTTGCAAACCAAAGGCCGCCTCACTTCTGCGGAAGAGTTCGAGAACATCATCATTCGTGCGAGCAAGAAAGGTTCTTTGATTCGCTTGAAAGATGTGGCTCGTGTGGAAGTTGGTGCACAAGGTTACGAAGCTGATGGTCGTATGAATAACGAACCAGCCGCCGTTCTGGCCTTGTACCAGTTGCCGACCGCGAACGCGCTAGACGTGATGGAACGCGTGAAAGAGGCCATGAAAGAGTACGAGAAATCGTTCCCAGATGATTTGGTCTACGACATCGCGTATGACTCTACCGAATACGTAGAGACATCGATTGATGAAGTGTACGAGACGCTGGTGATTGCAGTACTTCTTGTCACCTTCGTTGTGTACGTTTTCTTGCAGAACTGGCGAGCGACCATCATTCCAACCTTAGCGATTCCGGTTTCCATCATTGCGACGTTCGCAATCATGGGCGTGATGGGCATGACCATTAACACGATCTCGTTGTTTGGCTTGATCCTCGCCATCGGTATCGTGGTGGACGATGCGATCATCGTGGTAGAGAACGTGGAGCGGGTTATCCATGAAGAGCATTTAGACCCGATTCCGGCCACGATCCAAGCTATGAAAGAAGTGACGGGGCCAGTATTGGCAACAACGCTTATTTTGTTGGCGGTATTCGTACCGGTTGCGCTATTGCCGGGTATTTCTGGTCGAATGTTCAACCAGTTCGCGGTCACCATCTGTGTATCGGTGCTGATCTCTGCGATCAACGCATTGACGTTAACGCCAGCGCTTTGTGCGTTGATGTTGAAATCTACTCACTCGCAACCTATTGCGCCTTTGCGTGCGTTTAACCGCGGTTTTGAAGCAATAACGCGCAAATACCAAGGTTTAGTTGGCTTCTTGAGCCGCCGCATTGTGCTGAGTATCGGTGTGTATGGCGCGCTTATTGCGGTGCTGGCATTTGCGTTCATGACCGTACCTTCTTCTTTCGTACCGAACGAAGATAAAGGCGTGTTCATGGTCGAAATGCGTTTGCCAGACGCAGCAGCATTGCAGCGTACTGCACCATTAATGAAGAAGTACGTTGATGAGCTAAAACAGATGGAAGGTGTGGAGAACGTGGTTTCGGTTGCGGGCTTCTCGGTAATTAACATGGCGTCGATTCCAAACTCGGGCATGTTGATCATCAAACTGGATAACTGGAGCAAACGTAAAGACCCTGAGCTACACCAACGTGCGTTGATGAACAAAGTTAACCAAATGCTGAACTCAACGCCAGATGCCGCTTCGTTCGTTTTCGCGACGCCGGCAATCAAAGGCATGGGTGCGGTGGATGGTTTCAACCTTGTGCTGCAAGACAACTTGGGCCGTTCTCCACAAGAGTTGGCAAAAACAACCGCTGATTTTGTTGCCCAAATCAACCAACTGCCTGAAGTGGCACGTGCGTTCTCGATTTTCCGTGCGAATATTCCGCAACGTTACATCGATATTGATCGCGATAAAGCGATTTCGATGGGCGTACCGTTGAATGAAATCTTCAGCACACTGCAAGCACAGTTGGGCGGTGCCTACATTTCTGACTTCAACTTGTTTGGTCGTTCGTACCAAGTGAAAGTGCAAGCAGACGAGCAATACCGTGACAATATCGACGACATCAACCATCTGTTTGTTCGCTCAAGCTCTGGAAAAATGGTGTCACTGGCAACGCTAGTGAAAGTGAAGCCGATCTTCGGCCCAGATACCTTGTCGAACTACAACATGTTCAGTTCTGCAACCGTGAACGGTGCGCCAGCGCCAGGTTACAGCTCGGGTGATGTTGTAAAAGCCATTGAAAAACTGGCTGCGGAATCTTTGCCAAGTGGTTACTCGTACGAGTGGTCAGGCATGACTTACCAAGAGATGAAAGCAGGCAACATGGCGCCAATCGCGTTCGCATTGTCTTTGCTGTTCACCTACTTGTTCTTAGTGGCTCAGTACGAAAGTTGGACCATTCCAGCTGCGGTAATGATGGCGGTTCCAGTCGCGATTCTCGGCGCAATGGGCACGCTACTGCTGGTGGGACAACCGTTCGATTTATACGTGCAGATTGGTGTGGTCATCTTGATCGGTATGTCCGCCAAAGTGGCGATTCTTATCGTGGAATTTGCCAAAGTTCTGCGAGAAGAAAAGGGCTTATCCATCATTGATGCTGCCAAAGAAGCTGCTCGAATCCGTTTCCGTGCAGTACAGATGACCGCATTCGCCTTCATCTGGGGGGTATTCCCGTTGGTGATTGCATCGGGTGCTGGTGCCGCATCTCGTCACTCACTGGGCTTTGCAGTGTTCGGCGGCATGATTCTCTCTACGTTTGTCGGCACGTTACTGACGCCAGTGTTCTTCGTGATGATGCAATCTCTGCGCGAGAAGTTTAAGCGAAAGAAATCCACTGAACTTGAGGTGAGCGAGCAACAACGCTGATTTCAACTTACTGACTCCACAACACCCCCACGCTGTGTGCGATTGGCCAATGCCTTTCATTGATATATAACCACCGTCGCAGCGTGGGTTTCCCAAACAATAATAGGTTTTAACATGAAAAATCTTTCAAAAATCGTCGTAGCGAGCTCTTTACTGACGTGTGCTGCTGCGCAAGCGGGTGGGTTATACCTTTACGAAACTACAGCATCGGATATTGGTTTGGCATCCGCTGGTATGGCGGCTCGTGCGCAAGATGCCTCAGTAATGGCAGCAAACCCGGCTGGTCTGGCGAATGTTTCTGGTAAATCTTTCTCTGGTAACCTGATTGGCCTTTACGGTGACGCGCAACTAGACACGATGACTGGCGATGCGGGCAACGTGATTGGTTTTGTTCCTATGGCGTCGGCATTTTACAGCCAACAAGTGAACGACAAATGGACGCTGGGTATTGGTCTGTATGGCAACTACGGTCTTGGCCTCGAGTACGAAGGTCTTTTGGGTGATCATTTAGATATTCCTACAGCAACGACGCAAGCCTTGACCATTCAACCTTCCGCTTCTTACCGCATCAATGATCACTGGTCTGTGGGTGCGGCGCTTGGCATTCAGTACGGTATGTATGAAGTGGAAACGAAGGGAGCCTTGAACTTCAATGACGAAGACCAAGATACTCAGCTCAACGGCCGAGTAGGTGTGCTTTATGAAGCAACACCAGGCACTCGTCTTGGCCTGTCTTACTCTTCTGAAACCGAATTTGAATTCGACAAGAGTAACTCCATTGCTCCACAACAACTGATCTTCAGTGCTTACCATGAAGTGAATGATGACCTAGCGGTGATGTGGAACGTGAACTGGCAAGACTGGAGCGAATACACAACCACGCTGGGCGTAGAGACACAAGACACTTACCAAATCGCATTGGGTACTCAGTACAAACTGAATGAAAAAATGATGTGGAATGCAGGTTTTGCATTCGATACCAGCATGTATGAAAGCCAATCAAACGGTGACATTACCGTTCCTACTGGCAAGGCGTACCGCATTGGTACAGGCATTGATTACAAATTGGATTCAGAAAACTCAATTGGTTTCGCGTTTGAAGCGATCTTGATGGAATCGTCAGAAACGCCACGCTTACAAGCTGGTTTTGATGAGCCTGCGCTGTACTTCATGAGCATGAGCTACAACTGGAAAAACTAATCATTCCTAATCGCTAAAACGCCTTCCTTACAGGCCATTCTACCCTAACTACCTGCACTGGATGCTGTCACACCATCTAAGGTAGTTAGGGCGCTTCTGTCACATCCAGTGAGTGATGATTCAAAAAGTATCTGCGCAGCTAAGTGCGGGTATTCAACATCTCAAAGGACTAAAAAATGAAAAATAAACTAGCGTTAGTGTGTATAACTTTGTTGGTTAGTACGCTGGCTCATGGTGCCGAGCATCGAGTAAAAGACAATAAAAACAAGTTGGCGGATGACCCAACAAAAGTCATCACGAAATTTGGCGCGTCTTACGCAAACAACTACGATTTTGATGATCAAAACATCTCATTCTCGGGCTCACTTGCGCTTGACCAAGCGCGCAAAATTAACCTGCGTATCAATGATGATGCGAGCGAGTGGCGTATTGGTGGCTCGTGGTTGTTTCCGGTCGGTATCGTGAACTTCAACTTCGGTAAAAATGAATACGTAAACGGCGCGGATCAAACCAACTACAGCGTTGGTACCTTTATGCCGCTAAGTTATTTCGGGATTGAGCCAGCAGGTTTCCAAATTTTCCCAATGGCAGGCTATACGTACAACACTGGTGATGTTCCTGTTTGTGACGGTGCAGAAAGTAGTCTCTGTAGCGAGCCTAACTTTACGGGTACGCCAAGTGCAGAGAATGGCTTCAATATGATAAGCTCTTCAGGCAGTAGCGGTTACGTTGGTGCATTTGCGCTGAAATCGTTTACCAAAAAGCTGACGTTAATCAGCTTCGCAGCAGGCACTTACGGCTCAGTAAACAGTGAAGGAGAGAACTACAAAGGCTTCTTTGGTGGTATTGGTCTTGGTTACCTCGTGAGCAAACGCCACTCTTTTAACGTAATGACGTTTGTCATGGACAACAACACCTATTTGGATGAAGCAGACAAGCGCATCGTGTTATCATATCAATATCAATTTGAATAAATAAAAACGCAGCCCAAATAGCTGCGTTTTTACTTTGATAGAATGAACTAGTGAATTGAGTTGTTTTCTTCGATCTTTTTCTGGTACTGGTGTTTTAATATATACATGCGCTTAACATCGCTGTAAGCGCCGTTAATAAAGTATTCTTCTACAAGGTGACCTTCTTCGATAAAGCCGCATTTTTTGTATAAGTGAATAGCGACTTCGTTATCCACTGCGACTAATAAGTAGATTTTACGTAGATTAAGAATTGAGAATGAGTAATCTAACGCACGATTAATCATCTCTGTCGCATAACCTCGGCCTTGATGCTCTGGGGCGATGATTATCTGAAATTCCGCGCTGCGGTGAATGTAGTTAATCTCGATCAGCTCAACTAAGCCAATTACGATGCCGTCTTCATCTTCGACGACAAAACGCCTTTCAGCGTCATCATGTATATGTTTTCGATAAAGTTCTTCGAGCTCGTCATAAGACTCGTAAGGTTCTTCGAACCAGTAGGCCATGATATTTCGGTTGTTATTCAGTTCATGAATAAAGCGCAAATCAGAACGCTCTAATGCACGCATTTTTAGGCCTTTCTTCATCATTTTTCTCCAATGAGGGCGGAGAATACCTCCGCACTTGATGCTAGAAAATATTACCGTATTTCACAAGAATAGCGCATCTTTTTTGGAAAATATCCTGTGATTTTCAATGTGGAAACTTAGAGTTCACGACAAATATAAATTAATCTTTACGATAAAAAACTCGATTAGGTGCTTTGCCTAATATCGTATTAAATACCGCGCAACGACTTAGTGTCTTAATCTAAACAAACAAGGTATTCAATATGTTTTCAATCGGTGACGTAGTAGTAGCGACTAAAGGTATCGATCTTGGCGAAATGGTTGTTACAGGTTTAAGCAGTGGCGGTTTTTACACACATGTAAAAGCAGGCGAAAAAACACTAACTTACCCAGCTAAAGATCTTAAGAAAGCATAATTAAATTTGCTCATTCTTATTTTTAACTGGCTTAAAGTTCGTATTAGTTATTTTAAGCGGGTTAGAATCGATAAAAGGTAGCGCAATGAGTCGCTACCTTTTTTTATTTTTTCTACCTTTCTTCACCAATATGAAACTCAACGCGATTTCTTCCGGTTTCTTTTGCCTTGTAAAGTGCTAAGTCGGCGCGTTTAACGAGTGGTTCAAATGAGTCGTCGAGACGACAGACTTGAGTTACCCCAATACTCGCGGTGAAGCTCATATCACAACCTGAATGTTGAACGGTCGTCGTTTCTAGTGCATTACGAATCGTTTCTAATGTGTCTAGAGCTTGCTGTGATGAGCGACTTCTTAATACGATGGCAAACTCTTCACCGCCAACTCTGGCAAGTAAGTCACAATCAAGTAGATGACTTTTAATAGTATTAACTGCATGGATCAGTGATTTATCGCCTGCGTCATGACCAAATCGGTCATTGAGGCTTTTAAAATTGTCGAGATCTAAAATAGCAACATGGAAGTCAATGCCCTGGGTTCGGTATTCATTTAGGCGGCTTTCGATTTGTCGCATGAACTCTCTGCGGTTTGGAATACCTGTTAGATCATCCGTCGTGGCGAGGTGCTCCATTTTCATAATCTGTATATGAAGGGCAATGTTTAAAGCAATCCAATTAGCGATGCACTGAAGCTGTGCCGCTTGTTCGTTTGTGTAAATGTGCGTTTGATGATGCGCAACATTAAGCGTTCCTAGGCAGACTTTACCGTGCATTAAAGGCGCGTCCATACACGTACCCATACCATTGGATGCGAGCATCACACAATCGATCTCATCAGATTGCGTAACATCGTCGCAGATCATCAGTTGTTGCTTTTTGAACACTCGGCCAACAAACGCTTGATGAATGGGCACTAAAAATTCAGCGGGAATCGCTTTACTACCAGAGAAAGAGTAGACCTTTAAATGATCATTGTTTTCATAAAGTGTGATACTCGCACGGTCAGAATTAAATATACGATTTATCCATTCTGCCACCGTATCAAGTACTTGCTGTAGTGTTTCCGATTGAGCTAAAAAGTGAACAAACCCTATCGGCATACATATCGGACTTTCCATGTTTTGCATCGATAAGTCATCAGGGTTAAAAGTTCTTTCAAGTCTCAATAGACATCTCCTTGGCAATGTTGCAAATACCAACAATAAATTACGTGAAGCTATTTTGTAGAAAATGTGCTTCTTGGTAAGAGTATGGTTTAATTATCGCCGTTTGTGTGCATTTGGTTGCTTAATGTGGGCGTTAACTCACCCTAAATAAGTAAATCTTATACCTATTTATAAGTAAGTCATTACTCAATAAGTGGTGTTTTTAAGATGGAAGTACAGAATGAGCCCTTCTGGAATAGAAGGGCTAGAAAAGGATACAAATAGGGTCAGGTGAGTGGTGACTTAATTGTCTTTGTACTTTTGTAAAATCAACTGACTTATCTGCGCAACGAGTTGGTCCCTAGCTTGAAGTGAGAGCTCGGTTTCAGTGACATAAATACTAATGTAAACAGGTCGATGATTTTCCTTCCATATAATCGCGTTAATGCCACGCGAACCATGACCTCCCGCACCAGAACGGTCTGCAATAGACCAACCTGTTGGTAATACAGAACGCATTAACGAGTCTGAAACTTTGTTGTCCTGCATCCAGATTTTTAATTGTACACGAGACTCATAAGACAACGTTTCGCCTTCGACCAAAGTTCGAAGAGTGTTTAGTATGGCGTTAGGTGTGGTTGTGTCGCGGCTGTCGCCTGGTGTGGCTTCGTTCAAGCGAGGTTCTATTCTGTCTAGGCGCGTTGCTTTATCTCCAATTGTTCGCAGAAACATTGTTACGGCCTTAGGGCCGCCAATTTCATTTAATACTAAGTTGGCTGCGGTATTATCACTCATTAACATAGCGGCTTCACACGCGTGCTCTATGCGTGTGTTTTGGCCTGCGAGCTTATCCATCACTGGAGACCATACAACGATACTGCGCTCATCGACTTTTGCGGTCGCATTTTTACTTAGCTTACCGCTGTCCATATCACTTAGCATTTTGGCACAAGCTAGGGTTTTGAATGTGCTCATGAGTGGGAAGCGTTCATCGCCACGGTAATCCCAACGCTCGTCTGCTTGGGTATCCCAAACTGACACCCCAATTCTGCTTGAGGTTTGTTGCTCGAGGAGAGAAATGTCCTCATTCAGTTGGGACGCGTAACTTAGGGTTGAGCAAACCATTAGCCCAGCCAACAAAAATAACTTTTTCATGGATCGTGTTCTTCAATTTTAGTTTTAGTTCGCACGGTAGCGATGTCACGTAAACTATAACGAGCCAATACTCTAAACACTGTTAAATCTATGTCTATTTTATGTAGGATTCTTCGCAATACGCTTAAACGGTCTCAATATGGGGAGAAGAGTGTTGCTATCAAGGCCTGTAGTTTGGCTTATATTACGTCGGTGATTCGGTCACAAAAATATCTTAGCGTGAGACACTGGCTCAGAATTTCTTATCATGAGCTAACGAATAGTTTGATCCAGAGAAATAAAAGGAGCTGAATCATCAGCTCCTTTGTCTATTTGGATAATTACTTACAGTTCAATCTTTTTAACCATGCCCGCTTCTGCATGGCCCGGAATGTTGCACGCGAACTCAACCTTGTTGTCACCGTGGAAGTGCCACAGTAATTGCTTCGCTTTACCTGGTTCTACCGTAACTGCGTTTCCTGAGTCATGCATGTGATCGCCGCTCATCGTCTTCATCATTTCGCGATGTTCTAGCTGCTCTTTAGCCGAACCAATCGTAAACTCGTGGTTGATCTTACCGGTGTTCATGACCACAAATTGCACCACATCGTTTGGCTCAATCTTAACGTCTTTCTTGAACTTGATGGTCATGTCATCACCTAAGATAACGTGTACCACCTTGTCTGGCTTTGCCCCTTTTGCTGGCATACCTACTGCCGACATGCCCTGCATATCCATCATGTTTGAATGATCCATTTTACTGTGGTCCATCCTCATGTTGCCGTGGTCCATATTTTCATGCTTCATTTTGCTATGATCCATGTTCGCGTAGTCCATGTTTGAATGATCCATTTGGGCAAACGCAGTCGTTGTTGTTAGGGCTAGAGCAAGAGTGATTAGTGTCTTTTTCATTTTTTTATCCTTGTTTTAATTCATTAATAATTTGGTTGCTTCCCCCCAAACGAATTGATTGAGGGGAAGGTAGGGATTAAGCGTTGTTGTTTACATCACTAGCTTGGTGATTAGTCGCATTGCTTTGGCGCAACTCGCGTTGTTTCCACAGCTTGAAGATGGCAGGAAGCACCAACAGCGTCAGTAGCAGTGCCGATGCCATACCGCCAATCATTGGTGCAGCGATACGTTGCATCACTTCTGATCCTGTCCCTTCGCCGTACATGATCGGAATCAGACCAATAATGACCGTCAGTACCGTCATCATTACTGGGCGAACACGAAGGCCTGCACCTTCACGAATGGCATCAGTTAGGTCTTTCGCTTCAAGCTTCTGTTGGCTCTTTTCCGCATCCAGCTTTTTGTAGTGCCATGCTTGGTTGAGGTAGACGAGCATGATGACCCCAATTTCAACCGCGACGCCTGCTAGGGCAATAAAGCCGACCCCAACGGCAATCGAGAAGTTGTAGTTGAGGATATGCATAAGCCACAAACCACCGACCATAGCGAGTGGTAGAGTAAGCATGATGATCATCACTTCACCGACACGACGGAAGCTGAAATAAAGCAGTAGCATAATGATGGCGATGGTGATTGGTACCACGACACTCAAGCGGTCTTTCGCACGCTCCATGTATTCGTATTGACCAGACCAAGCCAGCGAGTAACCCGCAGGAAGTTCTAGTTGATCAGCCACTACTTGCTGTGCTTCCACAACGTAAGATCCAAGGTCACGACCATCGATATCGACAAACACCCAGCCGTTTGGACGCGCGTTTTCCGTTTTAATCATTGGAGGGCCGTCTTCGTAACGAATGTCCGCTACGTCAGCCAGCGCAATACGAGCACCATTTGGTGTCACCAATGGTAGATTTTGCAGTTTAACCACTGAATCACGGTAGTCTTGTGGGTAACGAACGTTGATTGGGTAACGCTCCAAGCCTTCGATGGTTTCACCCACATTCATGCCGCCAACCGCGGTGGAGATCACCTGCTGAACGTCTTTGATGCTCAAGCCGTAACGCGCTGCGGCACGACGTTTAATGTCGATTGCGACATAACGACCACCTGCTACACGCTCTGCATAAACCGATGCCGTGCCTTGTACGCCATTAAGAATTGGCTCCAACTGAGAACCGATCTTCTCAATCACTTTCAGATCGGGTCCGGCGATCTTAATGCCGATAGGGGTTTTGATGCCCGTTGCCAGCATGTCGATACGCGTTTTGATAGGCATTACCCAAGCGTTAGTAAGACCAGGGAACTGAACCAGCTTGTCGAACTCTTTGCGCAGTGACTCGGTTGTTACCCCTTCACGCCATTGGTCGCGTGGCTTCAACTGAATCACGGTTTCAATCATGGTGAGTGGCGCTGGATCGGTTGCGGTCTCAGCTCGGCCAATCTTGCCCCATACGGTTTTCACTTCTGGAACGGTTTTGATCAGTTTGTTGGTTTGCTGTAGAAGCTCACGCGCCTTACCAATCGAGATACCTGGGTAGGTCGTTGGCATGTACATCAAGTCGCCCTCATCCAGCGGCGGGATGAACTCGCTACCCAGTTTACTGGTTGGGTAGTAAGCCGACGCCATCAGACCTAATGCGATAACAATCATGGTCTTAGGGTATTTTAAGCTGGTATTCAACAGCGGGCGGTACAATGCGACCAAGCCACGGTTAACCGGGTTTTTGTGCTCCGGTAACACCTTACCGCGAATGAAGTAGCCCATAAGAACAGGGACGAGTGTGATTGCCAACCCTGCTGCCGCTGCCATGGCGTACGTCTTAGTGAACGCAAGCGGCGAGAACATCTTGCCTTCTTGGCCTTCTAAGGCGAACACCGGTACGAAGCTAAGAGTGATGATCAGCAATGAGAAGAACAGCGGAGCGCCGACCTCTTCTGCGGCTTTGCCAATTACTTGCCAGCGGTTCTTGTCGGTCAGTGGCGTTCGTTCAATGTGCTTGTGAACGTTTTCAATCATCACGATTGCACCATCCACCATGGCACCGATGGCAATCGCGATACCACCAAGGGACATGATGTTGGCGTTGATGCCTTGCCAATGCATTACGATAAACGCAGTGAGAATACCGACCGGTAGGCTCAGAGCGATAACCAATGAAGAACGAATGTGGAACAGGAACAACGTACACACAATCGCAACGACGATGAACTCCTCTGCAAGCTTTTTCCATAGGTTTTCTACCGCTGAATCGATAAGGGTAGAGCGGTCGTAGGTTGCAACAATTTCCACGCCTTCTGGTAGGCTGCGTTGCAGGTCGGCGAGTTTGTCTTTGACTTTCGCAATCACTTCACTCGCGTTCTCGCCAAAGCGCATTACGATAACGCCACCCACTGCTTCACCTTCGCCATTCAACTCTGAGATACCTCGTCGCATTTGTGGACCAAGGTTAATGTCTGCGATGTCTCCTAATAGCAACGGCGTGCCTTTCTCGGTGACTTTTAGCGGCAGTGATTTTATGTCTTCAATGCTGGTTAGGTAACCCGTGGTACGAACCATGTGTTCGGCTTCGGCCACTTCGATAACGGACGCGCCGGTCTCTTGGTTACCGTTTTGGATTGCCATGTTCACTTGTTGCAGAGTGAGGTTGTAAGCACGAAGCTTGGCAGGATCAATCTGCACTTGATACTGCTTCACCATACCGCCCACGGTAGCGACTTCAGAAACGCCATCAACGGTTTGCAATTCGTACTTCAAGAACCAGTCTTGCAGGCTGCGAAGATCCGCCAAATCATGCTTGCCGGTTTTGTCTTGTAATACGTAGCTGTAAACCCAGCCCACGCCCGTTGCATCAGGACCTAGGGTTGGTTTTGCGTTCGGTGGCAGCTTGGGTGCTACTTGGCTTAAGTACTCCAACACGCGTGAACGTGCCCAGTACATGTCGGTATCATCGTTGAAAATGATATAAACGTAAGAGTCACCAAAGAAAGAGTAGCCACGAACCGTCTCAGCACCCGGCACGGCAAGCATGGCGGTGGTGAGCGGGTAAGTAACTTGATCCTCGACGACTTGAGGAGCTTGCCCCGGATAGCTTGTCTTGATGATCACTTGCACATCAGAAAGATCCGGAATCGCATCAACAGGCGTATTCTTTACACTGTAAAGTCCGCCTAATATAAGGGCTAAGGTCGCGACCAACACTAGGAATCGGTTGCTCAGTGACCAACGAATAATAGCATTGATCATAATTAACCCTCGACGGCTGTTGTTGCAGGAACTAGTTGTTTAAGAACGTAGTCAGATCCTTGTTTTTCAACTAGAAACCGAACTTTCTGTCCTTCTTCAAAACCCGATAGATCAACATCTTCACCCACAGAGAAGTTCATCTCGCCAGCATCCCAGTTCCATTCTGCAACCGGTAGGTGGTTTAAGGTGATCATGCCAAAATCAGCCATCAGCATCGTGATGTCACCAGTTAGCCAAACTTCTGCTGCAATGACGCTGTTGTCTGCCCTATAGTCAACGATTTGGTACTGACCGGACTCCGTCTTTTGCATTTCAAATTCGATAGCCTGACCTTTTTTCAAGTCACCCATCTCAACGCCATCTGCAAAAGTGAAGTTCATTACCATGCCCGGCCAATCCCATTCTGGTACAGGCTGGTGGTTGATGGTCAGCATGCGGTGATCTTTCATTACGTCTGTGATCTCACCTTTGGCCCATGCTGTTTCCGCCGCTGCTTCTACACCATTGATGCGAGACAGATCCGCCGACTGGCTTGATTCAGAGTCGAGCATGAAGTGAGATGAAGTAACGATCTTGTCGCCTTTTTTAAGTCCTTGTAATACTTCGATTTGTTCGCCAGCTTCGCGGCCAACTTCAATTCGAGCAGAACGGTATTTGCCATCACCTTCCGCCAGAACAACGCGAGTCATACCGCCAGAGCGGATAACAGATGATTTAGGAATCGTTAATACTGCGTCGTCAGTGACAGGCTGCAGGGCAATATTGGCGAACATGTTTGGCTTCAATGCGCCATCTGGATTAGGAAATTTAAGACGCACACGCAACGTACGTGTTTTCGGATCGAGGATTGGGTACACGTAATCCACGACACCTTGCCATTCATTGCCCGGAATCGCGTCAAGGGTCATCGTGGCTTGAGAGCCTGCTTTCATCCAGTGTGCTTGACGCTCAAAGACTTCTGCATCAACCCAAACATTGTCCAAAGGACCGGCACTGATCACCGCTTGAGCAGGGGACAAATAGCCACCTTCACGCACGTTTAAGCTCGCGATAACGCCATCAGCAGGAGCTTTGATTTCAATGGTTTGCGATGCTTTACCACTACGAGTAATGGATTTGATTTGAGCGCGGTCAACACCAAGCGTTACCAAGCGTTCGGTCGCCCCTTTTACAAGACCTTTGCGGCCAGTGCGGTACGCATTCAGCAATTCTTCTTGTGCTTTAACCAGTTCAGGAGAGTAGAGCGTGAAAAGCACATCGCCTTTCTTCACTTTCTCACCCACGGCATTGATGTAGAGTTTTTCTACCCAACCCGCCACACGAACGTTGGTTTGCCATAACAGACTTTCATCAAAGGCAATATAACCAACCGTTTCGATGCGTGGTGATAACTGTTGTAGTGTCGCGTTTGCGGTTTTAACCCCGAGGTTATTTTCTACTGAAGGGTCAATAGTCACTGTACCCGGTGCGTCTTGTTCACCGGATAGGTCTTCTGCGTAAACCGGAATCAAATCCATGCCCATTGGGGATTTACCCGGCTTGTCGCGTTTGTAATTCGGATCCATTGGGGCAACCCAGTAAAGCGGATCATTAGAGCTTGCAGCAGATTCGCCACCCATCGCACTCATGTCGTGAGCCGAGCCCGTAAGAAAATGATTAGCACCAAACCCTAAAGCACCACCAACAATCAGCGCGATGGTTGCAATCTTAAATGTTTTCATTGTTTTACCTTATTATTTTTTAAATTCAGACAGTTCTGGTTGCTCGACTTGATAGTCGAAACCACCGAGTAGGGTGGCTAAATTGCTGTTTGCAATGTTGAGATCAGTCAGCAAACGTTGTTGCTCTAATTGCAGAGCCAACTCGTCTGTGGTGGCAGAAATCACATCGTTAAACTGCGCTGTGTTGTTTTGATAACCCCGCTCAACGGCTTGAATGCGCGCTTTCGCTTGAGGCAATAAGGTGGATTGATAACGTTCTAAACGCTGGGTTAAGTTGCCGCGATCAACCAGCAAAGTGTTCACCTTGGCATTCATCTGCGTTAGTAAGGTGTCTTTTTGTGATTGTGCCGCGCCAACTTGGTATTGAGCGGCAGCAAGATTGCGATCTTGGCGGTCACCCGTAAACAACGGAATGTCCATGGTTAGGTAAGCGCTGACCAAGTCTGATGCTGGCTCACCCATCATGTTGTCGGCTTGGCGGTAGGCGTACATTACTTCGACGCCAAATTGTGGGTTGTAGGCTTGCTCAGCAATTTCAACCTGAGTTTTATTGGCAGAGATGCTGACGTCGGCCATCTTGACCATCGGGTGTTGGCTGAGTTGTTGATAATGCTTGGTGGAACCCTGACTAGCAGCAAGTTTGCCGTTCAGTGTGTCCCAATTAAGTTGGTTGCTCGCGTGCAGAGCCTGTTCATTCGCCAACCAATCTGAACCCAACCATTCGGAGAGTTGAGAGATAAGACGACGTTGCATTTGTGCATTGGCTTGCAGTTTCTCATCCAACTTGCTGACTTGTAATTGAGCGTTGAGTAGGTCTTGCGCTTCACTCTTACCAATCGAATAGTTGGTTTGAATAAAGCTTTCCATCTCCTTCATCAACTTGCGGTTCTCAAGCATGATTTGCTCCGCGCGTTGCTGGTAACCAAGTTCTAACCAAAGTTGAGTCATGCTGTTGGCTACCTCAAGCTCACGAGCATGGACTTGAAGCCCAAGGCCGTCAGCTTGTTGATTGGCTTTCTTCTGTTGTAAATCAAGCGTCGAGCCACGCTCAAATTGTTGCATTAAACCAACGGAGATGTTGGTCATTGGGTCTTCATCGAATTTGAAGCTGTCGACAGGCAAGCCACCAAAACCCACTTTCAGTTTTGGGTCCATTAAGGTCGAACTCGCGACGCCCGTTTCACGCATGGCAGCAGATTGCGCTGAGTATTGCTTACGATTGCCATCGTTACTCAAAGCGACGTTGATCAGTTGGGCAAGCTTGGTCGTCGAAGCTCGCTCACTTGATGCGGAATTTTGTGCTGCGTGCGTCTCTTTACCAGCGGCGTTAACCAAGGTTGGCGCAGCGACCAGAGCCACCATAAAAATAGGTGCAGCTAAGCGGTATGGTTTGATATCCATAATCTAAATCCAGTGTTCGCCGGATCGATGGAGGTGCGGATTTTATTACGGGAACAGTAAAGCCTTGTTACCTCATCGTTCAGGCGCATTAAAACAACCTGCGATACACGCGCAGGGTCGAATGCTAGGACGGATTTAGGCTATTGGAGGCCGGTATAGGTCGCGGCTGACGTGTACGACTGGGGAAGCAACTTCAGGAGTAATAGTTGCGCGATAGACGACGGGCATCGGGCTATTGACAGGATTCGGTAGGGGGACGAAAACTATCGTACACGCAGCAGTACAGCAGGTATGAACCATGCCAGAGCCTCCACCACAGTTCATGCTGGTTTCTCTTGCATCGCCATCTTCGGACATAGAAGCGTCAGTCATGGAGACGTCCATCATGTTAGGCATACCGCAGTGTTCGCTGTCACTCATCATAGAAGGATGGTGAGCCATGCCAGTAGACATCATTTGAATATTCATCAACGGCTCACTGTTCGCCACACTAGATACCAATAGCACTAGCGTCGTGAAGAGAGTTAACCAGATTGTATGCAGCGATTTTAAGTGCATACCTTTTCCCATGTGTTTGATGAAAATGATGAAAACCCTTCGATTCTAAAGGTTAACCTAAGGGTAAGGTCAATCATTTATTACTCTTATTATCAAAATAATCCAACCCTTCAGTTTTCGCACTTTCGAGCGAGTAAAACGTTTGTTAAACACCGAGTGTTGAAAGTTAGCGAAAGAAGCCCTCGCTTTTTATGACACGTGAAAAATGTGGTTTATAAGTTTTACATCACACTAACTTGTCTTACAAATGATTATCCTTATAGAATGCATGGTTTTGCTTGTGCAGATTTGGATTTGCTTTGCTGCGGGGGTTGCATGATAGAAATTGTCATCGATGGAAAATATAGAATTGTAGAAGAGGGTCTAACCCTTTTAGAAGCAGCAAAAGTGTGTGGGGTCGAGATCCCATCGCTGTGCGGAATGAACAAAAGTAATGAAAAAGTACCGTGTGACTTGTGTGTGGTTGAAGTCGAAAGCGGCGGTACTAAGCGTGCGTGTGAACTTGAAGTTTACCGCGGCCTTAATGTGGTCACGCAATCAGAACAATTAAGCGAGCACCGCAGAAAAGCACTCAACCGCATCATGACGGACCATTACGCCGATTGTGAAGCGCCATGTAAAACCGCGTGTCCTGCGGGCGTGGATATCCAATCGTACCTTTATCACATCGCACAGAACGATCATCAAAAAGCGATTGAAGTGATTAAGCGTACGCTTCCTATGCCGTTATCGATTGGCCGCGTATGCCCTGCATTTTGTGAGAGCGAATGTCGCCGTTCGTTAGTCGATGAGCCTATTGCAATTCGTCAGCTAAAACGTCATGCCGCGGATGCGGATTTGTCTGCGCATGAAGCCTACGTGCCAGAAAAGAAACCAAGTAAAGGTTTGAACATTGCCGTCGTCGGCAGTGGTCCTGGTGGTCTAACGGCTGGCTACTACCTATCGAACGAAGGCTATGACGTTACGGTCTTTGAATCCATGCCAAAAGCGGGCGGTTGGTTGCGTTATGGCATTCCAGAATACCGTTTACCAAAAGACATTCTCGATAAAGAAATCGAACTGATGTGCCGCAATGGCATGCAAGTTCACACCAATCAAAAGCTGGGTGTGGATTTCACGCTTTCTCAATTGAGTGAAGAATACGACGCAGTGTGTTTGGCTGTTGGCGCGTCTCAAGCGGTTGAAATGCATTACACAGGCAGCGACCTTGAAGGTTGCTACTTAGGCGTTGATTACCTTAAAGATTACGTTACTGAGCAAAACTATGTAACGGGTCATAAAGTCGCGGTGATCGGTGGTGGTAACACAGCAATTGACTGTGCTCGTACTGCGCGTCGTGCCGGTGCAGACACCACGTTGATTTATCGTCGTACCCGTGACGAAATGCCGGCAGAAGACTACGAGATTGTCGAAGCGGAACACGAAGGGGTGAAATTCCACTTCTTAACCAACCCGGCAGAAAACCTTGCCGATGAAACCGGACGCGTGAATGCGATTCGTCTAGAACGCATGGCGTTGGGTGAGCCGGATGCATCTGGTCGTCGAAGCCCTAAACCAACCGGCGAGTTCTTTACCGAAGAGTTCGACACCGTGATTGCGGCAGTATCGCAAAAGCCAGATCTGAGCTTCCTAGAGGGCGAAGATTTGTCGATTCCGCTTACGCGTTGGAACACCTCTGATGCAGATGAAAAGACCATGCACACCGGCACGGGCAACATCTTCAGTATTGGTGATTTCCGCCGTGGTCCAGCAACGGCAGTTGAAGCGGTGGGTGATGGCCGCGTTGCGGCAAAAGCCATTGATCTATTTTTGAATGGCGATATGGCGGATATGCCAAAGGCAGCGTTCAACTCGCGTAAAGAGAAGAAGCTCTCTCAAGTCGACCCGCTTCACTTCGAGAATATCCAGAAAGTCGCTCGCTCTATCATGCCTGAGCTGACTCCAGCACAACGCGAGCAAAGCTTCGCTGAAGTGGAGTTGGGTTTTGATAACGAAGAAGCAATGAAGGAAGCCGCGCGCTGTCTAGAATGTGGCTGTCAGGCAAATACCGATTGTGCGCTGCGTGATTACTCCACCGAATATGAAGCTCAGCAAAGCTTTGACTTCTCCTTGCAGATTAAATCGCATCAAGATTGGTTAGATCTTCGTGCGAAAGACTTGCGTCATAAGTACGAAGTTGACCGTAGCTCTGAGTTTATTGAGTTTGATGCCAACCGCTGTATTAGTTGTGGTCAGTGCATCCAAGCGTGTCGTGACAAAGCCGTGCACGGCGTACTGAACTTTGTGTGCGACAAACAAGGTCGTCCTGCATTACGTCCTGACGACCGTCCACACTTTGGAAGTAACAAGAATGGCTTAACCCTAATGGGCGATTCGAACTGCGTGCAATGTGGCGCGTGCGTTCAAGTGTGTCCAACGGGCGCGATGGTCGATAGTCGTGACCGTTCACAAGGTCGTACTGAAGATCTGAAAGCGGTCGACACCATTTGTACGTACTGTGGTGTGGGTTGTAAGTTGACTATGTTCGTGGACGAAGCAACCAATACGATTCGTTACGTGAAAGGCGGTGACTCGCCAGTGAACCAAGGCATGCTGTGTGTGAAAGGGCGCTTTGGTTTTGATTTCATAGGCAGTGAAGAGCGTCTTACCACGCCTTTGATCCGCAAAGACGGTTGGTTGCAGCCTGCAAGCTGGGAAGAGGCGATTCAACTGATTGCGAGCAAGTTCTCTGGCATCAAGCAAGATTTTGGCAGCAACGCATTAGCGGGTTTCTCTTCAGCGAAAACCACCAACGAAGACAACTACGCGTTCCAAAAATTTGTCCGTCGTGAACTGGGCACTAACAACGTCGACCACTGTGCGCGTTTGTGTCACGCATCGAGTGTAACCGGTCTTGAGGCGTCACTGGGTAGTGGTGCAATGACCAACGACATTCCAAGCATTAAGCACTCTGATGTGATCTTTATTATTGGTTCGGATACCACATCGGCGCACCCGATTATCGCTTCACATATCAAACAAGCAATTCGTCACCACGGCGCTCGTTTGATTGTGGCTGACCCGAAACGTGTCGATATGGCAGAGCATGCAGAGCTGTATATGGCGCACCGCCCGGGTACGGATGTGATGCTTTTAAATGGCGTCATGCAGCAGATCATCAAGAACGGCTGGTACGATCAAGAGTACATCGAAGAACGTGTCGACGGCTTTGATACCTTACTGCAAGAAGTAATGTCGCCAGCTTACAACCTCGATAAAGTGGAATTGGTTACGGGTGTTAAAGCCGAAGACATTCAAGCAATGGCGCGTATGATTGGCACGGCAGATCGTACCGCTGTGTACTACTCGATGGGTATTACTCAGCACACGACAGGTCACGACAACGTGCGTTCTATCGCTAACCTGCAATTGCTGTGTGGCAACATCGGCATTGAAGGTGGCGGTATCAACCCGCTACGTGGTCAATCAAACGTGCAAGGCGCGTGTGATATGGGCGCTTTACCAAACAGCTTCCCGGGCTACCAAAAGGTATACAATCCAATTGTGCGTCAGAAGTTTGCGATTGAATGGAACGCACCAAATCTGCCTTCTGAGCAAGGTCTAACCCTGACAGAAATCATTGATGCGGCTTGCCATCGTGATGTTCGTGGTATGTACATCATGGGTGAGAACCCAGTATTGAGTGACCCGAACCAAGCGCATGTGATTGAAGGTTTAGAAGCACTCGACTTCTTGGTGGTTCAAGACATCTTCCTAACGGAGACTGCACAATACGCGGATGTGGTTTTGCCTTCTTGCTCGTTTGCAGAGAAAGCGGGTCACTTCACCAATACGGAGCGTCGTGTTCAGCGTGTGAATCCTGTCGTAACGGCGCCGGGTGAAGCGAAAGAAGATTGGTGGATTATCCAAGAAATCGCCAATGCCATGGGCAGTGATTGGGATTACCACTGCGTGTCTGATATCACTAACGAAATCGCACGAGTGACACCTCAATACGCGGGTCTTCGTTGGGATGCCATTACGCCAAACGGTGTGCAATGGCCGAGCAACAAGAACAACCCGGCAGGTACTCGCATCATGCACCAAACCCAGTTTACTCGTGGTAAAGGGCAGATGGTGGGTGTACCGTTCCGTTATGCGGCTGAGTTGCCAGATGAAGAGTACCCACTTGTGTTAACGACGGGTCGCGTACTTGAGCAGTTCCACACTGGCACCATGACGCGTAAGACCAAAGGGTTGGATAACCTTGCTGGCCCTCGCGCGATGGTGAGCGTGGAAGACGCAGAAACGCTTGGCATCAGTAATGGTCAGCGTCTGACGGTGTCTACACGTCGCGGCAGCATTGAGATTGATGCTTTTGTGACTAAGCGTATTCAAAAAGGAGTGGTGTTCATTCCATTCCACTTTGTTGAATCGCCAGTCAACCGTTTAACGACAACGGCGACGGATCCGCATGCGAAGATCCCTGAGTTCAAGGTCGCTGCGGTTAAAGTGGAAGTGAGCGAAAAAACAACGCAGACAGAGTCTCTCGAAGATAGTTACCAACACGTTTAAATTCGGTGAGTCACATTGTTGTGGTCACTGACAATTTGAGCCTAGTTGATGGGCGGATAATCTAATCTTGATTTCCGCTCTCACTACATTCACTCGGATTGTCTTTTTCTTCCAACTCCTTTTACTTTTCTGTTATCACCGCGCTCCGGTTAGTTTTCCTTTCTTACTTCTTACTTCTTACTTCTTACTTCTTACTTCTTACTTCTTACTGTCTCTGTGGCGTATTTTTGTTCAAGCCCATGATGAGAGTGCAATAAAGTTTGTTGTTGAGCTTGTCATAGAATTGACTGTCTCTGACTGTCCCCTGTTATTTGGGCAAGTTCTATAACCTAAACTTTGCTCGCTTCCTATACTGAATTAACGAAGCAAGATTTTTATAACAACAAGAGGAAGCTTGTATGACAAGAACAACCTCATTTGCACTCGTTTTATTACTTATGTGCGCATACTTTGGTTACAACCGTTATTATGTATACCCCCAGCAGTTGGAAACACAGGCGAAGTCGATGCTAATACAAATGGCAAATCGCGAAGAGTGGGTAGATGTGTTTGAGATGATGAATCGCGTAGACGCGCATAAGGGCCATTTGGAACTTGTTGCTGACGTGAGATCCTCTGATGGTCAGCGAGCGTACAGTGAAGGTATTATCACGTACACGGATCGCGAAGGCGTTGTCTGTAAACAGGTAGTGTTCAACTTTAAAATAAACTCTTTGAAAAACTACAATATTTCCGATTTACGAGATTGTTCCTACGGTGAGTACTATTAATATTGTCTGAGAGTTGAGCTCGATAGCACAGTGTATGAATACACAAACAAAAAATAGCCCTTCGTTGGGGCTATTTTTGTTTTTAAGGAATGAACGCAATATCGTGGGATTAGTCGAGTGATTTTTTGAAGCGAAATGAAGCGACAATAAGGCCGATAACGGTGAATCCAAGTAACCAAACTGTATCTCGCCATAGCTCTATTAGGTCTGCACCACGCAGCACCACACCACGAATAATTCGCATAAAGTGGGTGGCAGGCAGCGCTTCGGATATCCATTGTGCCGCGATGGGCATTCCTTCATAAGGGAACATAAATCCGGACAGAAGAATCGATGGCAAAAGAATAAATACAGTCATCTGCATTGCTTGAAGCTGCGTCGTCGCAATGGTGGATATCACCAAACCTAAGGTTAAACTCGCGGCGATAAACAGCAGCGTACCAAACAGTATCTGACTAATGGCGCCGTTTATCGGCACACCAAATATCCAGTGCCCCAAGCCTAAAATGATAAACACCTGTATCAGACCAACAAAGATGTAAGGGATGATCTTCGCCACCATGAGTTCTATGGAGTGGATTGGCGTAGTAATCAGTAACTCTAAATTGCCACGCTCCCGTTCTCGAACAATGGCTGCACTGGTGAACAAGATCATCGTCATGGTTAGAATCACGCCCAACAAACCAGGGACAATGTTCACCGCTGAGCGCCGACTCGGGTTGTAATACAGCGCAACTTCAAAGGTTTTGGTTGGAGCAGGACGTATCTCAAAATCAAAATCCGTTAACGGCATGGTTTGCAGTGAGAGAATCGCAGAGCTGATCATGGTGTCTGAACCATCCACAATCCACTGTCCAAGCTCTCGACCTTGCACCATACGTTGGGTTAGGTCGCTAGGTAGAATTAAAGCCGCTCGCACCAAACCGTCCTGAATGGCTTGCTCGGCTTCTGAAGCGGTAGCAAAGGTTTCAACCACATCGACCACTTGCGTGACTTTGACGGACTCGGTGATCACACGCCCAGCAGTACTGCCACTTTGATCGACGACGCCAACGGGGATGTTGCGAATATCGGTATTAATGGCAAAGCCGAATAGCAGAAGCTGAATCAGGGGGATCATTACGACCATGCCAAAGGTAATGCGGTCACGTGAAAGCTGACGGATCTCTTTGATCATTACCGCTTTCATACGGGCAATAGATTTCATCATTGGCGACCTTCTCCCGTCACGCTGACAAACACATCTTCCAAGCTAGGACGAGCAATGTTCATCTCGCAACCATCAAGCTCAGGAAAGGTTTGGGTTAACCATTCGATCGGTTGTTCGATGTGCTGGTGGACTAAAATGCGTATGCGAATGCCTAGCTGTGCGGCCGAGCGCACCTCTTCACGTCGAATGACTTTCTCTTTTAGCTCGCGTAAGTTATCCGCTTTGACTTCGACGATGTTAACGCCCATTTGCGCCATGAGTTCTTCTGGCTCACCATCGGCGCGGATTTCGCCTGCTTCCATAATAGCCAGACGATGGCAGCGCTCTGCTTCATCCATGTAATGCGTAGTGACCAAAATCGTCGTGCCTTGGTCAGAGAGATCAAACAATTGCTCCCAGAAATCGCGCCGGTTCTCTGGGTCAACCGCAGACGTGGGCTCATCGAGAAACAACAGTTCTGGTTTGTGCATGGTGGCGGCGGCGAGAGACAAGCGTTGTTTCTGGCCGCCACTCATTCCGCCGACGCGCTGTTTACGCAACTGGTCGAGACCGTAGGTGGATAGTTGTTCTTCGATACGAGCTTTTAGGACCTTGGTTTCCATACCAAAGATTTGTCCAATAAACTCAAGATTCTCTTGAACCGTCAGGTCATCATAGAGGGAAAACTTTTGCGTCATGTAGCCAATCTTGAGGCGCAGAAGCTCAGATTGTTTTGGGATCTCTAGCCCGAGTACATCGACATTGCCCTCGCTTGGGCTAAGTAAGCCAGTTAACACACGAATGGTTGTCGATTTACCGCAGCCGTTCGGGCCAAGAAAACCATAAATACTGCCTTTGGGCACATTGAGCGTGATGTTGTTGATGGCGGTGAAGTCACCAAACTTCTTCACTACATTTTCAGCTTGAATCGCGAATTCGGTCATTGGCTTACTCCACCAAATCCACTTGCGCTGGTATACCTGAAGGCAAGGATTGTGCTGAGTCTTGAAGGTCGACTTCTGCTAGGTACATCAAACGCGATCGTTCTTCCTCGGTAAGCGCGAAATAAGGCGTGAATGAAGGCTCAGTCGCTACCCAACGAACGGTGCCGCTATATGGTTGCTCAACGCCATCTACATGCACGTTAACCGTTTTACCCGGCACAAAGTTGACTCGATAATTGGCAGGAACATAAACACGGGCGTATGGGACGCGGCTCGCTTGAATTACGGCAACAATGCCATTCACCGGAACGCGTTCACCAAGGTTAAACGGTAGGTTATCTAGCAAGCCATCTCGCGTGGCCGTGATGGTGAGTTCTGCCAGTTTCTGTTCTTGTAGTGCTACATCGGCTTTTGCAGCCATGAGTGCGGCTTTCGCTTGTTCAATATCTTCAGGACGAGAGCCAGCGGTCAGTTTGCTGAACTCTTCTTGTGAGGAGTCTAGCTCTGCACGGGCAGAATCTCTGGCTGCTAAAGCGGTGTCTTTTTCTGATTGGCTGATGAGTTTTTTACGAACTAACTCCGCTTTACGTTGGTAGTTCTTTTGCGCTTCAATCAATTGAGCTTCCGCTCTGGCAACGCGAGCTTGCGCTGCGGCAATGTCTTCTGGTCGCTCACCATTGGTCAATTTCAAAAGATAGGCGTCAGCCTTGGCTTGTTCGGCAACGGCGTGAGCTAAAACGGCTTCTTGGTTCTTTGTATCGAGCTGAACCAGCACTTCTCCTTCGGTGACTTGGCTGCCTTCCTTAATGGGTAGGGCACGAATTATCTCGCTAGAGGTGGCAGTGAAGGTTACGCGGTCACGTTCTAGTGTGCCAAGGGCTTGCTGTCCGTCATCTTTGGAACAGGCAGTTAAAAGAGTCAGGGCTAGGGTGCCAAGAATGATTCGCTTCATCATGCGACGCTTCCTCTAAGAAGGTGAGCTCGAATTCGTATCAAGCTATAGGAGAGTATGGGACTGCATTCAGTGTAACGTGAGTCAGTTTTGTCCGGCTAGGAAGTTAATTCCCTCAATATTCATCAATTGATTAATTATTGAAGCTGGCTTTATCCTGCGGAAGCCGTGCTTTACTTGGCTCTTTTAAGTTGATTACATGAATATCATTTAAACAAAAATCTTGCCTTTCATGTAGAGCACGCCGTCGCCAGATACTCTTACTTGTTCGCCAGTAACTTCACAGTGCAAAATGCCTCCGCGCTGAGAAGCTTGGTAAGCGACCAGTGATGTTTTGCCTAACGCTTCTGCCCAAAACGGTGCTAACCCAGCGTGAATCGAGCCAGTTACGGGGTCTTCGTCACCACCATTTGCAGGCCAAAAGTAACGAGATACAAAGTCTTGTTGATCGCCTTTTGCGGTAACGACCACATCGTAAGGAGCGAGTGTCTTGAGGTGCTCTGAACGGTATTGAACCTCAAGTACCTCCTGTTGGCTGTCGACCACCACGAAATACGCTTGAGGGCTAAGCAGTACGCGTTCCACATCGCAACTTAAGCCTTCAATTAATGCTAGGGGAATCTCAGAAACGGCTTTTGGAGGACGAGCAGGGAACGTCATCTCGATCTTACCTTGCGCATTCTTCTCCACGGTGAGGGTTCCTACTTCCAGAGTATGAAATTCAATCGTGCCATTAATGCCAAGCTCATCAAACAGCACTAACGAAGAGGCCAGTGTGGCGTGTCCACAAAAGTCGATTTCAGTTATAGGAGAGAACCAACGAATCTCATATCGGTTTGCGCCAATGGATTTTAGAAAAGCCGTTTCCGACAAGTTGTTTTCTGTCGCGATATTTTGCATCAATTCTGGGGCTAGCCATTCCTCTAACGGTATCACCGCTGCTGAGTTGCCTTTGAATTGCGTATCGGTGAAGGCGTCCACCACGTTGATATCCAATTCCATTTTCCTTCCTTGTTCCGTGAGCGATTAATTAGCATAAACCAAGTGCAATTAAGAGAGTAAGAAATTTGTGTTAGAATCTTAAAGTGTCAAAATTATAGATTATTTTGTGTTTTTTGATACTTACTGACAAGAATTCGGACTGATGGGTACTTACACTAGTGTTGAATTCATTGAAAGGAAGAAAAACATGAAAGCGATCTACAAATCAGTTTTGGCATTGAGTGTTTTTGCGGTCGGTTCTGCCCATGCATTTGAACTCGTGAGTAGAGATATTCAAGAAGGCCACCCGATGGCGAAGACATTTGAATACTCTGGTTGGGGATGTGATGGCGGGAATCAATCACCACAATTGATGTGGAAAGAAGCTCCAAAGGGCACAAAAAGTTTTGCGATCACCGTGTATGACCCCGACGCGCCAACAGGCAGTGGTTTTTGGCATTGGATAGCGTTTAATATTCCATCCACCGTTAGCGAACTGCCTCGAGGCATTGATATGAACAAGTTAGGCGGCAAAGAATCTCGTATTGACTACGGCACAACGGGGTTCGGCGGCGCGTGTCCTCCAAAGAATGATGGGATGCATCGTTACCAGTTTACGGTGTGGGCATTGCCAACTGAAGAACTGAAATTGGATGAAAACACGCCACCAGCCATTGTAGGGTTTACTTTGAATAGTGTTGCTTTGGGTAAAGCGACATTAACCACGACTTACACGCGATAATTGAATATAAGGGGAGAGAATGGGTCACCAACATCAGGTTACGCTGTTTCGTGCGGAGCAGCAGCAGAAGCTTCGTAATGTCAGGATTCACTCCCCAAGCCTTATTCAGATTGTTAAGGGGAGTAAACATCTTTTCTGGAAAGATGAAGTACTCGACATCCATCATCCAAATATCATGCTTTGTGAAGCAAATGCATCCCTAAATTTTGAAAATCTTCCTCTACAAGGGCGATTTCTTTCTCGAATGTTCAGTTTTTACTGTGTGCCTAGCGATGAAATGTTGGAGCTAAGCATGAGCAACGCATTAGGAAACTATGTACCCGTTGTTGAGACAGATAAAGCATTGCAAGCGACGTTAAATGCTTTGTTTTCGTTTGAGCGGGAAAGCTTAAGTGAAGCGACACAACGCTATTGGATTATGGGCCTATATCAGCAGCTAGCTGAGAGAGGGTTATTGCATCGGTTATTCTCGAGTTCACATATCTCTTTTAGTCAGAAACTTAGTCGTTACTTATCGCGCTCTCCAGGGGAGGAGCATCCATTAGACATGGTCGCGGGGCACTTTGCTATGAGCCGAGCAACATTGATACGCAAACTGAAACAAGAAGGTACCCAGTATCGTGAAGTATTGGCGGAAGTGCGCTTAAATCACGCACTTTACTTGATGCAAAATGGCTCGTATAACGTTGCTATGCTCGCACAGTTGTGTGGTTATCAGTCAGAGGGGCGTTTTAGCCAACGCTTTAAAAGTAAGTTCGGCCTAACGCCCAGCGAGTATATTAAAACGGTAGTGAGTTAATGTTTTACCGCTTTTGTATTTTTTGTGCTTTTTAGGTTAGCCATAATATTTGGCTTTCATTCGCAATGCTACATTCACCAAAGCAATCAACACAGGCACTTCGATCAGCGGGCCAATGACACCAGCAAAAGCTTGGTCTGAGTTTAGTCCAAACACCGCGATAGAAACCGCAATAGCCAATTCAAAGTTGTTGCCTGTTGCCGTGAAAGCAATCGACGCGTTTTTGTCGTAGTCAATGCCCATTTTCTTACCAACGAAGAAGCTGACAAAGAACATCAACACAAAGTAAATAGCCAGTGGAATTGCTACACGGAATACATCCATTGGCAGTTCAAGAATCATCTCACCTTTTAAGCTGAACATCAGTACGATGGTCGCAAGTAGGGCGATAAGGGTAATTGGTGAAATGCGTGGGATGAACACGTCGTTGTACCATTGCTCACCTTTCGCAGCGACCAGCCATTTACGGCTTAGAAAGCCCGCTAGGAATGGGATACCAAGGTAAATCAGAACGCTTTCCGCGATGTCCATCATCGAGATATCAACCACGAAACCTTCGTAACCAAAGACTGGTGGCAACACAGTGATGAATAACCATGCCATCACACTGTAAGTCACGATTTGGAAAGCGCTGTTTAGTGCAACTAGGGCTGCACCGTATTCTTTGTTACCGCCACCGATATCGTTCCATACCAATACCATGGCAATACAACGAGCAAGACCAATCAGAATGATACCAACCATGTAACCCGGATGATCACCTAGGAAAGTCAATGCAAGGATGAACATCAAAATAGGGCCGACAATCCAGTTCATGACCAAAGACAGCGTGATCGCTTTTTTATCTTTCGTCACTGTGCCTAGCAAGTTGTAGTTCACCTTTGCGAGTGGCGGGTACATCATCAAAATCAAACCAATCGCTAGCGGTACGTTTGTGCTACCAACTGACATTGACTCGTTCCACTCAGCAACTTGAGGGAATACTGCGCCAATACCTACACCGATTGCCATTGCCACAAAAATCCACACCGTTAGGTAACGGTCCAAGAAGATCATTTTGTCGCTGGCACTATTTAAAACTTGAGTAGTCATAGTGTTCTCTTATTCGTTTATCGTCGAAAGGCGATAGTTAAAGGTATAGTTTATCTCTGCACGCCTGACCAGCGTGCAAAGGGAATTAATCAAATAACTTGGAAAAGCCTAGATTGAACTGATCAAACGCGTCGCGTTGAATGCGGTAACACACCTTAGGTGGGTTTGGCTCGGCGCTGATAAAGCCTGCTTGCTTGAGAATACGCAAGTGCTCGGAAACAGTAGATTGCGCAAGACCCAGTTCAGAAACCAAATCACTGTTCAAACAACCGCCCATGGTATCGAGCGTGTGCAGGATATGCAGAATGCGCAAACGTGCTGGATGCGACAAAGCTTTTGCTTGCGCTGCGAGAGTTTGTTCTTTCTCGAGCTGTTGTTGTGTTGTCTGAAAAACAACTTCGCACGTGTCCTTGCACTTATCACTCATTCGCTGGCCTTAATAGTTAATCGTCGAATTGCGATAAAGTGTACGCCTGCTCTGTGGAAGATGCAACAACTCGATGAAAAAATTAATCGTAAAATAACGATGAATAAAAAATTGAAAAAATATATGTTTTAAAAACAGTGATATAATAAAAAATTAAGTAGGTTACTAAAAGTTAACTAATTGCACTATATTTCTAGGTTACCATAATAAACCACATCCGACGCACAATGGTTACTGCGTCATCTTGTGAACTTATTTAAAGGTAATCCCATGAGCAACGTACTGATCATCAATGCACACGAACCATCACCATATTCAGAAGGTCGTCTAAATGCTTCTCTTGTCGACAAAGCACAGACGCTTCTGCAAGCAAAAGGCCATGAGGTTCGCGTTGTGACAATGCAAGATGAGATCAACGTAGATGAGCAACTCGCACACTTTGAATGGGCTGATCGCGTGATCATCCAAAGCCCAATCAACTGGATGTCTGTGCCTTGGTCATTCAAAAAATACATGGACGACGTGTTTACTGCGGGTATGGGCGGCGCACTGTGTGCATTCGATGGCCGTAGCGCAGAAGAACCAAAGAAAAACTATGGTACAGGCGGTACTCAAACCAACAGCAAATACATGCTTTCACTGACATTCAACGCGCCAGAAGAATCGTTTGATGATGAGAGCGAATACCTATTCCAAGGTAAAGGCGTGGATGATTTGATGTTCCACATGCACGCTAACTTCCGCTTCTTTGGTATGTCAGCATTACCTACATTCGCTTGTTATGATGTGATGAAGAACGCAGATATCGAAAACGATTTTGTTCGTTTCGAAGCTCACATTAACGAAAACTTCTAATCCTTTTAGAAAGATAGTGCGAACTGAATGATGAATTGAGATGGACTGCTGTACGCGGTCCATTTTTATTTGTTTGCGGCGAGGTGACGTTTTTATTACTCTAAAGCACTAAATGTATCTAGCTTACTTTTCGTTACCTAGATTAGGTGCGTATCTTGAGGTGTATTGTGGAAAGCAGAATCAGTGTAGATAGCAAAGGTCGTAAGTCAGTGGCGAACGTATGTGCGGAGCCATGTGCTATCGAGAAAGGGATGCGTTTAATTGGTGGTAAATGGAAAGGTTCTCTGATTTATCATTTGAAAGACGGCCCAGTTCGTTTCAATGACTTAGCACGCATGCTAGGCGGTGCAAGTAAAAAGATGATCGACCAACGTCTTAAAGAGCTAGAAGCGGAAGGTATGGTGGTGCGTAAAGTGATCAGCGACCGCCCAATTGCAGTCAGCTATGAACTAACAGAGTTCGGCCGTACCGCACTTAAGATTCTTGATGATTTGCGAATTTGGTCTGAAAAGCATCAAATTGAGCTTCGTTAAGACCAAAGTAGTTAATCGCAAACGTCACTCTCTTTTGAAAGCTGATTAACAATACATCGCCGTTTATACCCAAGTAACTTAGATGTGCTTCATTCAAATCGTAATTTGTTTCGTAAAACAACGTACTCTTTCGAGTCAGGCATATCGAGGCTACTTGAGCATAATCGTACTTTTTAAGTTTTTGATTTTTAGTTATTATTTTATCATACTTAGTAAGTTGTAGAATAAATCACTCACTTCAGTTGAATTTAAAAAAGCACTATTTAATTCCAGTTTATTTTCAAAATCGGAATATTTATCGAATTCCTCTTTCTCAACTAAACCTATTGGTGAGTTGTCGTTAACGTGGCTTTCATATTTTTTGATGGTATATAATTTAGACTTTTCGTCAAAATATTGAATTATCTTAATGTTAACGTCAGGTCTCTCCGTATTATACGTGATCGTAATTTTTTCATAATCTTTATTAATCGGAGTCGTAAGCCCTGTAGGGTAGATGATTTTAAACCTATTAATGTCATTCTTCTTCGTGCTTTTATAATGTTTTGAGTATGAAAAGTTTTCAATTGCACTTTTAGTGACGATAATTGACTCACCTTTCTTTAAACCGTATTCGGTACATTCATAATCGTCGACAACCGTAGAATTTCTTTTCTTTTCAATCAGGTAGGACATAGTTGCAGATGTCCCTCCGTGTTCCAGTTTTTGTTGGTTTACAGAACAATAGAAATGACCTTTGTCCACCGTCATTGCGTTGACTTGTTCCGGATTTGAAATGGTGGGATGTATATCTTTTGCTGGATCGTTGTCGCTTCCTCCTGAACCGCATCCAACTAATCCGATACAAACGGCCATATAAAGCAAAGAGATTTTATTCATACTGTATTTCTCAATTAAGATGTGTGATTGCAAATAACGATTAATTACATTTTTACAAAGTGAAATGTTTTTTATTTTAATTGAACGGTGTTTTATTGGTAATTTAATCGTTTGCTTTTATTTTGTCTCTTACGGTATCTATGTTTTCATTTATGGTGTGAATTGTTAGAAGTGCACAATTGTGAGTTGCAGTAGGATAATAATATCTAGCTAACTACTTGTGTAGGTATCGTTATGATTTATACATCCGTTAAGTCTAAGTTTTTAGTCTTAATTTCATGTGTTTATCGTGAAAGTGACTTAGAAGTAAATACTTAACGTTGTTTGAGGGGAGCCTGAACTTCACTGATCTTGTTTTTCATCAAGGCGTTGTATAATGAACAAGGACTCTATTTCCAACTTGTTGATACATATCAGATCTCACGGATCTGATATGCATTCCAAGTTATTCTCACTAAGGCAAGAATCCTAGCTTATTTAAGGATAGAAAGTTTACTTGGGTGTAGAAGATATTAGTAATCCAATGTGCCACGGATAGGGTAGTTATTGTTTGGATCGCGAATCCATGCCAATCCGCGTGATAGCGCGCCAAGCTCAGGGCGAACAAACGGGTTGTTTGAAATATCCACCACGTGTAAGTCGCCGTGTTCATTCACCACAAACAGACCTGGTTCTGCGAAATTATGATCGGTTTCCTGTTCAGATCGAGGAATAGATACATACAAGCCTAGCGTTTTCATTTGTTCTTCGGTCAGGCCGTAAGCGATAGGGAAGCTGATTTCGAGTTTCTCTAGATGCCCCTCTAGCTGTGCTTTTGAATCGCCAGAAACGGCAAGAATATCGACGCCAGCATCAGCGAAAGCCTGTTTGTAACTCTCAAGCTCGTTGAGGTACTTAGTACAAAGAGGGCAGTGTTTACCACGATAAACGAATACTGCTTGCCAAGTCGCATCACCTTGCGGCTGACCCAACGTTACGCTTGAACCATCTAGCAAAGTGGCTTGAAGATGAGGGAAGCTGTCGCCCGCTTTAAGTTTCACTGAAGTTGCCATATTGACTCCCGAATTGGTGGTGTATATCCATGAATGCCCCTTTCTCAACAAAGCGATTGGGGGATGAGACTTCAATGTAGACTCTGTTTTGCTGTGTTTCAACTAGTTAACTTTTAGTAACCTGCAATAAGGTAGTAGAGTGCAAAAGATGAAAAAGCAGAACTTAAGATACAACGAAGTGGGGGTGTAGTATCAGGAGCTAAGTTCTGCTTGAGGTTAGGCTATGACCACTGGAACATATCGTTAAGATAAACCAGAGTCATCACTTCTATTTTATTACTCGATTGAGCTAGGCGTTGCTGAAAAAAGTACGCCATCATTGGCTTCTTCATTTTTTCCTCCTTTAGCTGACGAGTAAATTATGTGTATAAAAGGGGATATAAAAAAGAGAGTGCTTTTGTTGGCTTTTTTCCTAATAACGTAAATATATGGGGCTTTAAAGCCGAATTTAGAGGTTAATTGTGGAAAAGGGGAACAGATAATTAGGAAGTTTTCTTATTTTATTACCGCCAACTTAAGTAAACTATTCCTATCCACAAACTTCACAGATCTAAGGTTGATTCAGTGTCTGATCTCAATTTGTTTCGCTATTACCAACGATTACTCTCGTTTAGCGTTGGTGATGAAACAAAAACCACGTTACAGGACATTGCCGACATCATGTTCACTTCTTCTCGGCATGCTCGTAGCCTGCTAACGCAGATGCAGCAGAAGGCGTGGTTGAGCTGGCACCCGAAAGCTGGGCGGAACCAACGATCGACTCTTATTCTGAATATGGAGTTAGACGTTTTAAAAGAGAGCTTGGCTCTTGAACGTATCAAGTTAGGCAAGTATGAAAAAGCACTGGCGATATTAGATGAAGACGAAATGGCATTTGGCCGTTTGTTAAAAACAACGTCTGGTGCTTCTGTTCAAGAAGGACAGCTCAATATTCAATTAACCTATAAGCGAATGTTTGAGCGCGTCGTTCCACATCAACTTCAGCGTAGCAGCGAACGTTTCTTATTAAGGCAAATCTATTGTTGCTTAGTTTCGAGTGATCACAATGGGAAAGTGCAACCAGAACTCGCACATCACTGGCGTTATGACGAAGACACCTACGAATGGACTTTCTACCTTCGTCCAGGTCTGACTTTTCATAATGGTAATTCCATTGATGCAGAAACAGTGGTTAGCTTGTTTGCAAAATTGAGTTCACTACAGTATTACGAAAAAGAGTTGGCACATGTTGCTAACATTACTGCGCCAACGCCATTGAAGGTTGTTTTTAAGCTTAATCGAGCTGACTTGGGCTTTGCTGGACTTATTTCTGGTGTGAAATACGGCATTCAACCAGTAAGCCAAGTTAACGTAGCGAATAACAAGCTGGTGGTCGGAAGTGGCCCATTCTCTGTTGTCGAGCACAATGAAAGTCGTTTAAAACTGCAAGCATTTAATGGTTACTATGCATGTAGAGTTCTAACGGATTTGGTGACTATCTGGATTGTTAATGACGAGCAAATGGAGAACCCGTCATTGGCAGCAAATACGTTGCAAAGGGATACTTCGCCCGAGGAGGATTTGTGTGGACACTATATGTCGACGCAAAACCGAGAAAACTCATCGGCGAGCAAGCGTAGTCGAATAGAAGATGGTTGCTTGTTCGCCTTATTTAATCAGCACGCTAAGCACAAACTCTCTTTAGCGCAGCGCCGTTATATTAGTGAGCTAATTCAACCTGAGCACTTGGCCGAAGTGATGCGCCGCGAGAATATTGTATTTGGGAGTATACCCGCTTATAACCTGCTACCAGGTTGGAAGCCAGTGCTCCGTCCGTTTAGTGAGCCGCTTAAGTTACCTAAACACATTACCATAGCAGGATATAACTATACCGCGTTGCGTCGCTGTGCGCGGGCTATTTCTAATCGTTTGGCGAGTGTTGGCAGTAAAGTAGAAATTGTTATGTATTCCTACCGTGAGCTGAACGAGAAGGCTAAGAACGGTGAGCTAAATGAGACAATGGTCGTAACGAACATAAACCTAGATGATAATCGTCATGCCTCTGCGTTCACGAACTTCTTCAGCAACGCTGTGCTATTCCACACTTTGGGAGAGAAGAACGCACAATGGTTAGATGAACAACTACAGAGAGTCAGATCTTTCGTTCCACTTGAGGACTACCTTAATGCATTGGAGCCAATTGCATCGACGTTGATCAGCGAATACTGGATTGCACCCATGTTCCACCATACACAAACTTTGCGTTTCCAAGGTGTTTTAGAAGACGTCGCTCTTACTAACTGGGGTTGGCCAGATATTCGCTCGGTGTGGTCGGCGGATTAACTGCTTTAGTTATTGAGCAAAGTGCTGCTTCACAAATTCAATGAAGGCTCTGGTTTTCGCCGATTGATAGATAAGTTGTGGGTACACCAAGTAAACCGCGTTGTGCTGGTGGTAAGTTTCTTCCGATAGAACCTGCACTAGACGGTCGTGCTCAACGTCTTGTTCGACAAAGTAACTTGCTAACCGAGCAATGCCATTGCCAGACAGGGCTGATTCTTTGAGTAAGCGGTTTTCATTGCTTGAAAGCCAACCTTGGGCTTGAACTGTTCCCGTTTTTAACGGCCACTCTTTTTGATGCAATGTGGTTAAGCATTGATGCTGTTTTAAATCCGCTAACGTCTCTGGCGTACCTTCTTCTTGCAGATACAGAGGTGAGGCAACCAGCCAGTGGTGGTAGTCCAAAAGGTGATGCGCAATCATATTCTCGGGCGGCGTTCTTGTTGCTCGAAACGCAAAGTCGACGCTGGTTTCCGTCAGATTAAACGCTTGATAGCTAGAAAGAATCTCGAACTCTACGTTTGGATGTAAAGCGCGAAACGCCACACACAAATCATGCAGCACCGCTTCGGCAAACATCTTGGGAGCAGTAAGCCGAATCAGACCGTCTACTTGCTCAGATTGCTGACTTAAACTCTTTTCCATTTCCATTACGCGGCGTTTGAGATCTTCCGCTTGTGCAAAGATCGATTCACCTTCTGCCGTCAATCTCACGCTGCGTGTGGTTCGAACAATCAAAGGCGTGGCGAGTTCCGATTCCAATCGCTTGATTTGTTCCGACAGGTAACTTTTAGAGATACCAAGTTGCTCTGCTGCTCTAGAAAAGTTGAGTGTTTGAGCCACTTCAGCAAACAGCATCAGTTTTTCGATGCTCTTATAATCTGCCATCTTGATTGCTCGTCTTTATTGTTCGCTTTAATTGTTCGGTATCGAGGATAATGAATTCGATTTTACGGTATTAAACTAATTTTTACGAACGGTAAGATGGTTCGAGTTAATTTAAGAAATTGAAGATGCAGAAATCGGAAAAGTGAGAATAACGATGAACAATCCAACACTACCGCTCGCCAAAACCTTACCTAACGTTAGCCGCTTGGTCTTCGGCTGTATGGGAATTGGAGGGGAGTGGAATCGCAACCCATTAACCGCCCAAGATGAAAACCAAGCTTATGCCGCTGTAGAGGCAGCATTAGAGGTTGGCATCAATCTCTTTGATCATGCGGATATCTACAAATTCGGTAAGGCTGAAGAAGTGTTTGGGCGCATCTTAGCCAATGACTCAACCTTACGAGAACGAATGTATCTGCAATCAAAGTGCGGCATCCGTCTAGGAGATGAGCAAGGTGTTAAGCAGTATGACTTCTCTGCCAAATGGGTGACGGCTTCTGTTGAGGGCATTCTTGAACGCCTTGGCGTGGAAAATCTTGATGTTTTGATGCTGCATCGTCCTGATCCTTTGGTTGAATTTGAAGAACTGGGCACAACGCTAAAAGCCCTGAAACAAGCTGGCAAAGTTAACCACTTCGGTGTTTCTAACATGAACAGTGCTCAAATTGACCTTCTTCAACAAGCAACGGGCGAAGTTGTTGTGGCGAACCAGTTGGAAATGAGTCTGGCTAAGTCTGACTTTATTAAGCAAGGCATGGGGCTTCCTTCGTCGGAATCTGACTACGTTGCTGGAACACTGGAACATGCCCGTAAGCATAATATCCAGCTGCAAGCGTGGGGCAGTATGGCGCAAGGAAGATTCTCAGAGCGTGGTTTACATTCTGATGATCACAACACCAGACAGACGGCGGAGATGGTAATGGCGCTAGCAGCTGAATATGGCGTGTCGTCTGAGGCGATTGTTTTAGCCTTCCTGACGCGTCATCCAAACCAAATTCAGCCTGTTATTGGTACTGCAAACCCACAGCGTATTCGCGCTTGTGCTCAAGTAGAGAACGTCACGCTATCACGTAGCCATTGGTATGGCTTGTTCGAGAAAACCCTTGGTCATGAGATCCCGTAGGAGAGAAAAATGAAATACGTACAAGTTCAAACTCTGATTCAAACGGCATTGGAAATTGCGACTGCTCGCAAGCAAAACATTGCGGTTGCCGTGGTTGATACACATGGAGAATTGCTCGGTTTTGCCCGAATGGATGATGTGAGTGTGCAAGCAGGTTTGTTAGCACAGAACAAAGCTTACACCTCGGCTAGAGACCGTCAGCCTAGTGGCAATCTGGGCGCTTGGGCTCGTGAGACAGGTAAGCAGTTGAGTTATTGGACTGACCCGAAGATCACAGGCTTTATGGGTGGTGTGCCTATAGAACAAGAGGAGAAAGTCGTCGGTGCAATTGGCATTAGCGGTTTGGCTGAGCAAGATGATGAAGCACTTGCGATGGAAGTATTAAACGCGCGTTGAGTATAATGTTTATCAGTAGGTGTGATGCTTTGTCCAGCTTTGTACTCACTGTAGGGACTCAAGTTCACAGGCTTCGTCGAGTCACAATGCTATCTAATAGCCTGAAGTAAGCAGAAGTTGAAATCGCGAACTATGATTAATTTATTTGAAAGCTTTGAGGCCTAAATATGTTTCATAAGGTATTCGTTTCGCTATTTTTTGTTCTCCTCTCAGGCTGTGGTACGAGTGACAGCGCGTTAAAAGAGAGCGGTTATGATGAAGCTTATATCCAAGGCTTTCATGACGGTCGGCATAGTGGTATGCAAGAGGCAGGGAATGATTTTGAACACTATATTAAGGACGAAACAAGGTATCAAACCGACTCAGATTATCGGCAAGGCTGGGATGCTGGTGAGGTAGAGGGTAACAAGTTACAAAAGCAGGCGACCGCGATAGGACAAGGCATGATTGATAATTCATATGAAGAACGTGATGTCTTTGATCCTGATAAAGTGGCGAAAGATGCAATAAAAGGCGTTGATACATCGGAACTGAAAAGCCTAGAGTAACGGACTGATATAAAGAATAAAACTCGTCATTTGACGAGTTTTATTTTTGTCTAAACGATTCATGTTTCAACGCTCAACAGGGCATTCATCGTTTGGGTATGAGTAATGTCGTTAATCACCTTTCTTGTTCTTTTGTTCAAGGATTAACGATAACAGGCGAACGAGCAGGGACTGAGCTTCCGGTGAGAGCAATCGCGCCACGGCCGTTAAGTCATTTGCTGTGACATGCTGAACATCACGTACATCTAAAGCAATATCTAGGTCAGTCAAATGAAGCGAACGCAATATGGCACGATATTGTGAGAGTTTAAGATCGGACTCTCCGCGCTCGATCCTTTGATATGTTTTTACGCTCATTCCAGCGATGTTTGCCATTTGCTCACGGGAGAGGCCATTCGATTTTCGTCTTGCGATCAGTGCTTGAATTATAGGGTCTACCTGCATGTGCTCTCCTGAAAGGACAGTTTTGACCTAAACGGAGCAAGAAGTGGACCAGTTTAACCACTACATATTTACCTGCTTTGCAATCAGTATAAAAATAACTGTCTTATAAAAACGTAAATATTTTAGTCAGTTATTAACTCAATGGAAAAGTATCAATCATACAAATCAATAGAAACGAAAGCTTCTATTCGCAAAATGCAACGCATTTTAGATCATTTATTTAGTGAAATTGATCAGCAACATCGTGAGACTAAAGAGAATGTTGTGACACTGATTCAACAGTCACAACAGCGATTGATGAACTACAAAGAGCTTTACCTTCACAAAGAATCGATAAGTGAAGTAGAGCTGCGGATGGCGCATGAAAATATGAGTGAGACTGAGAAGCAGGTCGCCGATATGGGTATTCCAGTGTTAACTTATATCATTGGCGCGCTAGATAAAGCGTATTAACACAGTCGTAAAGTCGGGCGATACAAGATTTATGCAATTTCGATCAATTGATGACATCTAAAAGAAAGGATGCAAATGCTGGGGAACCACACCCAGCATTCGGACACTCATTTACCTATATTTTCGAACCGTAAATCAGTGTTTAGAGGTATGTGAACCGAACAGTGTCGGTACGCAGCGAATAATAGCGATATTGTCCGATCTAGGCTACGTCCTTGGAATCTAACACCTTCACTTAAACTGTAAATTAATCTGTACACCCAGCCAAATTGAGCCATTGAGCACGTTCTTCCTTCTCTTTAAGCGATAAAAGACTAATTAGTGACGAAAAAAACAACACATCTTAGGTAAAAGATAAGAGTTGTTAAAATATATCGCTATAAGATTGACCTTTTGCTTTTCAATCGTCCTGCTTATGCCTTACAATCTTTTCGAACCAAATCCATTCATAACGAATGGGGTTGATGAATTAAGATGAACAATTTTGCTTCGAACCCAAAGTTGCGCACATTTCATCAACGATGACATCGCCAAAAATGACTCTCAAGTGTTCATGTGCAAATGATTAACCACCTTTTGTTGCATGTTTTCTTAGCCATACAGGGCTCTTGTAACATAGTGCTCTTGTAACCAAATTTTGACTAAGTCGGAGCGTTTTGTTGTGTGCTTTAGATAAAGCACAACTGGCGAGAAATTAACGGATTGAATTTAGAGGTATTAACCGTGAACCTAAAACTTGTCGGCAGCTCCCTGATCGTTGCAGGTACTGCTCTTGGCGCTGGTATGCTTGCTATACCAATGGTGCTTGCTCAATTTGGCCTCCTTTGGGGCACTCTTCTTATGTTGTTCATCTGGGCTGGAACGACTTATGCTGCGCTGCTCCTTCTTGAAGCCAGTTGCAAAGTAGGTGGTGGTGTGAGCATGAATGCAATTGCTCGCGAAACGCTTGGTAAAGGAGGCCAGTTGGTAACCAACAGCTTGCTTTACGCCCTGTTAGTTTGTCTATTAATGGCTTACATCATTGGTGCGGGTGATCTGGTACAAAAAGTAACAGCCTCAATTGGGCTTCCAACATCTACGATCTCAAGCCAAGTCGGTTTTACTCTTTTAGTTGGTATCATTGTTTCGGCAGGTACAGGGGTAGTAGATAAGCTGAATCGCGGTTTGTTCCTAGGCATGATCGTAGCGCTGATCCTGACACTTTTTGCGCTTGCACCAAGCGTCTCGTTTGAAGGACTTGATGAGGTTGTGAGCGACGATAAAATGGCACTTATCAAAACCAGCTCGGTGCTTTTCACCAGTTTCGGTTTTATGGTCGTGATCCCATCGCTTGTAACTTACAACAAAGAAGCGAGTAAAACACAGCTGCGTAATATGATTATCGTGGGCTCAACTATTCCGCTTGTTTGTTACCTATTATGGTTGTTAGCGGTTGTCGGCAACCTACCACCTCATGAGCTTGTTCAATACTCCAACGTAACAGAGTTGATATCGGTACTAGGTCAGCAATACGAGGGCTTAGAGTTCATCCTATCCATGTTTACTGGTTTGGCACTACTAACGTCGTTCTTAGGTGTTGCAATGGCGCTATACGATCAAAATGCAGACCTACTGAAAGCAAGTAAGCCAGTGATTTTTGTTACTACTTTTGTGCTACCACTATTAGGTGCTGTATTTGCGCCAGAACACTTCCTAGCTATTCTCAGCTACGCGGGGATTATTCTCGTGTTTCTCGCGGTCTTTGTCCCATTATCAATGACCATGAAAGTGCGCCAAGTGCCGGTAGAAGATGACAATATTTATGAAGCTGGTGGCGGCGCAATGGGAATGAGCATGATCTTCCTATTCGGCTGTTTCTTGCTGTTTGCCCAAGCAGTATAAAATCACGCTAGCTTATTTAAAAACTGAGCCGCTCGTAGTCAAACGGGCGGCTTTTTTGTATTCATAGCCGAACCCAGGCCACTCAAAGTCATCAGCATTTGTGATGTTTGACGTTTCTCTGATAATCACGGTTAGCGCTGACTTTTTAGTAAAACTCCTTAGCGAAAGGCTGACATGTACAGTGATTCACCCTTCTATTATATCGATGTTGATATGAATAAGAGGCTCTGTTGTGTCAAAGCAATTATCTTTTGCCATGGTTGGCGTTATGTTGTCTTTAGGTGTGTTGAGTACAGAAGCGGTGGCTGACCCGAAGCATAAGCATGGACATCGGTACGATCACCATCATGCGCATCACCACCATCATAAACACAAGCGCAAGCACAAGCATAAACATAAACACAAACATCGTGACGTTATTTATGTGGAGACCCGACGACCAAGGCGCAGTTACTATTACCATGACCGAATTCCTCGGAATAGTACCTACATAAAGATTGGAGATTTCACTTATCTAAAAGTGGACGACCGCTATTATCGTCGTTCTAATGATCGCTATATCCATGTCGAGTTCAATTAAACTTGAAAGGACACATAGTCGGCGTTCTTGTAATGTTGAGCTTAATAGCACCAACATGGCACATGTAACATCGACCAATACTAGGTAGAGGGTTAAAAACAAAAACAGCGAGCCGGTGCTCGCTGTTTTCGCTTAAATGAGTGTTAGACAGTAAATCTATTTAAGATTTGATCTTGTTTATGTACATCTTCTTGTTGCGCCTGCATCGCGTCGTTGGTTCGATTTGCCGATTCGGCGACTTGAGTCGATAGGTCTTTAATATTCACCGTATTGTTGTTGATCTCTTCAGCGACAAGGCTTTGCTCTTCCGCTGCTGAGGCAATTTGCAAGTTCATATCGGAAATACGCTGAATCGCGTCACGAATGCGTTGTAACGCACTATTTGCTAAACCCGCTTTTTCAACGGCCTCTATAGCACTACCTTTGCTTTGATGCATGGCATTTGCCACAGATGAAGCGCCAGATTGTAGTTGCTCAATCATAGTACGAATCTCTGTTGTCGACTCTTGAGTACGTTGTGCCAGTGTACGTACTTCATCTGCAACAACGGCGAAGCCTCGGCCAGATTCTCCCGCACGTGCAGCCTCGATTGCGGCATTCAACGCGAGTAAGTTTGTTTGGTCCGCAATATCGTTGATGACTTTTAGAATCGTTTCGATATTGGCGGTAGCAGATTCCAACACTTGTACTTCTTCGACTGCAAGGTCAATGCTATCGGAAAGCATGTTTATCGTTTGTGTCGATTCACCAACGATAGAAGACCCCTCAACCGTTGCTTGGTCGGCTTCTTTGGCTGCACTTGCCGCACCTTGCGCATTATTAGCAACCTCTGTCGCGGTGACAGACATCTCATGCATCGCGGTAGCAAGTTGTTCTAGCTCTTGCAGCTGAGTGTGAATTGCGCCTGCCGAGTCTTTTGCGCCCTCAGCGGTGATTTGAGTTCCGTTTAAAATTTGATCAGAAATACGTTTCGACTCAATGATTTGCTGTTGTAAGTTCTCCATGAACGTATTGAAGTTTGTGGCAAGCTCAGAAAACTCTTGGTCAGTATCTGTTTCGAGGCGTTGTGTAAGGTCGCCTTTCCCTGATGCTACATCTTTAATCGCATTATTTAGCGTGTCCAAAGGACGCATGAGAGTGCGAATCAACAGAGTTAGGGCGATAATAGATGCAATCACGGCAATGATTGAATAAATAATAGCGTTGTTACGGAGCTCTCCTACGGCAGAATAGGCAACAGCTTCATCGATCACCGAACCTACGTACCAGTTCTCTCCAGGAATGTGAGTCAGGTTAACCATGTAGCGGTTGCCATCAATCTCAACATGTTGTGCTGATTGCGTAAGTTCGATTTGTGGGAGGTAGCTACCGACTTTCTCACCGTTGTATTTACTTTGAGGGTGAGCAATGGTTGTGCCATCAGCGGTGACCAGAAATAAGTAACCAGCATCAAACAGATTCACTTGGTTGACCAGATCTGAAAGGGTAGTTAATTCGAGGTCATAAAACATACCGGCTAAAAACTGGCCATTTTCTTTTACTGGCGTACCAACAGAGATGATAACGTTTTTCGAAGACGCATCGACGTACGGATCGGTTACGACCAAATCGCCTTTGCTCTTAGCTGCAATAAACCAAGGACGCTGACGTGGGTCGTAGTCTGGACCCGCATCCCAGCCGTCGTCATTTTCAATCACAAAGCCATTACTTTCATAACCAAAACCGATGGCAAGGAAGCTGCTTTTTGGCGTCGGTCTTTCAAGTATGTTTTGAACATAGCTATGTGAACTGGGATCAAGCTCAATCACTTCAGTAATGGAGCGAGCGAGATCCTTCTTTGCATTCATTTCTGATTGCACAGTGTTACCAACACTGGTCAATATCTCGTTGACACTTGAGTCGATTTGCTCCTGAGTTTGGGAGCGGATGGTCATAACTTGTTGTGTCGACAATAACGACACGGTAATTAGCAGCAAAAATGAAGAGGCTGTGACAACCTTATGTCTGAATTTCATGAGCTTTCCTCTGATTCTCCCGGTTGGTTCCACTTTGCTTTCGCCTCTTTTAAACCGAGCGAATTGGGCATAAAGAGAAACCTATTGTGTTTGGTTATATTTTTATCGACATCTTTGTCAAAAACATGAACTCATTTGTCGTCTTTTTTAACTAAATTTAAACAAACCGACAATTTACGTTAAAACTTGTGAGTGTGATCATGTTTGCGAGCTCGATTAATGAAATCGTCATAATGAAAAGGATTGCTTAACAAATAGTGGCATCAACTGGCTTTGCAGGTGAGGTGATGAAAATTTTGTTGGTGCTGGCAGGTGTTTTGTTGAAGTTTTGTCTTTGTAAATTATGAGCTTTTTACTAAAAGCCTAATGTGAACGGAGTTTTGGGTATAAAAAAGGCCCCGACGATGCGGAGCCTTTGTTAATTGACGTCTCGATTTTAGAAAATAAGATGAGCAACGCCAGCAATCACAGGTAACGTGATTAACGTACGTAAAATGAAGATTACGAAGAGCTCTACAATGTTTACTGGAATTTTGCTGCCTAACAGTAGGGCACCTACTTCCGACATGTAGATAAGCTGAGTTACTGACATTGCCGCAATAACAAAACGTGTCATTTCGTTATCGATTGAGGCCGCTAAAATTGCTGGAATAAACATATCCGCAAAGCCAACAACGATTGTCTGTGATGCTGCAACAGCTTCAGGGACTTGCAGTAGCTCTAGGTATGGGATAAACGGTTGACCCAGAATTGCAAATACAGGCGTGTATTCTGCAATCACCAATGCAACGGTACCAAGACCCATAACTACAGGTAGTACGCCAAATACCATATCGACTGCGTTGTGTACGCCTTCTTTAAATACAGACTGAACCGATGTGACTTGACCAGCACGCTTAAGAGCTAGATCCATACCCCAAGAGAATGTGGTGTGGCCTTCTGGCACTGCATCTGCGTCTTTATCTGGGTTGCTGCCGTCAATGTAGCGATCTTTCTTCAGACTAAGCGGAGGCAGGCGAGGAATGATAATCGCAGCTACGATACCAGCTAGACAGATAGCGCCGTAGAAAGGCAAAAATAAGTGCTCTAGTTTTACCTGAGCGATAACAACTAAGCTAAACGTGATCGATACTGCTGAGAAAGTGGTCCCGACAACAGCCGCTTCACGCTGAGTATAGAACTTATTTTCGTATTGCTTGCTGGTTAGCAAGATACCAACACTTCCGTCGCCTAACCAAGATGCCATACAGTCAATTGCACTGCGGCCAGGTAGGTTGAATACCGGACGCATTATTTTACTGAGTAACGCACCAAATAGCTCCAGAAGACCGAAGTTCAAAAGAAGCGGAAGCAGTAAACCCGCGAAAATGAAAACGGCAAACAGAGTAGGTAGAAGACCAGTAAGAACAAGCCCGCCAGTGTTCTCTTCCCAAATTGCTTTTGGACCCACTTGGAAGAACGTCATTAACACGGCAGCGCCGCCGATTAAACGAACAACGAGCCAAAGTGGAGATGGATTGAAGAGACCGTTTAAAAAACCATTACGTAAAATTGCAGCTGGCTTAAAAATTTTGCAAAGAACAGAAGCAACGGCCATGAAAGCGATGATACTGGTGACGATAGCAATCAAGGTATCGCCTAACACCGCTGGGATGACTTTTGCCATCACGGCAACGGGAATGGTTAGGCCGCCATCGTAAGAGATCGGAGCCATAAAGAGTAGAAGACCAATTAGGGAAGGGATGAAAAACATCCAAAAGTTGCCCTTAGGAGCTTCAGTAGCATTAGTGGTGTTATGCATAGTTGTCTCGTGTTACTACTAGTCAATACTTGCCATTTCCATGACATAAATATTCACTAAACATCCGTATTTAATCACAGTTTTGCGGAGGGTACCCGCAAACTGCATCCATTGCAATACTATTCATTAAATACATCTAGTTATTCAGCCGATTTGTCGGGTAATTGGTCAAATAACGTCTAAGTGTATGCGAATATGTTGCTTGTGTTAGAAAATTGTAGCACGAGGGGCGAATTGCGCAGTGAATTATGGGGCGCATTGTGACTGGAATAATAAAATGGTAAACAAATGTGATTTTGATCTAACTAACTTCTTTGCCAGAAATTCAGTTAGCCTTATCTATTCTAAGGTTTTTAGTGGTGTCAAAATACCGTTCAGCGTTTCTTGTACCGTTGCAGTGTGAACCTATTGAGCCAAATCCGATTGAAGCATGTCGCTTCAATCGGATCGAAATTTTATGCTTTTTGTTGACGGCTAAGTATGTATAGGTAACTCCAGTAAATCAGAGCTGTAGAAAAAGCCAATATTGCTGGGAAAACCAGCGTATATAAACCATATACCGTAAATAGAGCCGCTCCCGCGACGCCGCCAAACAAAAAGCCAAAGAAAATGAATAGGAATAATTTTGCTTTACGTCGGTCAAATTGACGACCTCTCAAGCTCTCTCCAATCATAATCCCTAGATCGGTGATGATTCCGGTCATATGTGTGGTTCTGACTACTGCGCCGCTAAACGTGGTGATCATTGCGTTTTGTAATCCACATGCTGCTGATGCTAGATATTGGCCGTACAAATCCCCTTGCACCAAAAAGCCCAAGCTGAGTAAGAGCAAGCTCCCTTCTATGCACAGTGCAACACCATATCTTCGCCCTAGTTTTAACGCACTGCTTTCAATAAAAAAGCCGCTAAAGGCAGCGCCAATCAAAAAGCTAAATACGATGAAGAGCAGGTGAATGGAGCTATCCACACCTGTTAGCAAGCTGTTCCCTAGCTGAGTTACGGTTCCCGAAAGATGAGTTATCGCTTGGTGTTGAAAGCCGAGAAGACCAACGGCGTTGACGCAGCCCGCGAGAAGAGCTAGTAGAAACGCGCCATATTCCACCCAACGAGGAAGTCTGGAAATCACAATAAACCCCCACCAAATATTAGGAGCCGATTATAACGCTCACACCGAGTTACGAAACCCTTTACAGTAAAACTCGATTGATCATTCTCAAAAAAATCTCACTTATAGGGTGTTTGTCCGAGCCAAAGTAAATATGTGAACGTGGATTGCCCGCTAGCAGATGTGTTCCGTTGTGCATTCGAAACTCACCCACCCGTGTTTCATTTGTTCATAGACTGAAACCGTAGGTTGGTGGAACTCTTTATCGGTAAATAGACCGACGGGAATGATCATGATTTCTGGGTATGCAGAAACGAACAACCTCATTGTCGTGCCGCAGGATGGACAAAAGTCATACTGAACCTCACTGCCATCATCGCCAATTCGGGTATAGCTAGTAACTTCACCGTTTAAAGTGACGTGCTCTTTTTCAAAGCGAGCTTGTACCCCAAAAACACTGCCAGTTCGTTTTTGGCATTCGAAGCAATGACGGACAGACGTGTGGGTGGGCTCTCCCTTACAACGGATCTCAACTAAACCGCAGGCGCACTCGCATGTATGAATGGTTTTTGTCATCGTGATTACCTATTTGTCCCAACACACCGATAGACCTAGAGCACAGAGCTTGTGTCACTGGCTCGTTATTAGCTCTGGACTTGAAACTATTTGGATACAATCAGTTTAGTTTAATTTTGAAACACTTGAAGAGGTGAAATCATTTGGGTATACAATGGTATACTCGCTTTTCGTTTATACCTTGAAACAAGGAAGCCTTCATGACTTACAAAAAAATCCTGCCGATACCACTTATTCTACTTATTCCAATCGTTTTATTAGTTGTGGTTGTGATCGCAGGTGTTTATCGTTTTAGTTTGTCTGATGACGAGATCATGGCTAAGTTTCCTCAAACAGAAGTAGAAACTAACGTTATTGTGCAAGAGACGCTTGGCATCACTGCACGTAACCCTTGGACGATCCAAGTACCCGAGCAAAGTGCGGTCACTTTTCTTGATGAGTGGGATAAAGAAAACGGCTATTTGATCGGTGACTATGATGCAGGTGCGACAAAAGGTCAGATACTTGTTCCAACTGCGTCGATTAGTCAGCGTGAGATTGAAGGTGTTTCATGGGTTGTTGCACCGATGATTGTAACGACACAAGGTAGCGGTTCGTTTAACTATGTTGGCTTGTTCAAGTTTGACCCCGTGCCGAGCCGAGTTGTCCTTTTAGACAGTATTTTTGTTGGTGACCGCGTGAAATTTACTCAGCTCGAATGGAAAAGTGATACAACTATCACGCTTTCATATTTAGCGCACGGTGACGATCAAGCAATGGCAGACACGCCAAATCAATTCAATTCATCCACATTACAGCGTGTAGGGAATAACTTACATATGCAACAGTGATGAATTTTTTTTGAGTTCTGTAAAAATTCAGTATTTTCTGCGCTAGATCTCGAAATTTCCTAGTGATTTCTTATTCGGGAATGCATAAGCTATGAGCCTTGTTTGAAAGGAGATAGTAATTCCCGTGTCTACAAATGAAATTACAAGACGGTTGCCGAATCTGACAAGTCGTAGAGCGCTGCTGTTATACTCCTTGCCAGTTTTAGTTGCGATTGGTGTTTCTCACTCTCTCAAAGAGTCATCTTTAACCAAAACCATCGCATTGAACCTACCTGAATCTCAGGTCGTTGAAAAAATTCTTGATGCGACAACTGCCGAAGTTGTCACTCCCCCGAACTTCGAATATCAAATCCAAGCAGGTGACAACCTAAGCACTATTTTTAGTCAGCTCGGTTTCGGTTACAGCTCGTTAATGAAAGTAATGGAAACGGATTTGAACTACTTGGCACTTGATACACTTAAGCCGGGCAATACGCTCCGTTTCTGGCGTGATGATGCGACAGGCGAGTTAGCGAAAATGGAACTGCAATTTTCTATTGCAGATAAAGTGGTCTACAAGCTGAATAATGATGGTAGCTATGACTTTACTGATATTTCCATTCCTGGCGTGTGGAGCCAAGAACCTTTAGTTGGCGTTATTCAAGGCAGTTTTTCTTCTTCTGCGAGTCGTTTAGGTTTAACGTCGGCGGAAGTGAGTCAAGTCGTAAGCTTACTCAAAGAACAACTTAACTTTGGACGTGATCTTCGTGCAGGTGATCGATTTGAAGTTGTTCGTCGCTCACAAAGCATCAATGGTGTACCAACAGGTAAGAACGAAATTGAGGCGATTAAGATTTATAATCGCGGCCGCGAGATCACCGCTTACCTTCATACTGATGGTCAATTCTACAATGCCAAAGGTGAAAGCTTACAGCGCGCATTCCAGCGTTACCCTGTAAGTAGTCGTTGGCGTATCAGTTCTGGCTTCAACCCTAATCGTTTACATCCAGTAACGGGGCGTGTTGCGCCGCACAACGGCACTGACTTTGCTGTACCAACCGGTACACCAGTCGTTTCTACTGGTGATGGTACAGTGATCATGACTCGTAAACACCCTTATGCGGGTAACTACGTGGTTGTTGAGCACGGCAGCAAATATAAAACCCGTTACTTACACCTAAGTAAGATTTTGGTGAAGAAAGGGCAAAAGGTTTCTCGAGGCCAGCGTATCGGTCTTTCTGGTAAAACAGGTCGAGTGACTGGGCCACACCTTCACTATGAGTTGATTGAATACGGCCGTCCAGTTAACGCTATGCGAGCAAATATCCCAATGGCGAGTTCTGTTCCTAAGAAAGAGATGGCTACTTTTGTCGCGAACAGAGATGAAATGGATAGACTGTTACGCGATAAAGAGAAAGCAGTGCTGTAATAAAGTACTTCGCTCAAAAAACAAAAAGAGACTAAGCATAGCTTGGTCTCTTTTACTTTGTGCATTAACTAGATTTGAATTCTATGACAGCAGTCTGTTCAGTACGTTAGGCACTCCGCACTTCACGTTCATTTATCAGGTGTACGATTTCTTCAACACTGTGTGGACGAGAGTAAAAATAACCTTGGATGTAGTGGCAGCCCATTTCAATTAACTTTTGTAGTGCTCTATCGTCTTCTACGCCTTCGGCAATTAAATCCACATCGAGCAGCTCTGCCAATTGCGCTATCAAAAACACTACTTGTTCAGAGGTTGTATTTGAGAGCATGTTCTGCACAAAGGTAGCATCGATTTTGATGCTATCAATCGGATAATTGTGTATATAGTTCAAGCTTGAGTATCCCGTACCAAAATCATCCAGTGCAACTTTAAAACCCAAGTATCGCAACGAGTTAAGTACCATCTGTTCACGGCCACTTTGTGAGAGTAAGACGGTCTCGGTGAGCTCTATAACAAAGTCTTTTGCTTCGTGCTGATACTTTTCAACCATGTTGGTTAAGTGATTAATATAACGGTTGGAATCAACCAGCTCATACGCTGAGCAATTGATGGAGAGTTTGACTTTATAGCCTAGGTTCGCTTCGAGTTCTTGCTTTGCGATACACGCGAGTTCAATAATCCGTTCACCTAACTCGATAATCAGGCCTGATTGTTCGGCAGCTTCAATGAACTCCGCTGGAGAGATATTTCCATAGATATTGCTATTCCAACGAGTCAAAATTTCAAAGTAATTCCAGCGGTCGCTCGTGATATCGACGATCGGTTGAACCACTACATACAACTCATCGCTGTCTTGTATATCAGTACTTAGCTGGATTCGCATTGCCTCAATAAGCTGTGTCCTACGGTGGTATAAAGCACTGAGGTGTGTGTCGTAATGCTGAATCCGTGTATCGCGGTGTTTTTTACAATCTTTGAGAGCGAGACTGGCATTCAAAATCAGCTCATCGCTGTTCAACATATGTACTGGGGCACGCGCAATCCCAATACTAACGGTGAAAGAAATCCGGTTAGATTTGTCGCTGTAGCCGCTTTCAATTTTGTCGAGTACTTCCTGACACACGGCGACAGGATCTTCGTCGTACGTGATGAAGGCGAATTCATCTCCTGCAACACGGAACGCATTGTTTGGCGACGACAAGCTCTGTTGAATGGCGTTAGCTGTGAACTTAATGATTTGGTCGCCGATATAGTTTCCGTTGATATCATTGATCGATTTGAAATTATCGATATCAAGATACGCCAAACTGAATGGGCGAGTCGCCTGCTGCGTTAATGTCTCCAAGGTATCAGCTAAACAGCTACGGTTGAGCAGTCCAGTTAGGTTATCATGCGATACCTCATAGCTAAGCTGATTAAGAAGCTTATCTGAACGTTCACTGACCCACTTTTCACGTAAGCTATGAATAATGACATTGGCATAAAATCGGTGGAAGTCGAGGATATCTTGCGCTTCTTTCGCGTGGATGCTTCGGGTAAAGGTAGACAGTAAAATTCCCAGAACTTCGCCATTTTGTGTCTTCAATGGCAGGCCAATGTAAGCTTGAATGCCATCTTCTTGAAACATCTGATCTTCAGGAAAACGCTTGTATACCTGGTCTTGATAGAAAATATGTTCGCCAATGTCTTTCGCCACTTTTTCACAGGGGGTGCCTGAAAGGTGGTAGCTTAGGTTGTCTGTAATTTTTCCATTGCTGGCGAAGGAAATGGTATGAGCCGATTGCTGAAGATGCGCAACTTCTACAACGCAAGTGCAATGGCTCTGCAAGTGTTGATGAATATCTAACGTGACTCGGTTTAGCTGAGCCGTGCCGTTTAGCTTCAATATCTCATCAATTTTGTGGAAACTGATTTGTACCTGACCCATCGAGCATTTCACCTAGCGTTGTTATTAACATATCGTGTAAGACACGACGAATTATTATTTGATATGCATCAAATAAACTATCGGTTACTAAGGCAGATTTTTCAAATTTTGTGAACGAACAAATCATTATTTTCATGTTTTTATGCTTGAACATTTTAAAGGTATAGCGATAAAAACGCTAAGCTAGGCGCGCTTCTCCTCTTCTAATCGTGATTTGAGATAATCGAGGAATAGCTTAGTCCGGGTATGCTGATAATCCAGCTTTGGATAGTAGGCATATACAGTAGCTTTATCCGCTGTGATATCGGGCAGGATAGGGACTAACGCGCCGGATTTGAGATCATCTTTGATCATGACGTTGTTCGTCATCAAAATACCCATGCCTCTTTTGGCACCATGAAACAGCGCTTCTGGGTTGGTCGTGGCAAAGTTACCGGACAAGCTGATACGTTTGCCTCGATTTGTTTTGATTTCTCGTGAGGGTTTTTCTCCCCAAATCAGGACATTATGCTCTGTCAGATCCTCAACGCATTGTGGGGTGCCGTATTTTTTTAGGTAACTAGGCGCAGCGTAAAACTGGGCTTTATGTTCGAAAAGCGCAGTGGCTTTGAAACTCAGAGAGTTCAGTTGCTCTAATTCCCGGCTAATAAACAGGTCTAAGCTTAGCTCTGGCAATTGGCCTGGTAGCGTTGTTGTTAATTGAAGTGTGATGTCTGGATATTTCTCAAGAAAATCATCAAGATAATGAACTAGAAATTTAGAACCAACGGCCAGCGTTGCCCCAATTTTTAATAGCCCTGCTGGTGATTGGTTGACTGAGCGAGTCTCATCTAATACCGACTGCCATGAATCAAGCTGACTTTTTGCTCGTTGATAAAACAGAGCACCAGCTTCAGTTTGGCTAATTGAGCGGGTCGTACGTTTGAGTAGTTGAACGCCAATTTTATCTTCTAGCCATTGAACTCGCTTACTGATAGCTGAGCTGGTGGTATTGAGTTTCCGCGCTGCTGCATTAAAGCTACCTTCTTCGACCACACGAATATAACTCTTCACGCTTTGAATCCAGTCCATTGTATCTCCTTGGGAATTAATTCCTTTCCAACTTAGCTGATTATCATCTTTGAGTATCAAATATACACTGTTTGCCATCAATCTGTCACAAAGTAGGAGGAACGTTTGCGTAAAACACCATTGTTATTAGCGATGATGATCATTGCCACAGGCCAAGTTGGCGTTAGTATTTATCTTCCTTCTTTGCCATTGATTGGTCATGACTTGAATTTGCCGCAACATTCGATTCAGAATCTCGTCACGCTATTTCTCGTTGGCTTCGGTATCTCTCAGCTTTTTTACGGCCCATTGTCTGATGCGATTGGTCGTCGGCCGGTGTTTATTCTGGGGCAAAGTGTATATCTAGTTGGTACGGTTATTTGCATCGCGTTTTCGGACAACATTGTTGCCCTTGAAGCGGGACGGTTACTGCAAGGTCTAGGAGCGGGCAGCGCTTCGGTACTTGGTCGGTCAGTACTGCGTGACAGTTATGACGGTATGCAATTAACCAAAGCGCTATCTTATATTTCAGTCACGGCATCTGTGATGCCAATCATTGCTCCGCTGTTTGGTGGTTGGATTGCTTTTCACCTGAGCTGGCATGCTGTCTTTGTGTTTGTGCTGATTTACTTAATGGCAATTTTTACGCTTGGTTTATTGGTGCTGCCAGAAACGCTGCCTTACCCGAAGCGAAAATTTAAAGTAGGCGAAGTAAGCGCGAACTATTTGCGTCTGTTAACGAATACACAAGTGATTGGTAGTGCGAGCTACAACTGGCTTAGTTATTTATCGGCTCTGGTTACGCTCTCCTTGTATCCATTTTTAATGCAACAAGAGTTAGGATTAACGGCGGCGGATTATGGCTCGTTGATGATCATACCGTCAGTTGGTTTGCTGACGGGTAGCTTGGTGCTTAATTTGATCAACGCTCGTTACAAAGCTCAGAAAATCTTGCTGATGAGTTTCGCGATTGTTGCTATTGCTGGCTTCATGTTGTTGGTTACCCCCTTCAGTGTATTTTCATTACTAGTGGCATTTACGTGTTTAAGTTTTGCCCAAGGTATGTCGTTTCCGGTATCAATTAGTTTGTTGCTGTCGCCACATAAGCAACAGGCTGGAGCGGTTTCTGCATTGTCTGGCTCAATTCAAATGTGTTTAGCCGGGTTGTTTGGCGGATACTTGGTAGATTCTTGGGTCACGAATCAAAACCAGCTTGGGGTGTTTTATTTGTTTATTGCGTTACTTTCTTGCTTTGTTCTCGTACTAAGCCAATTTCGTAAAGTGCCAGAAGGGACTATTCAAGCAGAAACTTCCACCTGAATATACTTGCAACGAAAGAGGCAGCTTTCTAAAATGCGCTGCTAAATTAAGTCAGGATCATTGTGCATATTGAATGACTCAGTTTGAGAGGAAGAGGGCAATGCCTGATGCTCCTCTCAAGCTTGGGGATACATTTCTGCCCAAATGACTATCCGATCTCTAATCGTTAGGTGAAAGAATGCAACAAAACGAATTTGAAACACTGGTAAAAGAAATTACTCAGCAAGAAAGCATGCCAAAGGCACTCGAAGTCTTGAAGGCGTGTGAGGAAGAAGAAGTTGCACAAGCGGCACAATCCCTAACGGGTCAGTTTGGTCTTGCAGAAGTTGATGGCGAGAAACGTATTTACCATATTACCACTCAAGAAGACGAGTCCGGAGAAGAGCAAGAATACGTGGAGCACGTCATGAATGAAGGCGATCACTTGATCAAATTTGCTGCGTGGTTCTTTGAAACATTCTTTGAAATCAAACAGAAAGATACGTACGTCGCAGCGGGTAAAACATACCAGCAACCTAAGCGATAGACGCTCATTTCAAGAAATCCACGAAAATCAAACTGAAAGTTAATTACAAAATAAATGTGACTGGAGTCTTGTTTTTATCTAATTGTGGTGTAAAATTACTACATAGTTAAGTCAATACATTCAGGAGAAGGTCATGGGTAACGAACTTGGTGGTGCTTATATTGGCCAGATGATTGCAAAAGACGCGATGCACAAAGCGCTTTACGGTAAAGCGAAGAAGAAAAAAGCTTCTGTTTTTGCTCGTGTTATTAAAAAACTGGCGAAATAATTTAAAAAGCCCTGATTGAAAAATCAGGGCTTTTTGCTTTTCTCTGTTTTGTTGTTAGTAAGTAGCCAACATATTGCACAACATTGGCAAAACGCTACTCAAAGACTGATGACATTTAAATCTAGAATTACGCGGATTGGCTTGGTATCTCCACAACATTGTTAGGCACTTTATCTAGCCCCTTTGCTGATAACCACTTTTCTAAATCGTCAGCGCCTCCAATATATTTTCCATCTAACCAGATTTGCGGCACTGTTACCGGTGTTTTTTCGCCAATGATGGCTTTTACTTCAGGAATCATGCGGTATAAGGCGGCGCTGTCTTTAACTACATCATGGTACTCATACTGAACGCCAGCCTCGTCAAGTAATTGTTTGGTTTTGACACAGTAAGGGCAAGTTGCTTTACCATAAACAATGTTGCCTTTTAGCTCATCGCGTTTTACCCACTCAGCAATAACAGACTGTACAAGCACACCCCGATTCAATGCTTCTCCTTGGCTGATAACTTTCCCTTCGACAAGAAGAATGGGTGCATGCCAAGCACCAGCTTTTAATGGTTCCCACCAGTGCGATAACCAATCTTTTACTTCAAGTTCAACGGGCACATCGGCTAGTTCGTTTTCAAAAGTATCCTTTAAAATATCTTTGGTTAATGTACATTCACCACAAGGAATATTGACTTTGAATGGGCCCCAACTACCAGCCCAGCGATACAGTGTAATTTTGATTGGTTGACTCATATGGGTTCCTCATTTCCTTTCCTGAAAATATAGAACTTTTAAATTAGATTTTTCTTTCAACTAACTTTGTCTTTTTCGCTTCCCAATGCGTAATAAACGCAATAGATGCAATAATAATCGCAGCACCTAACCATAAACGACCAGGTGGCACCCAACCAAACACCAACCAACCAGCAACAACATTCAAAGGCAGTTTGGCGTGATCAAATGGTTGCACAAATGAGGCGTCTGCTACTGCATATGCTTTAACGATAGCCCATTGAGCGAGTGCTGTAAGTGCACCTGCGGCTAAAAGCACACCCCATATCGTCCACGTATCTGGCATAGTAAACGTCGGTATCGCTAACAAGATATTAAATGGTGTTATCAGCAGCAATAAATAGACAACCATGGTTGATGGCGGATCGTTTACCGACATTTTTTTAACCATTAATGAATACGCTGCCCAGAAAAATGCGGCGCCAACAGGGAGCAGGGTCGCCCATGTAAATGAGTCTGCCCAAGGCTCAAGAATGATCATGGCACCAACAAACCCCGTCAATGTCGCTAACCAGCGTGCAGTACCTACTTTCTCTTTGAGTAACAAGCCAGAACCAACTGTGGCAAATAACGGGGAGGTCATGAGAAGTGCAATACCTTGCCAAATTGGAACTGGGTAAGCGAGAGCCCATAACCAAAGTTGAATCCCGATAACAGAGAGAAAAATGCGGAATGCATGCCAGCCAAAGTGTTGGGTTCTTAAAGAACGTCTAATCCCAAGTGTACGTAGGTAGGGCAGAATAACAAATAAGGCGATTGCATATTGGAATAACGCAAATGTGGTGGAGGAGACACCAAAGTTGATGCTAGCAATTTGGGCGAAGCTGTTCACTATGGCGAATGCCAAGCCAGCTGTTAGCATCCAGGACGCACCTTGAACAGGATGATGATTCAATTGAAAAATTCCAGTTTGATAGACGTGGCGGGATCATACGTCCTATTGTTTTTCGCGCCAATAAAAAAATGCCTCCCAGAGGGAGGCGACATTACCAATTCAAAGGACGTGCCTGTTATAACAGGTACAAAGAACGAGAAGCACAAACGCTGCCATGCATTTGCATAAATAATATTGCAGAACACGTGCCAACTTTTATATATTTGATTTTAAATGGTTTTTTGGTTTTTCTATGTTGTCGATTAGATGAAATGCACTAACTTAGTGATCAATCGCATTAAAAGAGGGCAGAAGTAGGCGTCGTTACGCTCGTTTTTCATTGCTGAGCGATGCTTGGATAGTGTGAAAACTTATCGAGTTGTGTTGGGTTAAATAAAAAATGGCCAGCAAAGGTGCTGGCCAAGTGGACTCGCTCTTAGGACAAGAGTGAATTAGAAATCGTAACGTACGCCTAGGCGCAGTGTATCTTCGCCTTCTGTTACTAGACCTGTTGTTGCATCTTTTGCTTCATCAAGTTGGTTGATGTAGTAAGACAGGTAAGTACGGAAGTTGCTGTTTAGTTTGTAGTAACCAACAAGCTCGATACCTTCAACGGTGTCGTACTTTGAACCGTTGTCTGGATCATTCTCTTGAGCTGTGTATAGAGCTGCAAGTGTCACTTTGCTTGCTACTTTGTAGCTTGCGACTAGCTCGTAAGCCGTAAAGTCTTCAGAGTCAGTCAGGGAACCTTGAGAATAAGTACCTGCTAGGTAAAGGTTGTCCATCGAGTAAGCGATACCACCTAGAATTTGATCTTCAGAGTTATCTTTATCTACATCGCCACCAGAGTATGCAAGACCAAAGTCGAGGCCCATTGGTAGTGAGTACATTCCAGAGATGCCGTATTTATCTTCGTTATCGCTAGAGTTTGCTTGGTAGGTTGCTTGAAGTTGTAGTGCATCAAACGCACCACGGTATGCGAAAACGCTGTCTTGCTTATCAGACGACGAATCAATAACTTGCTGAACACCAGAGAATTCTGTGATATCCGTCATGTCAGAGATGATGACTGCAGCCATGTCTTGACGACCTACAGAGAAAGCACCGATATCAGAGTCGACGCCTGCATACATGTAGCGGTTTTTGAATTCACTCTTGCCCGTTTTTTGTTCGGCTTCGTAAACACCGAAAGCAGAAAGGCCGTTGCCGATGTCTGTTTTACCTTTTAGGTTAAGACGAGCACGGCTTTTATCTTCCATGGAACCTTCAACTTCAGCACCGTCTGAACCGATGAAGTCACCACGAAACTCAACGCGGCCGCCAACTTTTAATTCAGTACCGTCGTTTTTGTATACAGTTGCTGCGAATGATGGTGCTGATACCAATGCTGTAAGAATTGCAGTAGTTAGTGCTGCCTTTTTCATTTTCTTATTACCCTAGTTGTAATCGATGGGCTTTCTTGCCCGATGTGTTGATGACGCTAAGGTAAAGGCTGAAAATGAAAGATAGATTTCTGTTAAGTTATGATTTGATTGCACTTTTATTGCTGGAAAGAATAAGTTCCCCTTCTCATACCACTTATAAAAAGAAAGGTTTATCTTTTTTGAGGTTTTTTCCTCTCCGTTAAAGACTGTGTTTTTTTCAAAAAGTTCCTGAATTGCTTCTTGACCCTAAATGTAAGTAAACATTTCAATTTGGCAGGGAAGTTTGGCCTAAAAATAGCGAATCATCAGCTATTTGTGAGCTAACTCTCTCTAAAGCATTTCTTATTGTAAGGTTTTTATTTCTCGATTTCTTGAAGACTAAGTAAACGATTGCTTTTTAGGTTTTGTCTGAGATCTTTTCACTCGGTTGTCAGGAACTAATCAAATAAAGTGTCGGCAGTTGTTACACAAAGGTAAAAGTAATCTGGTGGAAACGATGCCTCGGATAGCCTTTGTATTCCTCTCTTTGTTCATCATTTCGTTTTTACGAAAGTGAACCAAAGCCGGGTCTAAAACTGACTAACCAACTAATAAGTAATGGATTTAGAAATGAATAAAAAATTATTAGCAGCGGCAATCGCGGCAGCAACCTTCGGTACTCAAGCAGTTGCAGTGGAACTATATAATAACGATGGCACAACATTTTCGATGGGCGGCCACGTTTCTGTTAATTTAAATGGATCAGAGCAAGGTGACACGGATGTGGGTACTAACTCTCCTCGTATCAATATCTCTGCGACACAGGATTTGGGTAATGGCTTCACCGCAGACGCACGTGGTGAATGGGCGCTAAACTACTTAGACGGTGGTGAAGAGTCGTTTAAAACTCGTCTAGGTTACTTAGGTATAACGCATGAGGTTTATGGTCGTGCAGTAGGTGGTACGCAATGGTCACCTTACTACGATGTCGCAGGTATTGCAGATATGCCAATCGCGTTTGCCAACGACTTCATCTATGACGATCATGGAAACCTTGGCACTGGCCGTGCGGATAAAATGCTTTCTTACCGTAATGCCATCGAGTTGGGTGAAGCGGGTGTGATCAACTTTGGTCTTGGTTGGCAGGGTGCAAACGATGATTACACACGCAACGATGCTGGAGTTATAACTGGCGGTGCTAAATACGATGACCGTGTGCAAGCTGCGCTTTCTTACTCAATCATGGGCGCTAAAATCGGTTACTCTTACAATGGCGGTGATTTCCAGCACCCTGCATATGCAGGTAAGCACACGGCGGAATCACACGTTGTATCAGCATCTTACGGTGCGTACGGCCAAGGCCTATTCCTTGCTGCGGTTTATGGTTCAAACGAAAACATGAACTTCAGTGCAAAAGGCGACCGTTTAGAAGAAAGTGATGCGTACGAAGCGATCATCGCATACGCTCTAGCAAACAGCCTAAACTTGAGTGTTAACTATGAGATGGTGGAAGGTAAAGAGTTTAAGAGCTCTAAAACAGAAACTGCTCGTGAAGAAATGGCACTACAAGCAGAATACAACTTCACGCCTAAATTTGTTGGTTACGCGGGTTACCAATTTGACCTAAATGACGACAATGGTCGTGAAACTGATGACAAATGGGCGTTAGGTGCTCGTTACTACCTATAATAGGGTTTAGCGAGAACTATTATTCAAGCTCATTGATCTAAAGCCAGCCTCGTGCTGGCTTTTTTGTCTATTTGTTTTACAAATACTTTGCTGTTTCAATTAGATGATACAAAACTCAAAACGGGGTGAATGTCTTATTTTTTACACTAGAGGTTGCTATTTAGTGTCGTTAAGTCAATAGGTTAGATTATGATGGGATTTTTGTTTTGCAGGGAAGAATGATGAGTGTTATTCAAGTTGAAGAAAAGAAAGTAGAAGTGGGTAAAGTGCTTTGTGTTGGACGAAATTACGTTGAACATATTCATGAGCTTAATAATGCAATGCCTGAGCAAATGGTGGTATTTAATAAACCCGCAACTTCCGTATCAACAACTCTGCGTTCATTCCATCAAGAGCCCCTTCATTATGAGGCTGAAATCTGCTTTTTGATCAAGGATGGACGTTATTCAGCGGTTGGTTTGGGATTGGATCTGACCAAGCGTGGTTTGCAATCCTCGCTTAAAAATCAGGGGTTGCCGTGGGAGCGTGCTAAGGCATTTGATGGCTCTGCTGTGTTTAGTCGGTTTGTCTCTTTGGATAACATTGATATCAATGATCTTAACCTTGAGCTCTTAATTAACTGTGTTCGTGTACAAAAAGGTCACGTTAACCAAATGCTCTACCCGCCGCTAACTATCCTGGATGAATTAACCAGTTACACAACACTTCAAGATGGCGATGTAGTGATGACTGGTACACCAAAGGGCGTTGGTGAGGTACATGAAGGTGACATCTTCCTTGGTCGATTAAAGTGTGGCGATGTCACCTTGTTGGAGATTGAGTGGTTGGCGGATTAAAGCCAAATTCGTAGAACGAGAAATACCACCATACTGATAACCGTCGTTAAAAGAACATTTTTAGTAAAATACGCGATTAAAGCAGCCAGTACGGCAGCCAGTAAAAATGGGTTTTGCACATTGACGCTGAGCTCCCCATCGGGAATGAAAACGATAGGTGCCCAGATCGCAGTCAGTACTGCGGGGCTAGCGTAATTGAGTACTTTTTGAGTGCGCGTCCCTAATCGCAATGGTAGCTTGGGTTCTAAAAACAAGTAGCGGCTGGTGAAAACAAGTACCGTCATCAGCAAAATAGCCAACATGATCATTAGCGTTTCTCCTTTACTTGTTCCACAAAGTAACCAGTAAGCATGGCTAAAATGCTTGAAATCATCAAACTTCCCTCAATTTGATAATAGGTTAGGGCAACTGAGCTCACCAAAGCCACAATAACACTCGCGAGCACTGCTGCATTTTTAATGGTGGGTACTACTATCGCGATAAAAGTTGCGGCTACAGCAAATTCCAAACCCATTTCGTTCAGTTCAGGGATTAGACTTCCCGCAATAATGCCCGTCAATGTCGCGACATTCCAAAACAGGTAAAAACTCAGACCAGCCCCAAGTGCATACCAGCGATTAAACTGTTTATCGGAATGGTGGCCTACAATCGCAAACAGCTCGTCAGTAAGTAAGAAGCCGAGTGATAATCGCCATTTTAGAGGGAGCGGTGCAATTTTACTGCGCATCGATACACTGTAGAGGAAGTGTCGAGAGGTGATAAAAAGCGTTGTCAGTAACATGGTCACTAGACCTGCTCCCGTTTTAATCATTCCCATCGCGACGAGCTGTGCAGAACCTGCGAACAAAATGGCGGATAGTGCTTGCCCTTCCAAAGGGTGAAGCCCAGTATCAATTGCGAATGAGCCTGCGAGTAAGCCCCAAGGGAGCACTGCGATACTCAGAGGCATCATCGCAAGTGTACCTTGCCAAAATAGCGTGGCTTTTGATTCTTTTTGTAACGGCAAAGTGTGGTCCATAGTTTCTTCTTATTTATTCCTAAATCAGATTACCAAGATAGCTCGGTAGTCGCATAACGCCTTGTACAATATTGCTGCTTTAGCTATGACGGACGTATTGGCCTGGAGTGACGCCCATGGCTTTTTTAAAGTGTCGATGCAGATGGCTTTGATCATGGAAGCCGCATTCTTGTGCCACGTCTGAAATTTTTTGTCCCATTTTTAGTAGCTTCTTCGCCATACGTAAACGTTGCTGAATTTGATAGGCATGAGGCGGAAAGCCAAATTGCTTTTGAAACTCTCTCAGCAGATGAAAAGGGCTTAATCCAGACAGTTTCGCGAGTTCTTCTAGTGAGACGTCCGTTTGTGGAAAGTCTTCCAAAAATTCTCTGACGAGCTGCACTTGTCGCTGAGCTCTGGTTGACTCTTTCAGTGGTGCCCGATGAGTGCTGTGTTTACTGGCTAGCTTGATCAACGTGCCGTAAACCAAAGTTTCTCTCAATAAACGGTTGTCTGATTTTTCTAGTGTTTCAAATACCAATCGTAACTGACTAGCCAGTTCAGGATCGTAAACCACAGGTTGAGGGAAATAGGGCAGAGCTACATTTGGTGAGCCAAGCTCTTGTCCTAAAGTTTGAAACTGCTGAGGTACGGGGTACATTGCTTTGTATTCCCAGCCGCCTTCCGAGGCTGAATGCCCGTTGTGTACTTCATCTGCATTAACAAGGATGATGCTGTCCTGTGGCGCGATATGATTCCCGCCCGTCCTAAAAAATTGTTGTGCCCCTTTTTCGATGACACCAATAGTGTAACCTTCGTGGCTATGGCGTGAAAAATTCTGCTTCTCATACTTTGCATCGAGAAGCTCTAAACCTCCGAGCTCTTGAGCTATCTTGAAGGTAGCGATTTCCTTATTCTTTTCTTTCATCTTTATCCGGTCTGCTCAAGAAAATCATTTTAGAAGTGTAACGGATCCATCGTGCTTATTTTTGTACAAAATTGCTATTCGATTTTGATAAACAGGCGAATTGATTGCTATTTTTCATATGGGCAAACTATGATTTTTATTTTTTGAATTATCTTGGCTATTTTGGGCTGGATGATGTCATTTTGTTGGTATAACATTCGCCGCCTTGTTGTAGAAAAGCGGTTCCATCATGATTGATTTATCTGTACTTCCTGTTTATCTCACCGCAGTAGTGGCTTTGTTGCTGTTACCAGGGCCCGATATGTTGCTGATAGCGAGCTCTAGTATGAGTTACGGTAAGAAGGTCGGTCTGTTTGCTAGCTTAGGCAATGCGACGTCTGGTGTTATTCTTACTTTGCTTGCAGCAATGGGTGTATCTACCCTGATTGCCATGAGCCCAATAGCCCTTAAAGTCCTTCATCTACTAGGTGGCGCTTACTTGTTAAAAATGGGTTGGGACTGCTTACGAGCTGAGGCATCTTCGGCTCCAGAGCTTGATGGTCAAAACAAAATGGCATCAACTTATTATCAACGTGCTTTGATGAGTAATTTGCTCAACCCTAAAGCCTTGGTCTTTTTTGTGATGTTTTTGCCGCAGTTTGTCTCAAGCAATATCACGGCATCTTCTGGTGAGCAGATGCTAGCGCTAGGGTTATTGTTGAACGTTCTTGGCTTGTCATTCAATTTATTACTTGTTGGGTTAGCAGGCACATTGGGCAAAGGGCTGCTCGAGAACGAAAAATTCCGCACGTATCAACATAAACTAATGGGGTTAGTGTTTGTTATTCTGGCGTTGTGGATGCTGAGTAGTTTCGCCTTGTAAAGTTATCATATTCCATCAGAAAGCCAGCAATTGCTGGCTTTTTGTTTTAGGATATTGGTGTTTCCTAAGGAGAGGATATATGAAGCTTGAATTTTGTTTAAATCCAGATCAAACAGACCTTGATTTTGTTCGTGAAGGTATTCGATCTTATAACCGACTGCATTTACCTGGAGGGGAAGTGCATGCTGTAGGCTGTTTCGCAAAAGATGAGAATGGCAAGATCATGGGTGGCTTGACTGGCGAAATGTTTAAAAATACGGTATTTGTTGAGTTTTTGTGGGTAGACGCTGAAAGTCGAACCTCTGGTCTCGGTAGCCAATTAATGTCGATGCTAGAACAAAAAGTAAAGCCTCATGGGGTTACCCATGTTTATTTGGATACCTACAGCTTTCAAGCTCTTGAGTTCTATCTCAAATTGGGTTTTGAGAAAGTGGGGCAGTACTCAGGCTATCCTGCAGAGAGCATCCACAAGTACTTTCTACAAAAGGAAATTGTAGGCTAGGGAAAGCACGGGTTAGCTTGACTTGTTCTCGTTAAAATCAAAAAATGAGGCGCGAATTTGCGCCTCTTGTTGTATCAAATATCTATGTTTCTCTTTGACTTACAAACTTTGCTGGTGCGCGTCGATAAGTTCGTTCATCTTCGCTTCTGCTGCTTGCTGTGCTTGTTCATAGCTCATATCCGCAGGGAAGAGGTTGATGACTTCGTAGTAACATTTTAGTTTTGGCTCAGTACCAGAAGGACGAACAATCACGCGAGATTGATCTTCTAGGTGATAAATCAATACGTCACTTGCTGGTAAGTCAATGGATTCTTCAGAGCCGTCGTCAAACATGCGAACCGATGTTTTAAGATCTTCGGTTACTGCAACTTTTTTACCAGCAATCTCTGTTGGTGGATTTGCTCGGAGTTTGTCGCCGATTGGTGGAGAGTTCGGGTCGAGAGCGATGCTGCGTTGTGCGTTGAAGTAGAAACCGTGCTCGCGGTACAGCTCTTCCAGTTTATCCCACAGTGTTTTGCCTTGCGCTTTAAGCTTGCCTGTTAGCTGTGAAAACGCGACGATTGCAGATAAACCATCTTTATCCCACACCTTGTTACCCACGGTATAACCGAGCGCTTCCTCATAAGCAAACAAGAATGGGTTGGTTTCTGTCTCTTGTTCCATGGCAACGTTAGTAAGCCATTTAAAGCCAGTTAATGTTTGATAGTATTGTGCGCCATGCGCCTTAGCGATGCTGCTCAGCATTCTTGAGGATACGATGGTGTTGCCAACCAAAGCGTTAGGTTGCTGCTCCAGCAAGTAATCGCCAAACAGTGAGCCCACCTGATCACCTGTTAGCATTTGATACTCGCCATCTAGGCGTTTAACTGCCACGGCAAAACGGTCCGCATCTGGGTCGTTCGCGCAAGCGATATCGGCATCTACGGACTTACCTAATGCCATTACCATATCCATTGCACCGGCTTCTTCAGGGTTTGGGAAGTTGACGGTTGGGAAGCTTCCATCAGGTTCGCGTTGTTCCTTAACACTTGCCACTTTTTGGAAGCCTGCGTCGGCAAGTAGCGTTTCCGCCATATTCGCGCCAACGCCATGCATTGCGGTGTAAGCAATAGATATATCGGTATTGTTGTCAGGAGTAAGCAGCGCGTTTTCATTCATTGTCTTACGGTAAGTTTGGTAGTAGTCGTCTTCCAACCAAACTAACAAACCGTGCTGTTTTGCATCATCGAGAGACATTAAAGGTAATGGCTTCGTTGTTGCGTCATCAATTTTCACTGCGATTCCAGAGTCGTGTGGAGGAATAATCTGTGCGCCATTTTCCCAATATACTTTGAAGCCATTGTATTCTGGTGGATTGTGGCTGGCAGTAACAACAACAGCGGCCGCAGCATTCAATGTACGGACACCAAACGCAACAATTGGGGTTGCTGCAACGTCATACGTTAGGTAAACCTTGATACCAAGGGCCGTCAGTACGGATGCGGTATCATGCGCGAATTGTTTTGAATCGGGACGACCGTCGTAGCCAATAACGACACCACGACTCGCGGCATCTTTGACTTGCTCAAGTAAATAGTGCCCTAAACCAGTGGCGGTCTCTTGAATCACCAAGCGGTTCATTCGGTTTGGACCTGCGCCCACTTTGCCACGTAAGCCTGCAGTACCAAAGGCAAGGCGTGAGCCAAAGCGATCAGTAAGTTCTTGTTCATTGTTCGTATCGACGAGGTGTTGTAGCTCTTCACGAGTCTTAGGATCAGGGTCTCGTTCTAGCCATTGCGTAATTAGTGCTGTCATATCAGTCATTCCTTAGTAGGGGGAGCCTACTTTCTTGGACACTTCGTTTGGTAAGTATCTCAATGTTTTCTTTTAAATCAATGTAAATGGTTCTCAATTACATTTCAAAGAGGGCAATCGATAAACCGAATTAATTTTTCTTATCCGAACAAAATTTAATCATATTTAATTTCTTGAAGAACCTTGGAACTATAACTAGCCTTTTAACATAAATATAACAAACTGTGTCGAAATCGTAGTTTTTGTGATTTTTCGTAAAGTTGTTCGATATTTGCATCGGGACGCAAGGAAGCTCGCGTAGGCGTAGCGGCTGAGCAGAGGAGAGATCTTTTGAAAAGATTAACGACTACTCTAGCCTTATCACTGAATGTGATTTTAATCACATTTTCCTCTTTTGGTTGGTCAAAGGAAAATGACTACAACATGACAAAAGGGGTCACAGAGATAAGTGGGCAAGTGTATGAATTACATATGCTGATTTTCTATATCTGCTGTGTAATTGCTTTGATTGTTTTTGGTGTGATGTTCTATTCCATCTTCCGTCATCGCAAGTCAAAAGGAGCAGTTGCCGCACATTTCCATGAAAGCACAAAAGTGGAAATTATTTGGACGGTCATACCCATCATCATTCTTGTCGCTATGGCGATTCCCGCAACAAAAACTCTAGTAGCAATGGAAGACACAAGCCAATCGGATATCACGGTCAAGATCACAGGCTCGCAATGGAAATGGCATTACAGCTATTTTGGCGAAGATGTTGCGTTTTTTAGTTTGCTTGCCACCAGCCAAAAACAAATTGATGGAATCGAAGCTAAAGGCGCACATTACTTACTGGAAGTAGACAACCCTTTGGTGTTGCCTGTGAATCGCAAAGTGCGTTTTTTGATGACTTCTGATGATGTCATTCACTCTTGGTGGGTACCGGACTTTGCCGTCAAGAAAGACACCATTCCAGGTTTTATTAATGAAGCATGGACAAGAATTGATGAGCCAGGCGTATATCGCGGTCAGTGTGCGGAGCTATGTGGTCGTGCACACGGATTTATGCCAGTGGTGGTGCATGCGATGGAAGAAGAGAAGTTCGATGAATGGCTAGCGAGTAAGAAGGAAGAACTCGCACTTCAAAAAGCGGCGGCACAAGAAGCGCTCTCTCAAGACTTATCTATGGATGAATTGATGTCGCAAGGCGAGTCTATATACACGGCGCGCTGCGCTGTCTGTCATCAGGCAAATGGTGAGGGGATTCCGGGTGCATTTCCCGCGATTAAAGGCAGTCCTATTGCAACCGGAGATGTTACAGAGCACATAGATATTATTGTCAACGGTCGCCCGGGCACCGCAATGCAGGCTTTTTCTAATCAGTTAAGTGACAAAGAAATTGGCGCGGTTATCACATATCAACGAAATGCATGGGGCAACGATACTGGCGATACAGTGCAAGCATCCGATGTGAATGCCTTTAAGGCACAAGGCAGTGCTAAGGAGGAAATATGAGTAAGCCAATAGATAAGGCAGTGAAGTCTGTGCCAGCAGAAGCCAGTGCGAACAGTACCATTGCGATTGATGATGGTCACGAGCATCATGCACCCCAGGGCATCACTCGTTGGTTGTATTCTACAAGCCATAAAGACATAGGCACCCTCTACCTTTGGTTTAGCTTTGCGATGTTTCTAACAGGTGGTGCGATGGCTATGATCATTCGTGCCGAACTGTTCCAGCCAGGGCTACAGCTAGTCGATCCGCAGTTTTTTAATCAAATGACCACGGTACACGGTTTAGTAATGGTATTTGGTGCGGTGATGCCAGCATTTACGGGTCTTGCTAACTGGATGATCCCGATGATGATCGGCGCTCCAGATATGGCGCTGCCGCGCATGAACAACTTGAGCTTTTGGATCTTACCTTTTGCATTTCTTATTTTGTTGAGCTCGTTGTTTTTACCTGGCGGCGGTCCTGATTTTGGTTGGACGTTTTATGCTCCGCTGTCCACGACTTATGGCCCGGATAGCACTGCGCTGTTTGTATTCTCTGTTCATATCATGGGTATTAGCTCCATTATGGGCGCGATCAACGTTATCGTGACGATCGTAAATATGCGAGCTCCGGGAATGACTTGGTTCAAGTTACCAATGTTTGTTTGGACTTGGTTAATTACCGCTTTCTTGCTAATCGCGGTTATGCCGGTATTAGCGGGTGCGGTGACCATGGTTCTTACTGACAAATATTTCGGGACTAGCTTCTTTGACGCAGCTGGTGGTGGTGACCCGGTAATGTTCCAACACATCTTTTGGTTCTTTGGTCACCCAGAAGTGTACATCATGATTTTACCGTCGTTTGGAATCATCTCCGCCATTCTGCCTGCTTTCAGTGGTAAGAAGCTGTTTGGTTATCATTCGATGGTTTACGCGACGTGCAGCATTGCATTGTTATCTTTCCTTGTGTGGGCGCACCACATGTTTACCACGGGGATGCCAGTTTTTGCTGAGCTCTTCTTTATGTATTGCACTATGCTGATTGCGGTACCAACGGGGGTTAAAGTCTTTAACTGGGTTGCCACAATGTGGCGTGGAGCTCTGACATTTGAAACGCCAATGTTGTTTGCCATTGCCTTTATTGTGCTTTTTACTATTGGCGGCTTCTCGGGACTGATGTTGGCGATTGTGCCGGCGGATTTCCAATATCATGACACTTACTTCGTGGTTGCCCATTTCCATTATGTGTTGGTATCTGGTGCGGTATTCTCGATCATGGCAGCGGCATACTACTGGCTACCTAAGTGGACGGGCAATATGTACGACCACAAGCTGAGTTTATGGCATTTCTGGTGCTCAATTATTTCCGTCAATGTCCTGTTTTTCCCAATGCACTTCCTAGGCTTAGCGGGCATGCCAAGACGCATACCGGATTACGCCATTCAGTTTGCTGATGTTAATCAAATAGTATCAATTGGTGGGTTTGCATTCGGGTTGTCACAACTGATCTTCTTATGGTTGGTGATCAAGTGTATTCGTAGCGGGGAAAAGGCTTCTGCAAAACCGTGGGAACGTGCGGAGGGCTTAGAGTGGACAGTACCAAGCCCTGCGCCGCATCATACGTTTACTACACCGCCTAAGATTGACTAGCAAAGAGTGGGGTGAGTGACATGAAACCGAATCCATCAAACAAGAAGCTCACAGTGAAGTTGCTTTTGGCGACCCTGTTAATGTTTGGCTTCGGCTATGCACTGGTCCCACTTTATGACGTGATGTGCGACGCACTGGGAATCAATGGAAAGACAAGTGAAGTAGCCGCCATTCAACCGACAGGTATGCAACCGGACATGAGCAGAACTGTTCGCGTGGAGTTTATGGCGCATGTCAGCCCAGATATGCCTTGGGAGTTTAGACCCAAAGTGATTTCGATGGATGTTCACCCAGGTGAAGTCGTACAAACCGAATACCTTGCATTTAATGAAAGCGGGCAGAAGTTGGTGGGGCAAGCCGTTCCTTCTGTTTCTCCCGGGACTGGAGCTGCTTACTTCAATAAGATTGAGTGTTTTTGCTTTAACCAGCAGCCTCTGGATGGTAAACAGCAAGCTCAAATGCCGTTGATTTTTTATATCGAACCGGACTTGCCGGAGTCTATACACACGTTAACGCTGTCTTACACACTCTATAAACTTCCCCCTCCTACAGGCTCTTAGCCACTCAGGGAGAGAGATACAGACCAAGGTTGGTCAGTAAGGAGAGAAATTATGAGTAACAAGCCAGGAACATATTATGTTCCCGCTCAAAGTAGCTGGCCGATCATCGGTGCATTTGCTCTGTTTTTGGTTGCTGTTGGCGCAGGCATGACCGTCCAGGGGACACAAAGTGACGGTGCAGTGGGAACCATTGGTGGCATTGTGCTAGCGGTGGGCTTCTTGTTCTTGCTTTACATGTTGGCTGGTTGGTTTAGTAATGTGATTACTGAATCACTGAGTGGAAAATACAGCGCGCAAATTACTCGTTCTTTTCGCCAAGGAATGAGCTGGTTTATCTTTTCTGAAGTGATGTTTTTTGGTGCCTTTTTTGGTGCCTTGTTCTACGCCAGAATGATTTCTGTGCCTTGGTTAGGTGGGGCAGATAATAACTTCATGACTAACGAAGTCCTGTGGCCAACCTTCGAAGCGATGTGGCCACTCACACTGACGCCGGGAGGAGAAACAACACAAGCTATGCCGTGGCAGGGCATACCCCTTACCAACACTATCTTGCTGCTATTGTCGTCTATTACGCTACATATGGCGCATATAAGCCTTGAACAAGACAAAAGAACGGCACTGATTGTTTGGTTAGAGATAACCATCGTACTTGCTGGCTTTTTCCTATATTACCAAGCGGTTGAGTATGTTCATGCTTATCAAGACATAGGGCTCACGTTGCAGTCCGGTATTTACGGTAACACGTTCTTCATGTTGACGGGATTCCACGGTTTACACGTTTGTCTTGGGACTATCTTCTTAATCGTGCTGCTGTTCAGAATCGCTAAAGATCACTTTTCGCCAAAGAACCATTTTGCCTTTCAAGCGGGCAGCTGGTATTGGCATTTCGTGGATGTGGTTTGGTTATGTCTGTTTGTGTTTGTTTACGTACTTTAGGGTCATTGTGAACTCTTGGTCCGACTAATAAGGGCGTGGGTTTGGCGCTAGCCAACCCGAGCTGAGCGCAATAAGCAGAAGGATGACCACCAAAGCGGAGAACATGACTCGACGGCCTAAGTAATGACTCATGGGTTTGTCTCTTTTTTCAGGATTATCTGGGTCTTCACGAACCATTTCGATAAGCGCTTTTGCGAGGTTGAAGATAATGAAAAGCAGCAAAAGGACAAGCGTCAGTTTGAATAGAAATACGGTGGACATGGCACCTCCGGTTTCATCATTGTTGTTATCAAGACAATTATGGCTATCGAAACGGTTTTGGGTTGCAGTTGGTTTAACTGTGGTTGTGTTTTCTCTTTTGGTCAAACTGGGTTTTTGGCAGTTTGAGAGAGGGCAAGAAAAACAAGCATTGGAACAAGCCATTCTCGCGCGTGCGGATAGTGCGTACCAAGCACTAAGCGTCGTTCTTGAAGACAATGACTGGCGAGAGGAAAGTATCCTCGGGAAAAAAGTGGAAGTTAATGTTGTTCCTCAGGCGTTTCCCGTAATTTTGTTAGACAACCAAACGCATCAAGGCAGTGTGGGATATTTAGCATTTCAGATTGTATTGACGATCGATGAGCCTAGTGCCTATGCGTTATTGGAGCTTGGTTTTGTCGAGGGAAGAGCAGAACGCTCAATGTTACCAACGGTCACCAAACTCGATAATTCGACTTTCATCACAGGACGCCTGTACCGAAAATCTACTAATCCACTGAGTTCAGAGTTAATGCCGGAAGTTGGCGATGTTATTCGCGTGCAAAACCTAAACATCGCGCAATTGAATCAGCTACTGAATATTGAACTTATGCCCGCAGTCTTGCAGCCAGACAATTTAACTCGTTGGCCCTATGACTTTCCTTGGAATCCATTGCCACTCAATAGTGCCAAACATTTTGGCTATTCGATTCAATGGTTTTCGATGGCAGGTGTTTTCTTATTACTGACTTTAATTGTTTTTGTTCGTTGGCAAAAAAAGTTGCGTCACATGGAGGTGAAGCATGACATCTAAAGTAACCAAAGGACGACTAATGTTGATTGCGCTGGTTTGTACGTTCGCGCTTCCCGCTGTCATTGCAAAAGTCATTCTCACACAAGGGTGGTATCAAAGCGGAGTGACCAATAGAGGCGAGTTAGTCGAACCATACACGACGTTAGAGCAACTTGGTCAAGAGTCACCTCTCAAAGACCATGGTTGGCAACTCGCTTATGTATTGCCTAACGAATGCACTGAACAGTGTAAACAGCAGCTTTACCTGCTTCAGCAAAGCCATGTTGCTTTAGGTAAGTATCAAGAGCGAGTAGTGCCAGTCGTTTGGCAGACTGAGCATTCAGATCCCATAGAAGTATCGATGTTAGCGATGCAAATGAATGAATTGGTTACCGCAAAAGTGAAACCTGGGCAAATGTTGATCGTTGATCCTCTTGGGCAACTGGTGATGTCTTACTCGCCGAAACCAAATGAGGACTTAGTCCTATTGAATAAAGGTATGTTGGCGGACTTACGCAAGCTCTTAAAACTGTCACGAGTCGGTTAGAGGAAGTGCATATGAAATTAATTCAGTTGGTTAGATTCAGTTTGCTGCTAACTCTCGTGGTGATCATGTTAGGGGCATATACTCGCCTTTCAGATGCAGGGTTAGGTTGCCCGGATTGGCCTGGTTGTTATGGGCACTTTTCTGTGCCGCATCAAGAAGAAGACGTCATACGTGCTAACCTGAACTTCCCCGAGCGGGCAGTAGAGCATGAGAAAGCATGGCTTGAGATGATTCATCGCTATTTTGCAGGAACGTTAGGTTTAGTTATTTTTGCGATGGCAGCGATATCAATGAGGTCTGAGCGTGTAAATTCAACCATTCCGATGTTGCTCAGCGTATTGGTGATTGGGCAGGCACTTTTGGGAATGTGGACAGTTACTCTTAAATTAATGCCCGTCATCGTGATGCTTCACTTGCTCGGTGGTTTTGTTTTATTGGCGTTACAGGCGATTTTTTACTGCCAATTAAAAGCGCAAAACAATCTCTATTTCTCTCCATCTTCTAGCTCTCTGAGAGGCTTTTCATTGTTGGTTTTTCTGGTTGTTTTGGTGCAAGTGCTCCTTGGAGGATGGACTTCGTCAAATTATGCAGCGCTGATGTGTAACACACTGCCGATTTGTGAGGGAGACTGGATGAGCCATCTCTCATGGAAAGAAGCGTTTTCTTTCTGGCAAACTGGATTCGAGAATTATGAATTTGGTGTTTTGGAGTATCCGGCAAGAATGACTATACACGTCACTCATCGTATAGGCGCTATTGTTACCGCCACCGTGGTATTGGCTTATAGTATTGGGCTTATGAGGCAAGATTCTCATCATTCACAGAGAATCGGAGGGTGGTTGTTATTCACTCTGGTGTGCCAAATTATGCTGGGTGTAAGCAACGTAGTATTTCAACTTCCTATCTATGTCGCGGTGGCGCACAACCTTGGTGCCGCTGTTATGTTGAGTCTCGTTTGTGTTAGCCAGTTTTACTTGTGGCAGGGTAAAACGGCTTGGAATTACACCGCGAAAGGAGTTCGCTATGAGTAAAGAAATCGCGCTGTCGTTAAATGGGCGAAAGCGACTAAGTTCCGTTTATTTGAAGTTAACGAAACCTAAAGTGGTGGCGTTAATGTTGGTGACGGCAGTAGTAGGGATGAGCTTAGCCCCGGTTGATGATTTCCCCTGGTTGCAGGCGGTAGTTGGCCTAACGGGGATTGGTCTGATGGCCGGGTCTGCGGCAGCGTTTAATCATCTAATTGACCGCCGAATTGATGCGAGAATGGCACGCACACACAAACGACCATTGCCATCGGGTGAGACTAAACCATCATCGGTGATAGCCTTCGCTACAGTTTTAGGTGTCTTAGGGTTTGTACTTCTCTATGCGATGGTCAACCCGCTGACGGCATGGTTGACTTTGATGAGTTTGCTCGGCTATGCGATGGTATACACAATGTACCTCAAACGTGCTACGCCCCAAAATATCGTCATCGCAGGGATTGCCGGTGCGATGCCGCCTCTTCTCGGTTGGACTGCTGTAACAGGGCAATTACATGCGAATGCTTGGCTGCTCGTGATGATCATTTTTATCTGGACGCCACCACATTTTTGGGCTCTCGCTATTCATCGTGTCGAGGATTACCGCAAGGTAGATATTCCCATGCTGCCAGTGACACACGGCATTGAGTACACCAAAACTTCTATTCTGTTGTATACGGTGCTATTGACTTTGGTTTGTGTTCTACCGGTTTTGGTTGGTATGGTCGGCGTGGTGTATCTTTTTGCCTCGCTACTACTCAATGCTGGCTTTATGTACCATGCATGGAAGCTAAAATATGCACCAGAGCCAAATACCGCGATGGAGACGTTTAAATTCTCTATCTATCATCTTTTGGCGTTGTTCATTGCATTGCTTTCGGATCACTATATTGGTTTTTAACCTCTCTTAAAACACAAAACGCCGCGTGGTTCGCGGCGTTTTTGGTTTTGATACTTTGGCTTTAAGACAAAGCTTTCTAGATTTATTGAATTTCTAGCAGTTCAACATCAAAGATCAAAACACTTGCTGGTGGAATTGGGCCAGAGCCACTCTTACCATAGCCAAGCGTGCTTGGTACGAATAGACGGATTTTCTCACCCTCTACCATGTATTGTAGGCCTTCTTGCCAGCCTTTAATGACTTGGTTAAGACCAAATGAAATAGGCTCACCACGATTAACAGAGCTATCGAATACCGTGCCATCAATCAAGGTGCCGTGGTAGTGTACTTTTACTTTACTTGTTGCAGTTGGGTGAACCTCACCTTCGCCTTTTTCAAGAACCATGTATTGAAGGCCACTTTCTGTTGTGATAACGCCTTCTTTTTTCGCATTTTCTAGTAAGAATGCTTGGCCTTTGGCAAAGTTTTCATCTGCTACTTTATGGTTTGTCCAAGTACGGTAAATGAAAAAGCCCGCCAAAATAAAAATAATAAGAGGAAACAAAAATTTAGACACGTAATCTCCTTGTCTATTTAGGTTGTTTTAGCAAAAATTTGATGGTTTCTGCCATGGCTTCAACGCTGTCATGACCACCAGTAATCACTTGATACTTTCCGTTCACGATAAAGGCTGGAACGGAGTTAATTTGGCCGCGAGTCGTGATCGCTTCTGCCTTAGTGATGTACTCAAACAGCGTTTTTTGCTGTGCTTCATCTAAATGGTAAGGGCTGATAAGGTTGCGAGACTCAAAGGCTTTCTCAACAGCGACTTGGCGTTCTTCAGCTGTTGCATCGGCAACCATTTGCACAGCAGTAAAAAGATCCGCCATAAACGCTTTATCTGGTGTTGATTCAAGCTGCATTACGGCAGTATAGAAGATGATGGCGCTCACTTGTGCACTTTCATTGAACGTTACATGCATTTTTTCAACGCTTTGATCGGTCAATGATTCAATTTGAGGGACAAACTCTTCCATTGAGCGGCAGTGGTCACAAGTTAAAGAGAATGCTTCAGTCAGGGGAGCTAAATCATATTCTTCAAGGGATACTGGCAAAACTTCGTATTGTTTGCCTTGCTGAGGCTGACTCTTGCCGCTATCGCATGCCGACAAAGCCATTACGGCAACAACAACAGCAAAGCCTTTCGATATGGTTTTTAACATAGTAGTGCTCTAAATGAGAAATTTGCGTTAGTTTATCGGTTAACGATAGTGACTAAAACCATTAAATAACAATAAAGTGAGACCATTGGTAACAGACTTTGCCTGACGTATGGGCTGCAAGGGTAGGGTATTTTAGTGTTGCTTTTTATTTGAGAGATGATTTTGCATTGACTCCAGTGGCATGAACGCTGCATAGACAAACCAATCGGTGGACAAAAGCGCTAAAGATTCGGCGTGTTTTGTCGACACAATGAACAAGAGTTTTTCTACGTTGGTAATGGTATGAAGCATTGGTTTTTAATTGTTTGTGGCATTCTGGCCGGGTGCAGTAGCCTCGATCAAGATATGGTCCCAGGTGGGAACATTTTAGATACAGCTCCTAAATCAAACACTGAGCTGAGACACCCAGAGTGGGGATACCCGAGCGCATCCAATGTGGCTTCTTCCTCTCGTTCATATCAAACGGCGAGGGCGTCAGTAAAAAAGTCGCAAAACGTGACCTCTCTGGAAATGTTCCTGAGCAGGCATAACATTCCTCACGAGACGCTCAGTGGTGGCCACCTGATGATACGTTTGAAAGAGCAAGTGCATTTTCAAACGGGCTCAGCAAGGTTATCTGCTCAATCTCAAGACTGGATTCGAAACATTGGTCACTATCTGGCGGGAAGAACTGATGTTGATGTCGTGATTGATGGTCATGCGGATAGTACGGGAGCTGAAAGCTTCAACGACACGCTATCTGAAAAGCGAGCTCGTGAAGTAGAAAAACAACTATTGGCGACGAGTATTCCACGTCAACGAGTGTTTTCTAGAGGCTTCGGAGAGTATGTACCGAAGTGCAGCAATGCGACAGCGAGTGGTAAAGCTTGCAATCGGCGCGTAGAGCTAACATTGATCGTGGATGAATAACGCAGACGTTGGGTGGTAATCTTCGTTGTGTTGTTCTTGCATACCCGTTATTTGCTTAGTGGAGTTTAAGTTCGGAGTTGAGCAAGAAGACTGAATAAGGAAAGCTCGCACGGCAACATTTAGCTAGAAAAAATAGAAAAGAGGCACCGTTAGGTGCCTCTTTTACATCCGCCAATGTTCATAGGGGGAACTTAGGCAAATTCTTTTTCAACGTAAGCGACGATGTCAGATGACTCGTATAACCACTGTGTCTCGCCATCTTTTTCGATACGAAGACAAGGGACTTTAACTCGCCCACCACCTTGCTCTAGTTCAGCTCGATGAGTCGGGTTATTTTTTGCATCACGTAGCTCAATGTTCACCGATTGACGCTTCATTGCACGGCGGACCTTTACGCAAAAAGGGCAGGCTTCAAATTGGTAAAGTGCGTATTGTTTCGCTTTTTCATCAATACGTTGCTGTTCTTCTGCGGTGCGCTTAATACCACGAGGTGAGAACACCGCGTTCAGCAATAAGATAACCTTGCCTAAAATCCAACGGATAAACTTCATAATGATCCCTTGATGTTCATTGGGTAATTGTCCTTTAAGAATGCAATCATGATGCTTGTTGCACTGAGCGTGAAGTCTATCAGTTGTTTGAAATGGATAAAACCATGTATTTTATGCGGAAAATAGACGTGTAAACCAACCCCAAAAGCCACTTGCTGAAGCCGGACGGGCTTCTTTACCTTGATAAAAACTTTGCATGAGTTCGGTTCTGAATGCATCAACGTCCATGCGTTTTATGACAAGCTCGTGCTGCAATGTATTTTGAGTCTGCTCGGCATGATCGTGCGCCAAGCTGAAATCCATATTTAAATAGCCTTGCGTGTATAACCAAAGGTGGGTGACTAAGATTAGGTCTTCAGCAGATTGGTTAGTAAACTTATCCGCGTGCTCATTACCCAAGGAGTCAGTCAGAACTTGCTGCATACGCTGGGTAGAGTGAGCATTTTGCTCGTAGTTAGCACTTGCTTCAATATGTGATTTGGTCAAAAGGCCAAGCAGGTGAAGAGTAGGTGCTGTTGTGGGTTTGTTCTCACAAACTTTTGTAAATAGTTGTGACTGTTCTTTTAACCAACGTCGCTTTGCTGCTTTATGTTCTTTAACAAAGGGGATTTCTTCAAATCCCATCTCTTGACTCAGTTCACTAAGAGACGTCATGGTTTTTTAGTTCCTTCACCGTTACTTCGATATGTTGATCATTGATATCAACAAAAATTGAGCTGCCAGTAATCATAACAGAAAGGCTAGTACCTCGGTCAAGGTGCTGACAAATCAAGTCGATAGCGTCATAGTCAAAGCTCTCTACGTTGACGGGAAGCATTGAGAACTTTCCTGACATTTTGTCCCACCAGACAGCCGCTTTGGTGTTATAAGTGTAAACTTTTACATGCTTTGCTAGGCGAGAAGCTTTCTTAATTCTGTCTGGTTCTGGTTCGCCAATTTCAATCCAGTGAGTAATGCTTTGATCATCGCCAACATGCCATAAATCAGGCTCTTCAATCGTAGAGAGTCCTTTTGTAAACTCCAGATTGCTTTGAGCATTTAAACAGTAAGCTAGAATGCGAGCCAACATTCGTTGCGGCTTTTCAGAAGGGTGAAGGGCGATAGTTAGATTTTTAGAATCGTAATAGTCATTATTCATATCGGAAATGGCGATACGAAATTTGTAAATGGTTGGTTTAAGAGCCATAGATTTATATCGTTTTGTTGGCAAAATAAGTTTTAGGCAAAAAAATAGCCAGCTTTAAAAGCTGGCTATCGTATCAAATTCTTTAAGAATTAAAGTACTTTGATTTGCTCTGCTTGAGGGCCTTTTTGACCTTGAGAGATAACAAATTCTACTTTCTGGCCTTCAACTAGAGTACGGAAGCCGTCACCAGTGATTGCAGAGAAGTGAGCAAATACGTCAGGACCGTTTTCTTGTTGAATGAAACCGAAGCCTTTAGTTTCGTTGAACCACTTAACTGTGCCAGTAGCTGTGTTAGACATGTCTATTTCCTAAATATCTAAATAATGTAATCTTTCGCCTCAACGGCGCTTATAGCGTGGAAAAATAAATTGCTATTGCGTACCACAGGACGACGGGTTACAAGTAATCCAACGAAATGTGAAAACAAAGAACTTTCTTTCTAGCCGTGTTTGAGTCTAGGTTAATTCCACGAAGAGTCAACATATATTAGTGCTTTATGGACAAATATTTGTATTTAGTCACTATTTAACCAGCATGTTTTTGATTAAATTTCAAATAAATGACGGTGATGTGAAGTTTTTTAGCATAAAATTCAACTAAATCTATAAATTTGACTTATTTATATAATTATTGTCCAATCTGGTTCGACCATTAAGGAGGATTTATGGCAAAGCGTAAAATCAGTCCTCAACCGAGTGGCTCACAACATGAGACCGACTTCGGCAGAGGTGAAATCAAAGACAACGCGTTAAAAGCGGTTGTTACCAGTCAGCTGTTCCAAATACGAGTCGTTAAAGCGAAAAAAGGTAAAGGTAGCTTCAGCCGTAAAATGAAGCATAGAGGCAAAGAGCCCTATTCAAAGTTCTCCCCAAGGTGGATTTTGAATAGGGCTTTTTTATTGGTACTAGGTGTTTGCAAAACTGATGATATTCAATTTTTTAGTACCAGATAAGTTTTCCTAATTTATCATGTACTGCTTCAACTGCTTCAGCGAACCAAGCGTTGAAAGTACCAATTAAGTACTAAAACTTACTAAGTTAGATTCATATCAATAAGCGTCACTTCCTGTATTATGCAACTCTACTATATCTTTAGTCTAATCAAACAGCCGAGATTATGGTTTAAAAAGACTGGTGAGAAGTAGGTATGTCATCGACGAGTTATGGTACTTATGGTTGCAAATGTAAAAAAGCGTGTGCTTCTTTATTACTACTGTGGCTGTCCATTTGTCCGATGGCGCATGCACACAAGTCAGAGTCTCATTCTTTAATTGTTGCTAACTCCAAAGCGTGGAAGCCGTTCTCTTACCTTAGCCCAGATGGTGAACCTAAAGGTATTTTAATCGACTTTTGGAAAGAGTACGCGGCGAACAACCAAATCGACGTTCAGTTTCTCCTTTTGGATTGGGATGCTTCTTTACAAGCCGTAAAAGAGGGTAAGGCTGACTTTCACGGAGGACTTGTCTACTCGCCCGAAAGAGCGAAGTATATGGACTTTGGCGCAGTCATAATGCCTATCCAAACCAAATTGTACGTAAATAAAGATGTACTTTCGGTTGATATCAGGAGTGTTTTAACTGGCGAAATGACGCTGCCAATTGGCGTTGTTAAAGGAAGTTACGAGTCTGAGTTTGTTCAGACGAATTACCCGAATGCACCTATCGCAGAATACATTAACAATGATTCGATGATACAAGCCGCCGTCGATAAAAAGGTGCTGTACTTCGTTGCAGACCTGCAAGTTGCTAACTTTTATATGGCAACCACGCCGGGAGCGGGTATGTTTGTCCCGACAATTAGCTTATATAGTAAAGATCTTCGGATTGCAGCAGGAATGCACAGTGCAACTTCCATTTTAGAGGTATCAAGAGCGTTTGAAAAAGTCATCGATACGGATCGTGAGCGGATCCTCACCCGTTGGAGTGTGGTGAAAACGGTTTATCCACTTTATCTTTTCCCTATTGCCATTTTCATCATGGCGGTTGCAACGCTTTATCATATTTTTGCCCTCAAACGTATGGTTGCTCTTCGGACAAGGCAATTAACGATTGCCAATCAGCAATTGCTGGAGATGACGTTGACGGATTCTCTCACAAAGCTATACAACCGTAGACACCTTATTGAGCAATTGGCGCTACTGAATCATTTGAAGCGAAACTTAACGGTGATGGTGTTTGATATTGATGATTTTAAATCAATCAATGATCGATATGGCCACCTTGCTGGAGACCGAGCAATAGTTGCCATCGCAGAAGCCGCTAAGTCGATGACTGATGACCGAATGACATTGGCGAGAATTGGAGGAGAAGAGTTCGCACTCGTTACGTCGTCTCTGTCAGAGCGAGAAGCACTCAATTTTGCCAATATGCTCTGTAAAGCAGTTTACGATCAGCCTGTTATACTGGGTGGACAAGCAATTCATTTGAGTATCAGTTTGGGCTGTGCTTACTATCCTGAGTTTACCCACATCGTGAGCTTGCAAGATGCTGACGAGTTGATGTATCAAGGTAAGTCTGAAGGAAAGAATCGTGCAGTTTTCCAAGTTATAACAGACTGTCAGCTTCAACCTGCGCTTCGTCAAGTGAATTAGGTCTCGCTAATTCAACTGATACTTCAAACCATCCTCAAGCCTCAAAGGTTTAGTCAGAGTAACGTGGTAAGCGTTGACGATTACGTTGCGTTGTTTTCTTTGAGGCCAATTTGCGTACAAATATTCGCACTTTCATATATATAACCCCCACCTGCTCACGTTTTTATCATAGAAGCAGTAATTGTTTTAAAGTGATAAGCGATTTCTTGGTAAAGATCAGAACCCCTGTCTACACTCAGTGTAAAGTAATGCATATAAAGCATGATGCATACGGTGTTGTACAAAAACAATTAAAGAAGATAAGAAATAAGTTGGCTTGAGAAGGACGGGGAATGAACAACGAATGCTTTGCTAGGTTCCGAGCTGTCACGGATGAACTGTCAATGAAAGAATCGTTGTCAGTTGGGAAAGACCCTTATGCTCACTATCTCAAAGATATTGTGGGGATTGATTTGTTGTCTCGTGAAGAGGAGTTGCATTACGCCAAACTTAATCGAGCTGGTGATGAAGAAGCGCGCGAAATGTTGATTGAGTCTAATCTTCGACTTGTTGTGAAAATCGCAAAAGGTTACCTCAAACGGCCAGGTAATAACTTTACTCTGCTCGATTTAATAGAAGAAGGTAACATTGGTTTGATAAAAGCGGTCGATAAGTTCGATCCTGAGCCAGGCTACCGTTTTTCTACTTATGCGGTATGGTGGATTCGCGAGAATATAGAAGCGGCATTAATGAACAATGGCCGCACGGTACGTTTACCTGCTCATGTGTGCAAAGAGATAAATAGCCTGGCTTTAAAAAAGCTCGATGCGTCAAAAAGTGAGAGCAAGGAGTTGTCTATTTCTGAACTCTCACGCTGCTCAGGGGTGAAAGCAGAACGTATAGATGAACTTGTTGCTCTAAGTGGTTTTATTGATGTATCGACCACTGCGGACCTACATCGTGTTCCATTTGTTCTTGAACTGTGTGAAAGTGAGTATACGCCAGATCCACAACAAGACTGTGAAAACCAGTGCTTTACTCAAGCTATTGAAAATATTATTAAAACTTTGCCAATTAAGTTGCAGAAAGTCTTGATCCATCGATTCGGATTATTTGACCAGAGAGTGAAAACCTTGTCGGAAATAGGCCTGTTATTAAACGTGTCTAACGAGCGTGTTCGTCAGATGCAGATAGAGGCGGTTGAACGCGTGCAGAAACGTCTCCGATTCGATGGTTGGGTTTAAGATTTTTAGCCCCTTATCCTAGCCGATTAATTTACTGGCTTGCTACTCTGTTCTTCCGTAAGTAACAGCAGCTCAAGCTGTGCTTTAGCTGCTGCCTCCAATCTCCATACACTCAATAATCGGTTAAGTGCTGCGCGATAAGTACGACTTTTGAGTAAAAAAGCGAGCGTACTTGTGTAGTTGTTTACGACTTGCGCTTGTGTCTCGACCAAAGCAGTTTTGTTTTCGATGTCGATGTGTTGAAGGTTAAAGTCAGGAAGAAACGCACACTCATACCATACCTCTACAATTTCACGAATTTCGAGTTCTTCTTCAGGCACGTCGAAGTCTTGTAACTGGTAGTTTTCTGGTATCGTTGATAAATAAACCACATCCAATTTGTCTGCAACAAATGTATACATCGGATTCCTTAGTGTACGCGCTTACAGAGTAAATAGTCTCATCGTTTACATTTTTGTCTATGACCGTGCTCAAGTATGAATGATGAACCACACCACATTCCGAACTTAACTTAGACTTTTTAAGTACTTATCGGTTAACCCGAAATACTTCAGGTTGCCATCTGGCTCCAAGACTAAGCTCATATTGGATGTAGAGATCATGCCCGGATCATTCGTTGAGAAAATAACGGTCTTATTGAGTAGTTTGTCGCTAAATAACCGCTTGAAGTAGTGGGAATTTTCTTGCTCTGCACCATTAAATGGCTCGTCAATGATAATCAAAGATTGTTCGCAGTTGCCTAGCCCTAATGCGAGCCGCAGTCTTTGTTGAATACCATTTGGTAAACTTTTACAGATATCAACGCTCAATTGAGTGTCTAGGCCTTGTGGCAACCATGTATCGAGCTCAAAGAAACTCACCATTTCACGCATTTTTTCTGTTGGGATTAACCCATTATGCAAGATGAAGTTAGTCTCCAAGGAGCCTTCAAAAATATGCAGGTTAAACGGGATGTAGTTAATCGAGGTTCGATAGCGGTAACTGTTGAATTGTTTGATGTTATAACCGTCCACCGAAACTGAGCCTTGATAGCGTTCCTCTAGCCCAGCGATAATAGAAATGAGCGTCGTTTTACCGCAACCTGTTGGTCCACAAATCACAACTTTTGCGCCCGGTGGAATTTTAAAACCAAGATTAGTTAAGCCTGTTGCCGCACCACTATAACGATGGCTCACACCAGAGCCGACGATACTACCTTGAAAGAGGCGAATAGGGGGGCTTTTCTCTAACGTTAGCTTATCGTCATTCATCGCCATAAGGTTGTTGATTTGCGCAGAAGACGCCTTAATGGATTGGAACTTAGAAATAGAGTTGTAGATGCCCATAATAGGCCCCAACGCCTTCCAGACTAAAATTACGGTAGCAAGCATTGCACCTGCATCGGAGGTGCCGTCCATCACGCCGATAACGGCCGCGACGATACTTGCGGTACCAATAACCTGAATCAAACTCCCGCCTGCTGCCTGAACCCTGCTATTAGTCACTGAAACATGTTCTGCATCGTTGGTGCTTTGTAAATGCGATGCGCTAAAGCGGGACTGGATAACACGCAATAATGGCAAGCCTTGGATGGTTTTTATACCACGAAGAATCTCATTCCATTGGTAAGAAACCATGGCGTTGGCGCGAGAGCTCTTGGACGTGGCTTGCGAGTAGATGTAACGAGAATAAACACAGAACACCAACATCAGAATCAAACCCGCCATGACGACCAATGCTGCGGTTCCTGACATGATGGCAATCGCGACAATGAACACGATAACAAACGGCATGTCGAAGTAGCTCAAGGTTGACTCTGCGGTTACCAAACGGCGGAAAGTGTCGATGTCTTTCAAACGTGCTAACTGAGAAGAGACACCAGCGGTAGATGTCATCGAATAAGGAAGCCACAACAGTTTGGATATTACGTTTTGAGAAATATGCACCGCCAAATCCTTCCCTGATGTGGCGATGATGTTGACCCGCATTTTCTTGAAAAAGTATTCCGAGAACCCAACAATCACAGCAAATAACGTCAGCCAATAAAGCGTGGCTTGCGAGCTAGAGGTTAAGGCGAAGTTGTACACACTCATAATAAAAAAGGGCTGGAGTGCGCCGAGAATACTGACCACGAAGCTGAGGATAATTAGGCTCTTGAGTTCATTGTTGTAGCGATAAAACGCGTATTTAATCCAGTTACTGCGGTCTTGAGATTCAGGTGGCGGCTCTCGAAACAAGCGCGAGTATTCGCTGACCGAGACCAACAAACATGGCTTTTTGCAGAGCGGGTATTCAATGGTGTTGTTATTGGTGTAATCAAACAGGATCAGTTTGCCGTCTTTGGTGCCCAAGAAAATCGCAGTGAGGTTTTCTATCTCGATAAAACAAGGATGAGGGTGCCCCTCGATGTGCTCCAACGTTTTTAATTTGGTGACGTCACAACGGTAACCAAGGCGTTCAATGGTGGCTATAAAACTGTCGCTGTCTTTTGGTTTAGGGATAAAAGCGTCACTGAGGATAGAAGGCGTGCCTTCCCATTCAAGCGCAATGAGGGTGTAAGCTAAACCACGAATCAAAGGTGACTGATTGTATCGCTCATCATAACTGCGAGCCTCAAAGTCCAACAAGCGTTGAGGGACATTATTAAAATCAACCAAAATACTCATTGGTCACCTCCGGTAAGTTTGACACGTTTGAGGCGATGATTGAGTTTGTCCATCTTATTGCTGACGATGATGAGGACTTTGTCGTTGGCGCGATAGGCGGTGCTGGTCAAAACCAATCGAGCAAAGTCGTCATCATAAACACAGTCGATGTCGTCGAAGATCAACACTCGTTTGTTTGCAAGCAAGGCACGCACCAACAACAGGGCATAAGCGACTTGGCGCGAGAATGGGTTGCGTAAATGTCCTTTAAGCTCGGTGTAAAAACCAGCGGGAAGGGCATCGATTTGTGCTTTGATGTTCATGGTTTCGCAAAGCGCAAATGCGGTGTTGTTTAAGCTCGGGCGGAAGCAAGTCAAGTTGTCGATGATGGTGCCTTCGACGAACGAACTGGTTTTGTCGACCATGAGCACGCTATTACGCCAGACGTTGTAATTGACGTCATCAAGTGGTGTCTCGTTGATCTTAATGTCCAGTTTGTTGTCGGTGTTTTGCCGCGTAACGCAATTGGCAAGATGGGTTTTGCCTGCGCCGCTTTTCCCCGTCAGCAAGTAAGCCTGGCCACGTTCAAACTCGATGCGTTGCTTTTCCGAATACTTCACCGAGATGCGCTCGACTTCTGTCGTGTCATTTTGTTGTTCTACAGATGCAGCAAGTTCAAGCAGCTCGGCGATACGTTGAATATGAAGCTTGTTCAACTCCCATCGACTCACCGTGCGCATTACTTGCTGGTATGGCGCGAAGTAGCGGTTGGTAAGCATGATGATGGCAGCCATGATGCCTTGGCTAGATTGCATGTTGATAACTGCCGTTGCCAAAACTACCACCACACAAGCAATGGAGAGCTGTTGTATGAGCGACAAGATAAGGCTGAAGTTCGATTCGATTTGCTCGTATTTGATGTTCTCGACTTCACGCTCTTCCACCATTTGTGTCATGAGGCTCTCAACGCGATATTCCATATTGCGCGCTTTGATATCGAGTGGGCTAGAGATGATCTCGATGATTTTAGAAGTAGTTAAGCCTTCGATGTCGGATTTGTTTTCTAAGCTGTTGATTTTTTGCTTGGAAAGACTGAGTGCGAACACCGCCAAAATGATGGAGGCGAGCAAGATAGTCACTCCCGCCCAAATGTTGATCAGACCGATAATCAGAATGGTCAGTATGCTGACGGCAAGGTTGATCAATGCCCGTACAGATTCTCCGCCAAAGAAGGATTTAATCTCTGGAATGGTGGCAATACGCTCTAAGTATTCACCGGGTTCTAGGCGACGAAACTTCGATATCTCAGCCAAACAGATGGATTGAAACACCTTGTTGGTTAAGTTGGTTTCGAATTGCTTCATGATCACCGACGAAATCTTCTCTTCCTGATTCTTTAAGTGATAGTCGAGGAAGATAGTGATCAAGATAATGGCAAACAGAAGAAACAGCGTGTCTTTGGCTTGGTTAGGTAAAACTCGGTCAAAAATAATCAGTATCGAAAAGGGCAGCACTAAACCAAACAGCGTCGAGATGACCGTCGAGAAAGTCAGGTAACACTTGTCAGCAAAGTTAATCTTCTGGGAAAAATGCTCAGTTTGCATTGCGACCTCCTTTCTTAATCGATGGTTTGGAGAGAAGGTGTTTTGGAACTAAGTCTTGATTGCTTCTGCCTTCGATATCGCTCATTAACTGCATGATGCTTTCGATGGATTGCACCGACAGCATGCCTTTGATTTGCTCAAGATTGATCGATTCAATGATGTAGTCATAACGCGCGCTCTCGTAATCACGTAGCGCGCTGAACAGTTTACTTTCCGCTGCCAGTAAGTCGGTAATGGTTCGCGTACCAAGCTGGTAGGCGCGTTGAATGCCTTTGTAGGAGGCGTAGTTTGCACGAATGATGTTCTCGTAACTGCTAATAGCTCGGGAGAAGTCGTTAATGTTGAGTACCGAGGTGTTAACGCTATTGCGCGTCGTGAACAACGAATCTTGGTACAGCAGCTCGGTTCGCTCGATGGCAGTCGACGATTTTTGATAACCGTAGTAATCCGAACCGCCGGAGAAAATCGGCACATTCAAGTTCAAACCGACGCTAGTGGAGTTACTGTCCCCTGTTGCGGTGGGGTCGGTTCGGTCATAGTTGTTCGCATCGTCATAACGGTAACTGGCAGAGAGCGATACGGTCGGCACAAAGTTTGAACCGCTTTCTTTCAAGCCTCTTCGGCTGCGTTCTACGGTTTTCTTCGCGACTAATAAGTCGTTATTGAGCTTCAAAGCTTGTTCAAGGATCTCACGTTGTTCGGATTCGCTGATTTCCGCCAAGGGCACGCTTTCGTAGATGTCCTGCGATGGGGTGACTGGATATTGAACTTGAATCTCTAAGCCGTTCAAAATCACGCGTCGATCTTTCTCTAAGGTTCTTAAGCGGTTGGCAATGCCTTCTTTCTGAGCAATTACCTCATACAACTCGCTCGCCGCAGTGTTGCCAAGTTCCACGTTGCGACGCATTTGGCGCTCACGTGTTTCAGACGATTTAAGTTCTACTTGGGTGGCTTTGATTTGCGCGTTGTTTTTGAGGTATTCGAAATATTGCGTCGCGATTTCAGAAATGGTGCTCTGGATTTTGTTCTCGTGTTTGATTTCTTCAATGTTGAAATCAAGCTTTGCGGTGCCGTATTTGAAGATGTCGCCAAGGTTAAACACCGATTGAGATAAAGACACGCTGTAGCTGTTTGAATTGTAGCTTGAACGCGTATCCGGTGTTCCCGTTAAGATGGTCTCGTTTTCATTCCATGTAGTATCAGCGGCACCGTTTAAAGAGGGTAGAAACTTAGAACGGCTAATGTCGATGTTGTATTCGTTTTCCTCCACGCCTTTGTCACTAGCGCGCAGAGATAAATTGTTTTCCAAGCCGAGCTTGACCGCCTCAAGCAAGGTGGTCGCCATTGCCGAAGGAGCATTGCTCAATGTAAGCGCTGCCAATACGCAGCTAGTTAAGTTTCTGTACCGCAACATACTTGTTGATCACCTTGATGATTTCGTCGTTTTTATAAGGTTTGCTGATCACATAATCCATTCCAGCTTCGATACAAGCTTGGTGTTCATTACTGCTGGTCAATGCTGTCGCACCTATAATGGTGCAAGGATGTTGTCCGCTCTCTTGTTCGTATTGTCGAATGCGTTTGGTTGCTTCAATACCGCCCATGCCCGGCATGATGCAGTCCATAAAAATGATGTCTGAGCGCTGATTCATGAAATGCTGAACGGCGTCTGCGCCATCGCCAACGGTGTCGGCTTCGTATTCTTGCTTGCTCAAAATACGTTTGAGTAGAATCTGTTGAACACGGTCATCCTCCACAATCAGGAATGAGCTGTTCTCCATCTGATCTTCAGAGGCTTCCGCTTCCATGATTGCTAACAGGTTAGGGATGAACTCATACGGAATCGCAGGGGAGTTCAGAATCTTGTCGACAAAGGTATGACTCTCTTGTGCTTGCTGAGTGCTAGTGACTGAAAGCAACAACTTCGTGTTCGGGTGATTGCGCAGTTGCGATTTCACCGTTTTGCTCAGTGAGGGCAGCTTGTTTGGCTCGAACGTGTCGGTCAGCATGATGGCATCGTATTCGCCAAAGGTTTTTGCCGCAGAGAAGAGTTCGTTCGGCGTTCGAATTGGCGTAATCTCTAAGCCCAAGTTGACTAACATTTTGTTCATCACATCAATGCGCAGCTGAGAGTTGGCACACAGTAATAGGCGCTTATTGTCGAAGCGAGTTTTCTCGGTGTGGAAGCTTTTGGCTTTCAAATCGAGCTGAATTTGAAAACGTTCCTGATTGCCCGATTGATACCAATGGCTCTCGTAATAGCCATAATCTTTCAACACGCTTTTCGCCAAATCGTCTTTGGTTGCAGTGTGCTGTTTATGGTCGCTCCAGTGTAGGGTATTGAGCTTGGCAAGCGGCACATCCAGCGTGGTTAAGAAGTTTAGATTGATGGTCAGGCGGGTATTTTCAATGTCTGACGCCGCACCTGATTCAATGGTGACAAACAGTTTCTTGTCGGCTTTGAGTTGGATGGCATTTGATAGCTGTAGGAACAACACCCAGAATAAGCTGGTGGATTGTCCTTCAACACGGTTTGGTAAGTTATCTGAGATAAAGCAGTCTAGCTCACCTTCATTGCGCTGCACTTTTGAACTGATGTGAATCATCAATTCAGACAGTACATTCAGCAGTGAAAACTCTTTCGATTTGCTCTCGGTCCCTTGTGAAATGAGTCGGTTGTAGTTCTCTGCCAATTCAGACAGGGTATTGGCAGCCGAGGTTATATCTTGCGCCATCAACACTCCGCTCTCATCGGTCTCTTGAACTAGATATTGCACGCCGCCGTTAATGGTGTTGGTGATGCCACGAATCTCGTAACCAATCAGAGCATAGAGCTGCTTGTAGAGATCGTTATTGCGTTTTTGCTCTTCGAGTTTGCTGAAAATCAGTTTTAGGTGTGAGTAGATCTGACGCTGCTTCGGATTGATGCTCACTTCATTCAGCAACTCTTCCAACCTTTGTAAATCCAGTTGTTTGAGTTCTTGATAAAGCTCATCGAATTCTTGGTCAATGTCACGCTCATTCGAGCTGGATTTTTTCAGTTTAAGGATTGCCACCAAGTTCGATAGCACTGCGATACCAACCAGTACGACAACGACCACAAACAACCAAATGAAGAACTCGTTTTTCTCCATCATTAGGTCGCTCGCATGGTTGTTAAATATGGTCCTGTAGTTGTCGTCCATTTGTAGGTAGTTATTGGTGAGCGAGAGGTACAGTGCCAACACATCGTCGCGTGTTTTTTGGCTGTCTGAGAAGCGATTGATTGCCAGTTCAAGCTGCGTGTATTCGGTCGCGCCCACCAAGCTAAACTCGGTTTTGTTGAGTGACGCGAGCGACTTAAATTGGTCAATTTCGTCTTTCAGAACCTCAAAATCAAGCTCTGTTGTACTGCAATAACGTGCGCTTAAACAGCGTTGAAGCGTTTGAATATCAAACTCGATAGTTTGGTTGAGCTGTTGAGCTTGAACCAAAAGAGGCGCGTTTTGCACTTTCTCGACTGAATCCACTTTTTCCCAAGAGATATACAAATAAAAGGCGAGGGCAGCCAGCATCAAGCTGAAAGCGATGCTTAGGCGCATAACAGGAACGGAAATATTGTAAGAAGGTTTGCTACTCATCCATCACCTCTCATCGAATGCGTCTTCGATAGCCGACATAACCGGCTTCGCTGCGTATTCGATCACCCGGCGTGAACCTGTTTTCACGTCTGCGGTAAACTCCATATAAGGGGACAGCTTGTATTGTGTGCCTCCGCGCTCTAGATAGTTTTGACTGATTTGGATTTCCGCGAGGTAGAATTCAGCGTCTTCTTCTTCATAAGAAGAACGGCTGATCGATGCAATTCGACCTTCCAAAAATCCGTATTTGGCAAAGTTGTAGGTATCCATCTTCACTTTGACCGCTTGTCCGATTTCTACAAAACCCATGTCTTTACGCGGGATCTTCGCCTCTCCGTGAAGGGCGTTATTGATCGGTGCAATGTCCGCGATGCTTTCACCTGGCGGTATCACAGCGGAGCGGAAGTTGAAGTGCACTTTATCTACTACACCGTCAATAGGGGCGTAAACCACGAGGCGATCCACTTTATCTGAGTGTTGAGGACGTAATATACGTTTCAACTTTAAGTCCTTGTTTGCTTGAATGATTTGCGCTTGATACTCGGCATTACGATTCTCCACCAAGTCTCGGTACTGCTTCTCTAATTTGTCGAGTTGGAAGCGCTCATTCATGACCGACTCATCAAGGTTTTCTATCTCACGCACCATGTTTGACTCTTGAACCTGCATATTCAGAACATCGACGTAAGACGCCATTTCCTCTTTGTACAAGGTGTTCTTAATATTGAGCTGCTTGCGTATCAAGGAGAGCTGGTTCTCGGAGCTTTTACGGCGCTTGAGCATTGAATCAATAAGCGAATTCTTATGTTGGATATCGTGAGTGATCAACTCTTCATTGGAACGGTTTTTAGAAAATTCTTGCTGCCAGGTATTCATGTTGACTTGCACTAATTCTGGGTACTTTTCGATGTAGGCAGAAAAATCGGGTTCCACCATATCGCGCAGGCTTTCGTAACGAATCTTGTCTAGCTCTAGCTGAATGATCTCTGTGTTTACCGTATCGAGTTGAGTGTTTCTATCCAGAGAGCGAAGGCGTGCAATAGGCTGACCTTCGTAAACTACTTCGCCTTTGCGCACTAGCATTTCTTCTAGAATACCGCCTTCAAGGTGTTGCACTTTTTCGATGTCAGATTCGAGCAATAGCTCACCGCGCACCGACACCACAATGTCGATACGAGCCTGAGATGCCACGGCGATAGCCACCATGGAAAGCAAAAAGATAACCAGCAAGGTTTTGTGTACGCTGGTCATTGCACTGGCTAGCACGATTGTATCGTCTGTTGTTACCTTCGAAGCTTCGTTGTTCGAAACGAGCGCCTTTTTGAGGTGATGTTCTATTTGCTTATTACTCATGAGCCACCCCTACGATTCACTACCTGTGCGGCTATCGATTGAATTTTCGATTTTTAACAGCTGGCTAATTTGTTTGTTTACGTTGTTAAGCTCGGTTTTAACGTCCTCAATCAATTCATTAGGAGCAGGGAAATGGTGTTTGTTTAAGTGTTCAAGCTTTGCCAATTTTGGTGGTAAGTCGTCATCACATAACAAGACGAGAATGGTCTTTAGTCTTTTTGAATAACATCTGAGTGCTTCAAAACGGTTTTGTTTATGCAGCATCTCAATATCAATCCCTGCGTCACTGAAATCTTGGTAAAAATCGCCTAATAGCAATTGCAGCCCTTTATGGCTGTTGTCGACTGAGCGCAACAGATTTGTCATATTTATCATTATCCCACCGCACTAATTGCTTTAATGACAACAAGTAAGGATCTTTATACTGGGTTTTCAAATTTTTTTGTTTTTATGGAACTCGAAAGGTATGAAAAAAGTTGTATAAAAAAGTTGGTTTCTAAAAATGGTGTCCTTTACTGCCTCTAAATACGATCAGTTAGCTAAAAAGCAACGGAGGCTGTAATGGCAGGCGACACTAATCAAGAAAAAGACAATGAAAAGCTTAACGATGCGGTAGAGCAAACAGAAACGAAGGATACGGGGACAAAAGAAGAAAAACAGCAGTCGACCGTCTCTTCGACTGTAGCGACTGGTGCTGAAAGTGCAGATGCTGTTGATGAAGCCAATCGTGCGATGGAAGAAAATCCTAGTGGCGCGGGTACGGAAGAAGAAGCAGTGAGCTCGGGTGGCGCAGTTCAAGAAGAGGATACTGAAAGTAGCAGCGACTCTGACGCTGCACAATCCAATGTTGTTGATAGTGTAGCTTCTAGCGGAGAATCAGGTGACGAGGCTCTGGGCAGCGGTGGTTCGGATTCTGGGGCGGGTGCCCAAGCGGTCGGTGGTGGTGATGCCTCTGGCTCTGAAGGTGGTTCGGACGCAGAAGGCAATGAAGCGCAAGGACAAGCGGTACAAACTTCATCTGCGCCAAGTGCTTCTTCAGACTCTGAAGGTTCTCAAGGTGGTGACGAGCTAGATTCAGAAACCACTGAAGAGAGCTTCGCGGTGGATGTACAAGACACCAGCGAAGAAACTACGACGCAAGTAGAAGACGATTTCGACTCCGAAACTACGAGCGAAACGTTCCAGATTAAAGTCGAAGGTGAAAATGACGCGCCAGAAGTAGGGCAAGATCTGGCATACATCATGGATGAAGATGGCACTATTACCTTCACTCAAGAACAACTTCTCGGATACGCGAGTGATGTTGATGGCGATGATCTTGCCGCATTCAACGTGCAAGTGGGTGCTAATGCATCGGTTGTGGATAATGGTGATGGCACTTATACCGTCACACCTGATACTGATTTTAATGGTGAACTCGGCTTAACGTTTGATATCAGTGATGGTCAAGAAACCATTTCTAGCTCGATTGATTTAACTGTTCGTCCAATCAATGACGCACCAGTGCCGGAAGATAAAACCTTTGAGGTGGAAGAAGACGGCACGCTGATCTTCACCGATGCTGACCTGCTTGCTGGCGCAACGGATATTGAAGGCGATAACCTCACAGTTGAAGGCGTGAGCTACGACGGTGGCGACGGCATCCTGACCGACAACGGTAACGGGACTTACACTTTTGCGCCAAATGAAAACTTCAATGGCGATGTAAACTTCAGCTTTGATGTGTCCGACGGTACAGATACGGTTTCTGCCAACATTGATGTAAGCGTCACACCAGTCGATGATGCGCCAGTGTCTGGCAATCTTGCTTACTCGGTGGACGAAGATGGCTCGATTCGTTTAAGCCAAGAGCAGTTGTTGTCGCAAGCTTCTGACGTGGAAGGCGATGCACTGACGGCTTCTAACCTTTCGGTAGATGGCAACGCGACGGTGACTCAAAATGACGATGGTAGCTTCACCATCACGCCGGACGCAGATTTCAACGGTGATATCGACATTAGCTTTGATATTTCAGATGGCACGAATACCGTTCAAGCAACCGCTGACCTAACCGTTAATCCAATCAACGATCTGCCTGTTCCTCAAGACCAACAATTTAGTGTGGAAGAGGACGGCACGCTACAATTTACCGATGCGGATCTGCTTGCAGGTGCGACCGACATTGAAGGCGATGACCTTTCTGTAACGGGAATCAGCTACGAAGGAACCGACGGCGTTCTAACTGACAATGGCGATGGCACGTATAGCTTTGCGCCAAATGAGAACTTCAACGGTGATGTAAACTTCAGCTTCGACGTATCTGATGGCACAGATACAGTTTCAGCGAATGTGGATGTGAGCGTTACGCCGGTGAATGATCCTCCGGTGGCTGGTTCAACGTCTTACACGGTTCACGAAGATAACTCTATTACCATTTCTGACGCGCAGCTGTTGGCAAATTCTTCGGATTTAGAAGGGGATGTCTCGATTGATAGCGTGAGCTACTCTGGTAGCGATGGTGTGTTGCAAATCAATGGTGACGGCACGTACACCTTCTCTCCAAATGAAAACTTTAATGGTGAAGTGACGCTTGATGTTGTCGTCGCTGATGAAGAAGGCGCAACGGATGCCACCACTGCTGGCATTACGGTGCTGGAAGTGAACGATCCACCAGTCGCAGGACCAACTTCTTACACCATTGATGAAGATTCAGTTCTGACCTTCAGTGAATCGCAAGTGCTGCTGAATGCCTCTGATGTGGAAGGCGATGTAGAGCTTGTTGGCATTAGTTACGATGGTCCGGATGGCATTTTCACCGTTAACGATGATGGCACATGCAGCTTCGCGCCAAACGAGAACTTTAACGGACAAGTTCAACTTGATGTGACTATTCGAGATGAAGATGGAGCAGAAGTTGATACCGTCATCAATGTGAATGTATTGCCAATCAATGATGCGCCAGTATCGGGTGATTTGGCTTACAGCGTTGATGAAGACGGTGCGATTACACTCAGCCAAGAGCAGCTTCTTTCTCAAGCGTCTGATATTGAGGGAGATGGTCTGACTGCTAGCGATTTGACTGTAGATGGAAACGCAACCGTCACAGCGAACGACGATGGCAGCTTCACGATTACGCCAGATGCGGACTTTAATGGTGACATTGATATCCAATTCAACATTACGGACGGCACAGACACTATCCAAGCAACGGCGGATCTAACGGTTAATCCGGTTAACGATCTTCCTGTTCCTCAAGACCAGCAGTTCAGTGTTGAAGAAGACGGCACGCTGCAGTTTACCGACGCAGACCTACTTGCTGGCGCGACCGACATTGATGGCGACAACTTAACGGTTGATGGCATTAGCTACACAGGCAGCGATGGTGTGCTGACTGACCATGGCGATGGTACTTACACCTTTGCACCAAATGAAAACTTCAACGGCGACGTCAGCTTTAGCTTTGGTGTTTCTGACGGCACTGAGACCGTACCTGCCAATGTGGATGTAAGCGTCACTCCAGTGAACGATCCTCCGGTTGCGGGTTCAACGTCTTACACGGTTGATGAAGATAATGCGATTACGATTTCCGACGAGCAGCTTCTGGCTAACTCTTCGGATGTGGAAGGTGCAGTGTCCATCGATAGCGTGACCTATTCAGGCACCGATGGCGTATTCCAAGACAACGGTGACGGCACTTACACCTTCATGCCAAATGAGAACTTCAGCGGTGATATCAGCCTTGATGTGATTGTGGCGGATGAGCAAGGTGCGATTGACGAAACAACCGCAGGCATTACGGTCATTGAAGTGAATGACCCTCCAGTTGCCGGTCCAACGTCTTACACGATTGATGAAGATTCAGTACTGACATTCAGTGAGTCACAAATTCTTGCCAACGCATCTGATATCGAGGGTGATGTAGAGCTTGTTGGCATCAGCTATGAAGGCTCGGATGGTATCTTTACCGTCAATGGCGATGGTACTTGCAGCTTTGCACCAAACGAGAACTTCAATGGTCAAGTTCAGTTGGATGTGACCATTCAAGATGAAAATGGGGCAACCGTTGATACGCATATCAATGTCGACGTATTGCCAATCAACGATCCACCAGTATCGGGTGATTTGGCTTACACCATCAACGAAGACAGCTCAATAACGCTGAGCCAAGAGCAATTGCTTGCCAAAGCGGGCGATATTGATAGCGAGAACCTTGAAGCCATCAATCTATCGACAGATGACAACGCGACGATTCAATACAACGATGATGGCAGTTACACCATCACACCGGATGAAAACTACAACGGCGATCTAGACCTGACCTTCGATATCATTGATAACGATGGTGGTTCGGTACAAGTTGGTCTGGCTATTACGGTTAATCCTGTTAATGACTTGCCACAAGCGCAAGATCAACAGTTCACGGTAGAAGAAGATGGCACCTTGCTGTTCACGGATGCAGACCTATTAGAAGGCGCATCGGATATTGACGGCGATGATCTGTCTATCGAAAATGTTCTCTACACCGGTGCGGATGGTGTGCTTACCGATAATGGCGATGGCACTTACAGCTTCGCGCCGAATGAGAACTTCAACGGTGATGTTCAGTTCACATTCGATGTGTCTGACGGCACAGGTTCAACACCAGCATTCATTGATGTCAGCGTGACACCAGTGAACGATCCACCGGTTGCAGGTTCTACGTCTTACACGGTTCAAGAAGATGGTCAAATTACCATTAGTGACGAGCAGTTGTTAGCCAACTCTTCTGATGTGGAAGGCGATGTAGCCTTGGCGAATGTTAGCTACTCTGGTAACGACGGCAGCTTCGTGGACAATGGCGATGGCACATATACCTTTACGCCAAATGAGAACTTTGACGGTAACATTTCGCTCGACGTTACGGTCATCGACCAAGATGGTGCAACGGATACGACAACTGCAGGCATCGATGTTATCGCGGTGAACGACGCACCAGAAACGTCAGGCATTCAAGCTGAAGTGGATGAAGATAACGCCATCACCATCACGCAAGAACAATTGCTTGCGAATGCGACAGACATTGAAGGTGATGACCTTGTTGCCAGCAATCTACAAACCAATGACCCAGATGCGACGATCGTAGCCAACGACGATGGTTCATTCACCATTACGCATACGGAAAACTTTAACGGTGAGTTGGACTTCACTTACAACATCAGCGATGGCGAAAATGATGTTCTGACCACGTTGGATCTGACCGTTAATCCTGTCAACGATGCGCCAGAAGCGGGCGACGAGATCTTTATTCAAGCAGAAGAAGACCAAACAGTGGGTGTTTCTCTGCGTGAAGAGCCTGCGTTACGTCTCGACCAAGCCCCTGAAAACGGCATCATTGAAGCAAATCTAAATGACGAATGGGTACAGCTAGAAGTCGGGCAGGAGGTGCCTGCAGATACGGAAGTGCGCTTCATTCCAAATGATGATGCGTTGGCGAACGGTACGCATACCACTCAAATCGGTACCTTTGACGACAATGCAAGTGTTGATGATTGGGGTGATGAAATTGACCCATATACTCGCCAGTTCACTGATGGTGATTTGACCGTAACGGTACAGAGTAATGATGATCCGCTTGGTGCATGGAATGGTAACACACACATTGGGCATGGTATTGGCGATACTGACCGCCAAGGCTTGAGCGGTGATGAAAAACTAACTGTGACCGTTGAAGGTCAAGACATCAACGAAATCAGCTTCCATCTAGATGGTCTAGGCGGCTGGTTTATGGAAGAGTCTCGCCACTTTACCGAAGTCGAAATTCGCGCATTCAACTCTGATGGTGACTTGATCGACTCGATGACTTACCACAAAGAAGATCGTGGTAGTTATGAGACGGATTACACCCTAACGGTGAACGAGCCGGTATCTTACTTTGAGCTAGGTACGATTCAAGGTAACGGTACTTACGTGGTTCAAAACATGACGGTTTCCCAAACTTGTCATGATGAAGCGGTGTTCACATCTATTGGCGTGGACGGCACGGAAATCACTGAAACGGTAGAACTGAATATCCGTGAAGGTGACAGTGAAATCGAACTGACCGCTGATCTACCAAATGTGACCATCGATACCGAAGGTTCTACGCAGTTTGCCTCTGTGGTAATCACAGAAGAGCAGCTTCTTGCACAAGCGAGTGATATCGATAGTGACGTTCTTGATATTCAAAACCTAGAGCTGGTGGGGGATAACGCGGAGCACGCTACGTTAACCGACAACGGCGATGGTACATGGACAGTCACACCAGATGAGAACTTCTACGGTGAGATTGAGCTTGGCTACCAAGTTACAGATGGTGAACTCACTGACGACAACATCATCAACATCAACTTCGAAGCAGTAAACGATGCGCCAATCGTTTCTGGTCCGATTGTGTTGTCGACAGATGAGGATGTGGGCATTACGTTTAGCGCGGATGATTTGCTTGCCAATGCAAGTGACGTGGAAGGCGATGCGCTGTCTATCTCTGATATCTCTTACAGCGGTGATAACGGTGAGCTTGTCGACAATGGCGACGGCACTTACACCTTTATGCCGAATGAAAACTTCAATGGTGAAGTCGACATCGATTACAAAGTCTTCGATGGCACCGATGAAGTCGATACCCACTTAGATCTGACCGTTATTCCAGTCAACGATGTGCCAGTTCCTGGTGCGCCGCTGCATACTCAAATGCTAGAAAACGGCACCATCATCATCGAAGCAAAAGACCTGTTATCAGGTGCGACCGATGTGGATGGCGACATTCTGCATATCGAGAATCTGCTGCTTGTTGACCAGTCACAAGGTACGTTGACAGACAACGGCGACAACACCTTTACCTTCGAGCCAACTTCGAACTTCTACGGTGAAGTGAACCTGACCTTCGACATCAGCGATGGTCAAGCAAGTGCCCCAAGCACTGCGAAGATCGATGTTGAGATCGTCAACGAAGGTCCAGAGGTCAGCGGTCCGGTTGATGCGGTCGTCGATGAAGATGGCTCAATTACCATCACTCAAGAAGACTTGTTAGCGAACGCGACGGACGTGGATGGTGACAACCTTGAAGCGGTGAACCTGTCGACCAACGATCCTAATGCAACCATCGTTGAGAACGCTGATGGTAGCTTCACGATTACGCCGAGTGAAAACTTCTTTGGTGAAATCGAATTTACTTATGACGTAACTGACGCGATCGAAACCGTCGCCGCGGATCTAAACCTCACCGTTAACCCAGTGAACGACCTGCCAGATGTGCCTGATTTGTCCTTCACCACAGAAGATGGCGAAGCGATCACGATTACTGAAGCAGAGCTGCTGGCTCAAGCGACGGACATCGAAGGCGATGACTTATCTGTTGTGAACGTGACGAGCTTAAGCGATATGGTTCAAGTGACAGACAATGGCGATGGCACCTACACGTTAACGCCAGAGCAGGGCTTCTTTGGTAATGTTGACCTCACGTTTGATGTGAGTGATGGCACCGATGTGGTGGCGGCAAACATCGACTTGAAAGTTGAGTTCGTCAACGACGCACCAGAAGCAGCGCCAATCGTGGCAGACGTGGACGAGGATGGCTCTATTCTCGTGACACAAGAAATGCTGCTTGAAAATGCCAGCGATCAAGATGGTGATGACCTATACGCAACGGCACTAGAAACCAATGATCCGAATGCCTCTATCGTGGATAACGGCGACGGCACCTTTACCGTTACGCCTTCACAGAACTTCAACGGAGACATCGAGTTTACTTATGAAGTGAGCGACGGTGAATTGAGTGTTGCCAATGAAATGACATTGACGGTGAACCCAGTCAATGACATTCCAATTGTTGCGCCTGGCATGTACCACATTGAAGAGGATGGCAGCATCCTGTTCACGCAAGAAGATCTTCTAAGTGGCGCGATTGATATTGATGGTGATGACCTCACCGTTACCAGCATTAACTACTCGGGTGATGAAGGTACTGTAACGGACAACGGTGACGGTACATTTAGCTTCGTACCAGAAGAGCACTTCAGTGGTGACTTGCAGTTCAGCTTTACGGTTTCTGACGGTACTGATGAAGTTGAGCAAGACATTAATGTCCATATCGAAGCCGTGGCAGATGCGCCAGACCTAGTCATCACTGATGGCGACGGTCGAAACGTGGATGACCAAGCGATCTTGGTTGAGCCAGGCGGTATTGTTGAAGTGAACATCGCCGCAGCATTGGTTGACCAAGACTTGTCAGAAACGCTGACTGTGACCGTTGATGGCGTTCCAGAAGGTTCGGTGATCAGCTTCGACAACGAAGGGGTACTTAACGATCAAGACAACGGTATCACCAGTTTTAACGATACTGAAATCACGGTTACCTTTGAAGGTGAAACCGCGGGTTACCAAAACGCAGCTGGCTATTACAAAGTTGATGAAGACGGCAATATCACGGGCGTTGAAGTGGTGTACGAAAACGCCTCTCAAGTTGGCGGAGGCGGTGACCTCGTTCCGGGACAAGATCAGTTCAGCTTCCAAATCTCGGAAGGGGAAAGCTTCAACCTATTCTTGATTCCTAACGGTCATAACTTCAATGACTTTGCGTCCATGCAAGATGGCCAGTATGAGTTCCGTGCGGCAGATGGCTCTCCTGCGAACATGGATACGGTCGACCCACAACTCGTGTTTGTGGGTGCTGATGGTTCTGAAACCGTGATTCAAAGCCAATTTGGTGATGCAGTCTTCCATGGCGGCACAAGCTCAGAGCTCAACCAAGATGGCATTGAACATACTCGAACTACTGTGAACGAAGACGGTGAACTGGTTTACGGCTTTGAAGATCTCTACGGTGGCGGCGATGCCGATTATAGTGACTTCAACTTCACCATTGATGTAGGTGAAGTGAACAGCCAGATCTACAGCGGTGAAGTAACAGTCGGTCCAGATGGTTCTGTAACGCTTCCAACCACAGCAATTGAACAAGAGCTACAGATTCAATTGCCAGAAGACTTTAACCAACAGCTAGAAATCAATGTAACGGCAACGGCGACAGAGCTATCAAATAATGATTCTGAAACCGTTTCTCAAACCATCTACGTCAATGCAACGGGTGCTCACATTGAACATACGCCTGAAGCATTGCCTGTTTCAGCGATGGTTGAAGAAGATGGTTCAATCCTAATTACGCAAGAAGATTTGCTTGCTAATGCGCGTGACTTGGATGGAGACCAACTGACAGCACTGAACTTGGCAACGGATGATGAAAACATCACCATCACAGACAATGGCGATGGTACTTACACCTTAACGCCAGATGCGGACTTTAATGGTGATATCACCTTTACGTTCGATGTGTCGGACGGCGATGATGTTGTCTCTACCAACCTTGAGTTATTGGTGTCACCAGTTAACGATGCGCCTGAACCACAAGATCAAGCGTTCACTGTTGGTGAAGATGGTGTGCTGACCTTTACTGATGCGGATCTGCTAACAGGCGCTACCGATATTGAAGGGGATGACTTATCTGTTGAGGGCGTCACTTACACAGGCGCAGACGGTGTTCTTACTGACAATGGCGATGGCACATACAGCTTCGCACCAAACGAGAACTTCAATGGCGACGTGAATTTCACTTTCGATGTTTCCGATGGCACGGATACCGTGACGGCAAATATCGATGTAACAGTGACGCCAGAGAACGATCCTCCGGTTGCAGGCAGCACGGCTTACACCGTTCATGAAGACAATTCGATTACCATCAGTGACGAACAGCTATTAGCGAACTCATCGGATATTGAAGGCGATGTGTTGATTGATAGCGTGAGCTACAGCGGTAACGATGGTGTGTTAGAAATCAACGGTGATGGTACTTACACCTTCTCACCAAACGAGAACTTCAGCGGCGAGGTGAGCCTAGATGTTGTCGTTGTCGATGAAGAGGGTGCAACGGACTCTACCACTGCTGGTATTACTGTGATTGAGGTAAATGACCCACCAATCGCAGGTCCTACCGCATACACTATCGATGAAGACCAAGTTCTGACCTTTAGTGAGTCGCAAGTGCTACTGAATGCTTCGGATGTTGAAGGGGATGTCGAGCTAGTAGGCATCAGCTACGACGGTCCAGATGGCATCTTCTCAGTAAATGGCGATGGTACTTGTAGCTTTGCACCGAATGAAAACTTCAACGGTCAAGTGCAGTTGGATGTGACCATTCGCGATGAAGATGGCGCAGAGGTCGATACTTACATCACAGTCGATGTCTTACCAATCAATGATGCACCAGTATCGGGTAACTTGGCGTACAGCGTTGACGAAGACAACTCAATCACACTGAGCCAAGAGCAGCTTCTTGCTCAAGCATCGGATGTAGAAGGTGACGCATTAACCGCATCTAATCTAGTGGTTGATGGCGATGCAACGGTTACGGCAAACGACGATGGTAGCTTCACTATCACGCCAGATGCGAACTTCAATGGCGACATTGATATCACGTTCGATATCAACGATGGCAGCGACACTATTGTTGCAACGGCGGACCTTACTGTTAACCCAGTTAATGACTTGCCGCAGCCGGAAGATCAAGCGTTCACCATTAGTGAAGATGGCGTGTTGACCTTCACTGATCAAGACCTGCTGGATGGCGCAACGGACATCGATGGCGATGACCTATCGGTAGAGGGCGTCACTTACACTGGCGCGGACGGTGTCCTAACTGACAATGGCGATGGCACTTACAGCTTCGCGCCAAACGAGAACTTCAATGGCGACGTGAACTTTACCTTCGATGTTTCTGACGGCACGGATACCGTGACCGCGAATATCGATGTGACAGTCACACCAGAGAACGACCCACCGGTGGCAGGCAGCACGTCTTACACAGTGCATGAAGACAACTCGATCACCATCAGTGACGAGCAGTTATTGGCAAATTCATCAGACGTCGAAGGAGATGTCGCGGTTGATAGCGTCAGCTACAGCGGCACAGATGGTGTGTTCCAAGACAATGGTGACGGTACTTACACCTTCTCGCCAAACGAGAACTTCAATGGCGAAGTGAGCCTAGACGTTGTCGTGGTCGATGAAGACGGTGCGACGGATTCAACTACCGCAGGTATTACAATACTTGAGGTGAACGATCCACCAATTGCAGGCGCGACCAGCTATTCAGTGAACGAAGATGAAGTCATCACCATTAGCTCTGAGCAGTTATTGGCGAACGCTTCTGACATTGAAGGTGAAGTTGCGATTGATAGCGTCAGCTACAGCGGCTCCGACGGTATCTTTACCGATAACGGTGACGGTACATTCAGCTTCGCACCAAACGCCAACTTTGATGGCGATGTGAGCCTAGATGTTGTGGTTGTTGATGAAGACGGTGCAACTGCGGCAACTAACGCAAACATCGATGTATTGCCAATCAACGATGCGCCAGTATCGGGCAGCTTGGCTTACAGTGTCGATGAAGACAATTCAATTACGCTTAGCCAAGAGCAGCTTCTTGCTCAAGCATCGGACGTAGAAGGGGACGCGCTAACTGCGACTAACCTAATGGTTGACGGTGATGCAACGGTTACGGCAAACGATGATGGCAGCTTTACCATTACGCCTGATGCGAACTTCAATGGTGACATTGATATCACGTTCGACATCAACGACGGCAGCGACACTATTGTTGCAACAGCTGACCTGACGGTTAATCCAGTTAACGACCTACCACAGCCAGAAGATCAAGCGTTCACCATTGGTGAAGATGGCGTCTTGCTGTTCACTGATGAAGATCTGCTTGATGGCGCAACGGATATCGATGGCGATGACCTATCGGTAGAAAGTGTGTCTTACACTGGCGCAGATGGTGTCCTAACCGACAACGGTGACGGCACTTACAGCTTCGCGCCAAACGAGAACTTCAATGGCGACGTGAACTTTACCTTCGATGTTTCTGACGGCACGGATACCGTGACCGCAAATATCGACGTAAGCGTGACGCCAGAGAACGATCCACCGGTGGCAGGCAGCACGTCTTACACGGTGCATGAAGATAATTCGATCACCATCAGTAACGAACAACTATTGGCTAACTCATCTGACGTCGAAGGCGAAGTAGCAATCGACAGCGTCAGCTACAGCGGCGCAGATGGCGTGTTCCAAGACAATGGTGATGGTACTTACACATTCTCGCCAAACGAGAACTTCAATGGTGAAGTGAGCCTAGATGTTGTCGTGGTCGATGAAGACGGTGCGACGGATTCAACTACCGCAGGTATCACGGTACTTGAGGTGAACGATCCACCAATTGCCGGCGCGACCAGCTACTCAGTGAACGAAGACGAAGTCATCACCATTAGCTCTGAGCAGCTATTGGCGAATGCTTCTGATGTTGAAGGCGAAGTCGCGATTGATAGCGTCAGCTACAGCGGCTCTGACGGTATCTTTACTGACAACGGCGATGGCACATTCAGCTTCGCGCCAAACGAAAACTTCAACGGTGATGTCAGCCTTGATGTGGTTGTGACTGATGAAGATGGTGCAACGGTAGCAATCAATGCAAGCATCGATGTATTGCCAATCAATGATGCACCGGTATCAGGTGATTTGGCTTACAGCGTGGATGAAGATGGTTCTATCACTCTCAGTCAAGAGCAGCTTCTTGCACAAGCGGGCGATGTGGATGGTGATGATCTAACCGCATCCAACCTGACTGTTGACGGTAATGCGACCGTTGTTGCGAATGACGATGGTAGCTTCACTATCACACCAGATGCAGACTTCAATGGCGACATTGATCTGAGCTTCGACATTACCGACGGTGATGCAACCATTCAAGCGACTGCCGATCTGACTGTAAACCCAGTGAACGACCTACCAACGGTTGGTCAGCCACAGTTCGTCACGCAAGAAGACACCAGTTTCACCTTCACCGAAGAGCAACTGCTGCAAAATGCAGGTGATATCGATGGTGATAACCTAACGGTTGAAAATGTTGCTTCTGACAGCGGTACCTTGGTTGATAACGGTGACGGTACGTACACCTTTGCACCGAATGAAAACTTCGATGGCAACGTGAACGTAACGTTTGATGTCAACGATGGCACTGCAACGGTTCCTGCTGAAGCGAACATTGACGTTCAATCTGTGGTTGATATGCCAGAGCTTTCGATTGCTTCGGACTTGGTGATTGCGTCTGATAACTTCGAGTCTGGCTCGAACGGTTGGAACGCGAACACTGAGAGCTCACAAGGCTTCGAAACGGGCGATATGCTGGGTCGTATTGGTGGCACTGGCGGTGATGAAGCGGTAAGCAAAACTTACGATATTCCAAGTGATGTCAACGAAGTGAATATCTCGTTTAGTTTCTACGAAATCGATTCTTGGGATGGCGAGTCGTTCCAAATCTTTGTGGGTGGCGAACAGCTAACCACCTTGGAGAACTCCGCGTTCCGTACTCAAGATGGTACGACAACGCTTTACGATTCTGACGGTAACGAAGTGGGTGAAGTGATCCACGGAGCCTCTCAACGTGAAGGCTTCAGTGGTTGGAACGACCAAGCACACCAAGTGAACTTAACCGTTCCGGTGGAAGACGGTCAGCTTCAGTTAGGCTTTGGTTCTACGCTAAACCAAAGTATTCCTGACGAGTCATTCGGCATCGACAACATCGAAATCACGGTAGCGGACGCGGATTACCAAATCATTGGTACCGAAGATACACCAGTGCCGCTTGATATCGATGCAGCATTGACCGATACCGATGGCTCAGAAAACCTCTCTATCTTGATTGAAGATGTGCCAGAAGGCAGCTCACTATCAGCAGGTGTTGATAATGGCGACGGCACTTGGTCACTACAACCAGGCGAGCTAGAAGGGCTAGAGTTTATTCCTTCTGCAGACTTCAATGGCGATGTGACGTTAACTGTGAACGCTACGTCTACGGATGTGGATACAGGTACAACGGCGACAGCGACGCAAGATGTGACGATTCATATCTCGCCAACCAATGACGCACCAGAAGTGACGGGTGATATCACGGCGGTAACTGCCGAAGACAACAGCATTACGCTGACTCAAGAGCAGTTACTTGAGCATGCCGTTGATATTGATGGTGACGACCTAAGCGCAATCAACCTGAGCACCAATGATGAAAATGCAACGGTTGAAATGAACGAGGATGGCAGCTTCACCATTACTCCAAGCGAGAACTTCTACGGTGACATCGAGTTCACCTACGATGTGACTGACGGGGAAGAAGTGGTCGCGGCTGGTCTCGACTTAACAGTAACACCAGTCAATGACGCTCCAGAGCCACAAGATCAAGCGTTCACAGTGGGTGAGGACGGTATTCTTACCTTTACAGATGCAGACCTATTAACAGGCGCGACGGACGTAGAAGGTGACAACCTAACAGTTGAAGGCGTGACTTACACTGGTGCGGACGGTGTCCTAACCGATAACGGTGACGGTACCTACAGCTTTGCTCCAAACGAGAACTTCAATGGTGATGTGAACTTTACATTCGATGTTTCTGATGGCATGGACACCGTGACCGCGAATATCGATGTGAGTGTTACGCCAGAGAACGATCCACCGGTTGCAGGCAGCACGTCTTACACGGTGCATGAAGACAACTCAATCACCATCAGTGACGAGCAACTACTGGCTAATTCGTCTGATATCGAGGGTGATGTTGCGATCAGCAGCGTGAGCTACAGCGGTAACGACGGTGTGCTAGAAATTAATGGCGATGGTACTTACACCTTCTCACCAAACGAAAACTTTACAGGCGATGTTAGCCTAGATGTTGTCGTGGTTGACGAGGACGGCGCGGTTGATACAACAACAGCGGGAATTACCGTTCTTGAAGTGAACGACCCACCAATCGCAGGCACAACCAGTTACACCATTGATGAAGATGAAGTTATCACCATCAGTGCAGAACAGTTGTTGGCAAACTCTTCCGATATTGAAGGTGAGGTAGCACTAGATAGCGTAAGCTACAGTGGCAGCGAAGGTATCTTTACCGACAATGGTGATGGTACGTTCAGCTTTGCACCAAATCAAAACTTCAATGGTGAAGTGAATCTTGATGTTGTAGTCGTGGACGAAGATGGTGCGACCGCTTCGACGACGGCAAACATTGATGTTCTGCCAATCAATGATGCTCCAGTATCGGGTGGCTTGGCTTACAGCGTCGATGAAGACAACTCAATCACGCTAAGCCAAGAACAATTGTTGGTACAAGCAACGGATGTAGAAGGTGATGCACTAACTGCATCTAACCTAGTGGTTGACGGTGATGCGACGGTTACGGCTAATGACGATGGCAGCTTTACCATTACGCCTGACGCGAACTTCAATGGCGACATTGATATCACGTTCGATATCAACGATGGCACCGATACTATCGTTGCAACGGCTGACCTAACGGTTAACCCAGTCAATGACTTGCCGCAGCCGGAAGATCAAGCGTTCACCATTGGTGAAGATGGTGTGTTGACCTTCACTGACCAAGATCTGCTTGATGGCGCAACGGATATCGATGGTGATGACCTATCGGTAGAAGGTGTCACTTACACTGGCGCTGATGGTGTCCTAACCGATAACGGTGATGGGACCTACAGCTTTGCTCCAAACGAGAACTTCAATGGTGATGTGAACTTCACTTTCGATGTGTCAGACGGTACGGATACGACCTCTGCCAACATTGATGTGAGTGTGACGCCGGAGAACGATCCACCTGTGGCGGGCAGCACGTCTTACACCGTACATGAAGACAACTCGATCACCATCAGTGACGAGCAACTACTGGCTAATTCGTCGGATATTGAAGGCGACGTAGACATCAGTAGTGTGACTTACAGTGGCAACGATGGCGTCTTCCAAGACAATGGTGATGGTACGTACACCTTCTCTCCAAACGAGAACTTCAATGGCGAGGTTAGCCTAGACGTTGTAGTTGTCGATGAAGAGGGTGCGACAGACTCAACCACTGCGGGTATTACCGTTCTTGAGGTGAACGATCCACCAATCGCAGGTGCGACAAGTTACTCTGTCAATGAAGACGAAGTCATTATCTTCACGGAAGAGCAACTGCTAGCGCAATCAAGCGATGTGGAAGGTGACGTGAGCCTAGAAAGCGTCTCTTACAGTGGTAGCGACGGCATTCTAACGGCGAATGACGATGGCACTTACAGCTTCGCACCAAATGAAAACTTCAACGGTGGCGTAAGTCTCGATGTGGTAGTCGCTGATGAAGACGGTGCAACTGCGACAACCAATGCGAACATTGATGTATTGCCAGTCAACGATGCTCCGGTATCTGGCGATTTGGCTTACAGCGTCGATGAAGACGGTTCAATCACATTGAGTCAAGAGCAGTTACTGGCTCAAGCGGGTGACGTCGACAGCGATAATCTAGAAGCGGTGAACTTAACCGCGGTAGCCAATGCAACCGTTGTTGAGAACCAAGATGGTAGCTTCACGATTACGCCTGATGCGAACTTCAATGGCGATATCGACCTAAGCTTCGACTTGATTGATAACGATGGTGCGAGCGTGGAAGTGGGCGTCGACCTAACGGTGAACCCAATTAACGATGCGCCGCAATCAACGCCAGTGAATATTGCTGGCACCGAAGATACCACCATTCTTATCACGCAGGACATGTTGCTTGCTAACGCGACAGACATCGACAACACCTACGACGAACTGTCTGCTGTCGACTTAGTGATTGATGAGCAATACGGTGACTTGCTAGACAACGGTGATGGCACTTGGGCATTCACTCCGGCAGAGAACTTCAATGGCGATGTGCCAATGTCGTTCGGCGTCAGCGATGGTGATTTAGTTACGCCGGTTGAAGGCAATCTAAACATCGAAGCGGTTAACGATGCACCAGAAGCGCCAACCATCCAGATGCAAGGCGAAGAAGATGTGGTCATGGTGATTGACCCAGCTTACATCGCTGATCAAGTTACGGATCTTGATGGTGACGAAATCAGCGTAGAAAGCATCACGGTTCGTGCGCCTGCAAACGCGACATTAACCCAGCAACCAGATGGTATGTACCACTTGGTAACTACTCAAGACTTCAATGGTTTGGTGGAACTGGGCTACACCGCGACGGATGGTGAAGAAGTGGTTGAAGGCTCGTTGAATGTGGATGTCATTCCAGTCAACGATGCTCCATTCAATGTGGGTAATGCCTTTATGGCAACTGACGAGGATGGCGCATTCACCTTCGACGCTGGCGACCTGATGAACTTGTTCGGCGATATCGACACTGAAAACCTAGTCGTATCACGCATTATCACCGCAGAAGGTGAAGATGGTGGTGAGGTAACAGACAACGGTGACGGTACATGGACATTCACACCAACTGGCGATTTTGCAGGGGTTTCTGACTTGCAAGTCGTGGTAAGTGACGGTGAGTTTGAAACAGTACTTGATGTGCCAGTGTTTGTTCGCCCTGTTGCGGATGGCGCGGTCATCACAACCGACCATGATGGTCCATTAGTCTTCGGTGAAGACGAAACAGGTCACCTAGGCTTGAATGTCGGTCTAATCGACGATTCAGAAACGCTAAGTAACCTAGTGATGACTGGTTTCCCTGTTGGCTTCGAAGTTACGGATGGTGTGAATACCATTACCATTACGGAGCCGGGTCAATACATCGACTTGAACGAGTGGGATATTTCAGACCTGCAAATGACGCCTCCGGCTGACTTTAATGGCGAGTTCTTCGTAACCGTGACCGCAACAACGGTGGATTATGGTGACGAGCCAGAAGAGTTCGAAGATGGCATCGATTCAGGTGACTTCGAAACCCTAGCGGGTGAACCTGTTATCCTAACCGCAGATGACCTAATCGGATTGGCAGAGAACGTAGACGCTGACGCGGGTGATGAAGTGAAATTCGTGCACCTAGCTGATCGCAGCCAAGGTGAAATTGTCGATAACGGTGATGGCACATGGACATTCAATCCAGCACCAGGCTTTACGGGTGAAGCGGATATCGCTTACGTGATTGATAAAGACGGTGTGCTTCATGATGAGCAAACGGGTGTGGTCGTGAAAGAAGACGCACCACAAGATAATGTTTCTCCAGAAATCGACAGCATTTCTACCACAGAAATGGCTGCGGATGGCACCTTGTCGTTCACCAATGATGACATGCTATCTACCTTGAGCGATGCAGAAGGCGATAGCTTGAGCATTGAGTCAGTGAGCCTAATGGAAGGTCAAGGTGTGATAGAGGCCGATAACCAAGGTAACTACCAATTCACACCAGCAGAAGGGTACACCGGAGATGTTCAAGTTGGCTTTATTGCAACTGACGGTGAAAACCGCATTGAGAGCTTCTTTAATGTCGACATCCAAGGTGAAGGTGAAACCACAACCAGCGAAGGCTACGCACTGGCTGATGATGGTTCACTAACACTAACGGAAGCACAGTTGATTGATGAGCTTGGCATTAGCCCTTCTGCAGAAGTGTTGGATGTCGCCGATGCAAACGATGCTGGTTTCTTTGCGAAATCAGGTGATGAAGAGTGGACATACTGGCCGAACGATGACTTCGATGGCAATTTGGCTATGGATGTTCAGGTCAACGACAACGGTGAAGTATCGACTCAGAATCTGAGCATCCAAGTTGCGGACGATTCAGCGCAAAGCGACGAGCCACAAATCCAAACTGCTCAAGCATCATCAGAGCAGCAAGTCGGTGAAGCGCAACAGCCTGAAGAGCAAGCAGCAAACGGTGCAGACAGTGAAGAGGAGAGCGCAGCTGATGTGACTGCAGCACCAGGCGATACCATTTCTATCTCGGTTCCAGATGAGGTCAGTGGTAACGAATCGGTGGATTATGCAGAAATGTCCGGTCTACCTGATGGTGCATCAGTAAGTAACGCGCTGGATAATGGCGATGGCAGCTTCACATTAAGTGGCAACCTGAACCAACCAGTATCGGTTGACTTACCAGAAGGTTACGAAGGTACGAGCGAAATCCAATTCCAAGGTTACGACGAATTGGGCAGCGCAGTAGAAGGTGCGAGTGGCACAGTTGAAGTTGAAGTCGATGATCAATACACCATGCAAGGTTCTGCTCAAGATCAGCAACCAGATATGGCGGGTATGGAATCTGGTGGCAGCGACTGGACAAGTGCGGGAGGTCAAGATCAAGGTGTTGACTTCACGGATGACTCTGGCAGCTTCGACTCGGATACTCAAACGGGTACTGACCAAGGCAACGATTTCGATCAAAGCTCAATGTAACCAGTCCTAGACGAGGGCAGTGTCATTGCTGCCCAAACCAAAGCCATGCAGAGCCTACTTTGCATGGCTTTTTTGTTGGGCTTCTTTCTATGAGCTTTAGAAAAAACTTGGAAATTGAAAAAAGTATTCTTAGCTAGTTTATACCCAAGTAACCTCGAGATGTTAGGTTCAGCGAGAATGGCTTGGTTTGTAGACGCGGCGGCGATTTAAAGGTCTAGTGGGTCTAAATCAAGAATCGACAACAAAGTATACAAACCAAGACAGCTCGCCCTTCGGGAGCGTGTCATTGACTCGGTTTCTGTGTCAAACAACTTGGAAAGAGCTGACTATTACGCTGCGTTGTTTTCCTTGACCCCGAATCAATGACAACGCTCTGAATCCTGCATCTTGAAGTCACTTGGGTATAAGAGTCATTTACAAGGAGGAGCGACATGTACCGTTATGTCAGTTCACCAAAAGCGTCAAAGTACATAGTACCGCCACCACAGCATCGCGAGTTGTCGAGTATCGATGTACCGGAGTCAGAACTTGAGATGCGTGAAATTCTGAACAATTGGTTTGCCGATGGATTGGCGCCCATCATTGAAAATGAGGACAATGACATCTCTGCTAATGAGCAACAGCGCTTTGAGCAGCTCAGTCGCACGGTGGGCGTGTTACTGCGTAATAAAGATTACTACTTCGCCACTAAGCGGATTCTTTCGTTGTGGGAGCAAGACTGCTTAGAAACGACTTACGTTAATTATCTGATTTTACGTAGTGAGCGCATACCATACTTCGAATAAGCCCTATTTATAGGCTTAAAATAGTGGTTTACATGGTTTTCTTAGTAACTTTTGACACCTGTATTTAACATTTTTGTAAACATCGTTATATTTAAGGCTCATCGTTGTCAGGAGTTTATGGATGAACCTTACGATATCAGGGAAGTTGCAGCTCAGTTTTGTGCTGCTAGCCGTACTTTTTATGGCATCAGCGGTATTCACGTATCGCAACGTCACTACCGTAGAGCAATACGCCTCTTCGTTACTTAAATCCGATTTACCGACCGTCGACACCAGTCGCGGTATCCAACAGTCCGTTCAAGCGTCGCTGTCCTCGATTCGAGCCTACATGTTGCTAGGTGGCGATGAAGAGGCGAGCGCACGTCTGAGTGAGGACGTGCGTAATATCATGGCATCTACAGACGAGTCGCTTCCAACGTTGCAGGCGTTGATCTCTGAACAGGATTTTCAAGCGATCCAAAGCCAGTGGGACGCGGTAAAAGTTTCTCTAAACAAGCTGATTGAACTTAGCCACAGTGATGAGAACTTACCCGCACACAACCTCTTTATTAACGAAGCGGCACCCATTGCAGAAGTGGCACTTGACCAGCTTCAAAGCTTAATCAACGAAGAGTCAGGAAACCCATTCGGTGGAGACAGAAAACGTCTGTTCAAAGTTTATGCCGACAGCTATACCTCGCTCGCCAATGCACTGTCTGCACTGCGAGATTTCCTGTTATACGGGCAGCAAGATCACCTAGACAAATACCACGACTTGATTAAATACCACAATCAATCTGTGGCGGAAATCGATAGCAAACTCGACAGACTTACTGATAACGACCAATCTTTGTGGTCACTGTTTAAAGAAATGCAGCAACTGTACTTTCCTTTAGCAGAGCAGGTAATTGCATTGCGTCAATCGCCAGAGTGGAACGAATCAAACTTGTTAATGGCGAATGAACTGTTGCCAGCAGCGGATGCACTAGACCAAAGCTTAGAAACGATCGTATTGGCTCAGCAAAGTCGTGCAGATCAAAGTGGACAGGGCATTAATCAGTCGATCAAAAACGTACTCACCACCATGCTGATTGCCGCGGCATTGGTTTTGTTTGCCGCAGTAGCGATTTCAAAATACATGGGCAACACCATTGGTCGCCGAGTGAAAAACTTATCGGAGCGTGCAAAGACGATCGCTTCAGGGGACGTTTCTCAGCCTCCGTTAACTGTTGTTGGGAAAGATGAATTGGCAGACCTTACCGATTCGATTAACCGCATGAACCAATCGTTAGCGAGCATCGTGGCAGGGGTGAGTGAGAAAGCGCACCAAGTGGATACCAGTATGGGGGCTTTGTTGGAATCGGCGCAAGTCACTTCATCGAATGTAGAACAGCAACAGACCAGCATTGTTGAAATGGGAAGCCAATTGGATGAAATCGCTTTAGCCGCGCGTAACACCCTAGATCAAGCCAACCAATCAGTGCAGAAGCTTTCTGATTCAAAAGGCGAGATTGAACAAGGTCGTGATGCTTTAGAGCAAAACAAAGTCACTATGGAAAGTTTGCACGGCAGCATTGAAACCGCGAGTACGCAGGTGACGCAGTTAAGCAAAGAGAGCGAAGCCATTGGCCGAGTTACAGAGGTGATTGAAGGCTTAGCAGAACAAACTAACTTACTGGCATTGAATGCCGCGATAGAAGCAGCGCGTGCGGGTGACCAAGGACGAGGCTTTGCGGTTGTGGCGGATGAAGTACGTATGTTAGCGACTCGCACTACTCAATCGACGACAGAAATCAACGGTATCATCAATGCGATTCAACGCTCGACCAATTCGGTGGTTGAGGAGATTGAACACAGTCAATCACTTGCGGAGCAGGGCGCTGAGCACATTGAAAAAGCGGTAACTCGTTTGCTTGTTACTACGGAGCAAATAGGTTCCTTGAATGAACAAATGGCAGAGCTTGCGGCAGCGGCAGAGCAGCAATCTCATGCGACCAATTCGATCACTGGATTGATGTCCGGCATTACTCAATCAGTGGATGAGGTTTCGAATAACAGCCAACGTGCATCAGAAACATCATTGCAAGTAAAAGAGCAAGTTACTGAGCTGAATCAACAGATGGCAACTTTCAAAACGGCATAGATAAGGTTTACGTCTGTTCATCTACTTTTGAACGTTAACCAAATAGTAAAAAAGCCCCAATTCTTTTTACACAAAAAGGATTGGGGCTTTTTGTTGGATGATACGCCGATATTCGTCTACTTGCTCATTGGATTTGGCTATTTAAATCATAGTTAAAACCAAATTCTCTTCACCGAGCCGGAGTCGTAATATGACTCCATCGGCAGCAAATACTGCAAAAGAATTTTTAAACTTTATACCAATCCCAGTAAGAGAATCGTTCGTTACTACGATTGGTATCATCCTTCTAGGAGCAAGATTATGAACAAACAAGTAAGCCTAATTGGTCTAGACAGCGAACAATCAGCACAACTAGCTCAACAACTAAATCAACTGCTAGCGCATTACCAAGTGTTGTACATGAACTCTCGCGGTTACCACTGGAATATTAAAGGTGCGCAATTCTTCGAACTGCACGTAAAATTTGAAGAGATTTACACTGATCTACAAACAAAAATCGATGAGCTTGCAGAGCGTATTCTAACTTTGGGTCATACGCCAGCGCACGCATTCAGCAACTACTTGGAAGCAAGTGAAATTAAAGAACATCAAAACGCGACTTCTGGTGAGGAGTGTGTACAAGGTCTGGTTCAAGGCTTTAGCGTTCTACTTCTAAAACAGCGTGAGATTCTACAAAACGCGGGTGAAGCAGATGACGAAGGTACAGCGGCATTGATGGGTGACTACATCCGTGAGCAAGAAAAATTAATGTGGATGCTTAACGCTTACCTACAAGGTTAAGCAGCGCATCACCCAAGCAATCCTTGGGAACGCATGAAACAATCGGGAATAAGTCATAAGGGGCACGTTGGTGCCCCTTTTTTTGTTTGCGTATTTTATATGTGTGCTTTATTTGCGTGGTAAGGATTGGAAATGGCTCAATAAATCGCTGAGTTCATTAAGCGCCAACGAGGCTGAATCATTGAAAGTTTCTTGATTACCGTGATGAACAAGGCAAGAGGGCATCTGTGCGTTATACGCTGCCTGTAAGTCGTAAAGGTAATCGCCGACATAAAGCACTTCATCAGGCATCAAACGCCACTCTTTCGCCAATACCTGAAGAGACAAAGGGTCTGGCTTGGGCGGGAAGCATTCACGAGTGATGACTCGTTCCACTGAGATTTGGTTGTGTTCTAGTTTGCGCTGCGTGGCGATTTGACAGTTGCGCGTCACGATAGCGGTTTTGATTTCATTTTGATGCAAGTGGGCGAGTAATTCATGGCAGCCAATCATTGGAGCAGACTGCTCAGCATCAGAAATCTCGTAATCAAATATCACGTTATGAGCGTGCTCTCTATGGTGAGGATGCTCAAGTGCGTCGACAAAATCCAATAGATCTTCACTCTGCGGACAACCTAGCTGTTGTCGCAATTCGCCGAAGTTCATATCAGAACTCACCAAGGTGTTGTCTAAATCAAACACCACGGCTTTAATTTTATCGAGCTGTAAAGGGAATGGAATCATAATGACCTCGTACAACTTAACCGAACTATCGTTTTAAAAAACAAAAGGTTATTGTTAAGTTTAGATTCTTCTGCTTAGATTGTACGAAAATAAATCACTAGTACGTCACAAATTAAATAGTCTTAACGATTTTAGTGTTTGATTACCTTTCCTCAAGACGAAAGATTTTGCCGCTGTCGGTAGAAAAGTAGATATAGCCATCGGGGCTGATGGTTATATCTCTTACTCGCTCTCCAAGACTCTCCATCAATCTTTTTGATTCGGTGAGCTTGCCATTATCAATAGAAACCACGTTGATGTGCGCCAGTTTCAATGCGCCTGCGAGGATTTTCCCGTCCAATTCTGGGTATTTATCACCACGGTACAAAATCATATTACTGGGCGCGATAGAAGGGACGTATACCAGCTTGGGATCTTCCATTCCCGGTAACGACTTAGCTTCCCCAACGTCCAACGGTCCCCAATATTCTTTACCATGAGAGACTTTTGCCCAGCCGTAGTTCGCGCCTTTCTTGATTAGATTAATTTCATCGCCACCGCGTGGTCCATGTTCAATCGACCACAGCTGTTTTGTTGCTTCGTCGTAAAACATACCTTGTGGGTTGCGGTGCCCGTAACTCCATATCTCAGGACGAGCTTGGGAAGGTTTGAATGGGTTGTCTTGCGGAACCGAACCATCAAGGTTAAGGCGCACAATACTGCCAGCATGGGTTTGAGTGTCTTGGCCATTATCGCGTTCGCCACGGTCACCGATTGAGAAGTAAACTTTATCGTCTACAAATGAAATTCGACTGCCGTAGTGGCGACCCGTGTCGGTGATGGCATCAGCAACAAAGAGATCGTTCCAACCCACAAGTTGATTGTTTTGCAATTGCGCCGTCGCTAACGCCACCGTATTGCCTTTACTCGTGCGCTTGCTGTAGGTAAAGAAGAGTTGCGGGTTTTGCTTATCGGCATTCGGTGCGAGTGCAACATCCAATAAACCAGCTTGTCCACTGGTGTTCACATTGGGGACGTTAAACAGCTTTTGAGGTTTGCCTGTGGTGATATCCAGCAACGAAACCGTACCGTTCTTTTGATTGACGATAACGCGTTGATTATCTAAGAACTCGATCCCCCAAGGGATCTGAAATCCACTCGCCACTTCGTTGGCGCGGTATTCGGCAGTGTTGGCAGAACAGGATAAACAAGCGAGTAGGGTAGCAGCAATCGTTCTCATGGTTCCTTCCAATATGAATCGTGTTAATACTTAAAAGCTAACACTAAAAGACTATGTTTGGCAGAGATTCACTTGTATATGAATGTAAAAAATCCCCGATACGAGATCGGGGATTGAATTAAGGCTAGAGAATTGTTTAGTTAGCGAGATTACATCGCTTCTTCGAAGATCTTAGAAATTTCTTCGTGAGTTGCTTGTTTAGGGTTAGTGAAACCACAAGCGTCTTTCAGTGCGTTGTCTGCTAGTGTTGGGATGTCTTCTAGTTTCGCACCAAGCTCTTTAATACCTGCTGGGATACCCACATCTTTCGCTAGAGTAACGATAGCGTCGATTGCTGCCGCTGCACCTTCTTCAGCAGACATGCCTTCTACGTTTACGCCCATTGCTTTTGCTACGTCACGTAGACGCTCAGGACATACTTGCGCGTTGTAACGCTGTACGTGAGGTAGAAGAATCGCGTTACAAACACCGTGTGGAAGGTCGTAGAAACCACCTAGCTGGTGTGCCATTGCGTGTACGTAACCTAGAGAAGCGTTGTTGAACGCCATACCCGCCATGAACTGTGCGTATGCCATTTGTTCACGAGCTTCTAGATCTTCACCGTTTTTCACTGCTGTGCGTAGGTAAGCTTGGATAAGCTCAATCGCTTTGATTGCTACTGCATCAGTGATTGGTGTTGCCGCGATAGATACGTAAGCTTCAATCGCGTGAGTTAGGGCATCCATACCTGTTGCCGCAGTTAGCGAAGCAGGTTTAGCGAGCATTAGCTCTGGATCGTTTACCGAGATAAGCGGTGTTGTGTGCTTATCAACGATAGCCATCTTAATGTGACGCTCTTCGTCAGTGATGATGCAGAAACGCGTCATTTCAGATGCAGTACCCGCCGTCGTGTTGATCGCGATAAGTGGCATCATTGGTTTTGCAGATTGGTCTACGCCTTCGTAATCTGCGATTTTGCCGCCGTTAGAAGCAACAAGCGCGATACCTTTCGCACAGTCGTGTGGTGAACCGCCGCCTAGAGAGATAACGAAGTCACATTCGTTATCAGTAAGAAGTGCTAAGCCGTCGTTAACGTTGCTGATAGTTGGATTTGGTTGAGTGCCATCAAACACAACGGTTGCTACATCGCGCTCAGTGAGAAGGTCTTGAACTTGTTTGACTACACCGATTTGGTTAAGGATCTTATCCGTAACGATCAAACCTTTTTTAAAGCCTTGAGATTGGATGTTGTCTGCTGCGTCTTTCAAACAACCAGCGCCCATTAGGTTTACCGTAGGGATAAAAAATGCACTTGTCATATTGGATAGCTCCGTCGTTATTTTTAATAATCTTTCTTAATTTGCCATTTACTGTCGCACATTCGTTTCCAGATTGAAGTTGATCTAAAGCAAGTTTACCCACTTAGAGGTACTTGCAAGAGAAAAACTGTGACAGTGATCTTGTTGCACTGCGTATAAGTGCAACACTGATATAAAGTAGAACAAATATAAAACTATGGACGCAAACGATTGGCAGAAATTGACTTCTGACGCGGATATATCTCTAAATTCGACTAAAGTATAAAAAATCCCCATTAATAACTTAATTATCAATGGGGATAGGGAAGTGTTTTATAAGCTAACTACTAATAATTAAGCTATTTTAATCAGTTTTGATGCTAACTTTTCGATACCTGAAGCCGCTTGAGAGATATTCTCTGCCAACATGTAAGCAGGGGTTGAAAGTACGAGGTGTTTTTCATCAAAAACGATGTCTTCGACAGGGCACGTGGTGTGTTCACCGCCCATTTGATTAAATGCTATTGAGACTGCCTCATCGTTGCCTACCGTTCCTTTCACGCCTTGCTCATAAATCATCGGAATAATGACAGGAGAAATACACAGATAGCCAGCTGGTTTTTTCGCATTAGCAAACGCGCGACAAGCTTGAGCTACGTGTGTGTTAATGGAGCACTCCGCACCCGAAACAGCGAAGTCGGTTAAGTTTTTCGCGGCACCAAACCCACCTGGAAGCAGTAGGGCATCGTATTCATCGACGTTAAGTTTGGCGACATCGTCAATATTTCCGCGTGCAATACGAGCTGATTCGATCAATACGTTACGTGTTTCATCCATTTCGTCACCAGTTAGGTGATTGATGACGTGGAGTTGGTCAATGTTAGGTGCAAAGCAGTGCCAAGTTGCACCTGCCTTCTCGATGGCGTAGAGCGCCAACACTGCTTCGTGGATCTCAGAACCGTCGTAAACGCCTGAACCACTTAAAATGACTGCGACTTTTTTCATGTTTGGATTCCTTTACTCTGAACGTTCCTTAGATTGCTCTTCGCTATCTAGACCATGCGTTTCCGAATGTGTTTTAACGTTTTCACTCTCGTTGTCATCTTCATCATAGTAGCGCACAACAAAGGGTGTAAGCATAACACTAGAGGGCAGAAAATGTTTCATATCGACTCCAACGGCTTAATAGAATGATTTTTATACTGATTTTTATAAAACAGTACGTTGAACCTGATCATTTTTGAGTTAAGCTGACGTTTCCTTTGGCATTCGTGAGTGGTAGGTCACATGAAATCAGTGCAATTTCGTTTCACACTTTATGGTTGTATCGCGATTCTCTCTTGGAGTTGTCTGCTTGGCATCGCGAGGTTGGTTACGGAGAGTTTAGGTCCTGTAGGCGGGGCAGCCATGTTGTACTCTCTTAGCTCTGTTTTCCTTCTTATCGTGGTCGGTATTCCAAAGTTGTCTTACTTTTCTCCCAAGTATCTTGCGCTTGGTGGTGCGATGTTCGTCTGTTATGAAATATTTCTCGCTCTATCTTTGGGATATTCCAACTCGCGCGCGCAGGCAATTGAGGTGTCGATTGTCAATTACCTTTGGCCCGCACTGACGGTTTTATTTGCGGTCCTTGGCAGCAATAAAAAAACAAACTGGTTGCTTTATCCCGCAGTTACGCTGGCGTTTGTTGGGGTTGCTTGGACTGTGAGCGGTGAGAATGGCTTATCCATAACTCAGATCATGTCCAATGTTAGTAGTAACCCTCTGGTGTATTTTATGGCTTTCGCTGGCGCGGTTATATGGGCTTTTTATTGCAACTTAACCCAAAGGCAGCAATCTAAACATAATGCGATTACCCTGTTTTTTATTGCAACAGCTGTTTCGCTTTGGGTCAAATACGCGTTTACGGATGAGCCACCAATGACATTCAGTTGGGAAGCGATGGGGTACTTAGTGGCCTCTGCGGCTTTAATGGCTGGTGGTTATGGTTTATGGAATATCGCGATCGTTGGCGGCAATATGGTTTTTCTCGCCACCTTGTCTTACTTCACACCCATTTTTTCCGCTTTATTTTCTTCCATTATTCTTGGCGTAACTCTGAGCCATAGCTTTTGGCAGGGCGTTGTGATGGTAACGGTGGGCTCGCTGATGTGTTGGTTAGTCACCAAAGAGAAGCGCGAAGCGGCTGGGTAAGTTACCAACGAGATCAGAGAATTTAAGTGAGCAACGAACAGATCTCCCTTGCGAGCTGTATTCGAATACGAAGAAACTAAATCGAAAAAATTAAAAAAGCTCCCGAGATTGGGAGCTTTTTATTGAGTTTTAACGGCTCTTTGGTGGCACTCTAATAAGCGACGTTCAAGTGTAGTTGAAGCTTGAATCTGTGCTTCGACAGTCGCTTGATAAGCTGCTTACGAGTGTGCTCTAGTGTATCAAGCTCCAATGTGTCGTCATCAATATGTACGTCCACATTTACTCGTAGCTCTTGGCCCACCTTCGTTACGCCAGCCAGTTTCAATTGATGCTCAGTTACTTTTTCAATCTCAAGAACATCTTTGCCAACGCTCTGACACAGCTCTTTGCTTGGTGCCATCATTAGTAGTTCACGTAAGGCACCTACTAGCATATCGAACGGTACTTTGAGGAAGTAAAAGCCCATTAAAACCATCATCATGGGGTCGGCATATACCGCATACTCAGAGAATGGCGTTAGTGAAACAGCCGAAGCCGAGATAAATCCTACGGTCACCGCCACACTCAACAAAGTATCCATTTGCCACTGTTTTTTCTCCGCTTCAATCAAGCCTGATGAGAAGCGGCGGCTGCGTTTCGCCATAAACCACCAAGCGTAACCACAACCGATAACATTCACGATGCCGAATAAGGTCGCAATAGAAGCATCGACCTCGCGACCTCCAGACATCAATGCTGATATCGCAGAGTAGAGAGAGAAGCTTACAACCACTAAAATGACGGCTGCTTTTATCGCAATAACGATTGGTTCTAAGACCGCTTTTCCAAATGGGAATACAGATTTTGAAGGCTTGTTAATATAGTAAGAAGCGGCCAGTGACAATAAAGTTAACAGTAAGCTGACCAAAGAGTAAACACCGTCAAACACGATGACAATTGATCCTACAAGCAAGCCAAGTACCATACCACCAGCAGCGAACCCAGATGCCAAAAGGGCTGAAATGGTTAGAATACGGTTTTCGTTTTTGCTTGTCCTGTCACACATAAAAGATGCCTTTGAATTTTAATACCTTACTATTCTTCGCTCATAAGGTAATTTAGGCAACCACAAAGTGACCAGTAACTAATCTAAAAAATTGCGTTTTTATTTATATTCCTATAAAACAATGGCTTACTGTGATTTTTTGGTGTCAGTAAAATTGACGCTCACTGATAAAATGTTTAGAAGTCAAATAAATACTCGCTCAATTTATCTGCTAACCACGTCATTGCTGGATGCTCAGTATGGCCGTTAGGTGAAAACATACAGTAGTCTTCTTGCGTCAATCCGTATGTGTGTTTGATAACGGCGAGCTTCTGCTGACGAAGGTAATGGCGGATTAATGGTTCTGGAAGCACGCCCCAAGCGTCTTCTTCTAAGATGGTGTTCAGCATGTAGTCAAAACTCGAAAAACCAATATATCGAGTCGAGAAAGGTTGCAGTTCAGGGTTGTCTTTCTCATTTAGGTACACCATTAGTGCTTGCATCTGACTACGTAGATCTTCGTCTGAGACACGGCGCATCTTACTTAGGCGGTGTTCTACACTGCATACTGACATCATACGTATCTTGCCTAATGGGTTATATACGATACGAGGATCGTCTACTCGCTCATAATCAACGCCGAAAGCAAAATCTACTTGGTGGGTACTGACCAAGTTGGCTAAGTCGCCACTGGATGCCAAGATTAAGTTGAAGGTTGTTGAAGGAAAGCGGTTATTCAATGTATGAGATAATTCTTGCCAGAGATCATCAGGTAAGGAGTCGTCACGTGCTACCCAAACTTCCGCGTTAAACCCTTCCGAGATTTGAGCGCAGGTCTTTCTGACCCGTTGTGCGATGATAAGTAGGTGTTCGCAATCTTTGTAAATGGCTTTCCCAGCTTCAGAGAGGGTGAGCTGGTTGCCAGTTCGGTTAAACAATTCAACGTCGAGATCTTTCTCTAATGCCTTAATCGACATACTGAGTTTGGTGCGATTGCAGTCGAGTTGCCTTGCCGCTTCAGAAACAGAACCACACTCAGCGATGGTGCAGAAGGCTTCTACTTGAGTTAAGTTCATGATTTGACACAACCAATAAATGAATTCAAATAATTTGGGTATTATGCAGATGCGCTCCCAAAGCCATGAAAGATTATCGAAAAAAACGCGAATCCGCCAGATAAGTCTATGGTCTTTTAACGGTTTTGCGGTAATCTATGTGGGTTACAAAAAGTGAACATGGAGGCCACGATGGCACAAGATTGGGACGGCTTAGCAAAAAACTGGGAATCAAATCCAGCAACAGAGCAATTTGCGCAGTCGGTGTTTGAGCAGTTACAACAGCTAACTCAGCTTGATGGCATTAAAGTACTAGATTTTGGATGCGGAACAGGGCAGTTAAGTCAACGATTGTCACCGATGGTTAAAGACATCGTAGCATTAGACGCATCGGAAGCCATGATTGAGGAACTCGATAAAAAAGAGCTCGTCAACGTAGAACCTGTGGTAGATGCACTATCTCGCGGCTTGGTTGCTCAGCACCCTGCGTTTCGTGGACAGTTCGACTTGGTGGTTGCATCATCAGTTTTAGCGTTCGTGGAAGACTTAGACGCGTCATTAACGATCTCGCATTCTCTACTTAACCACGGCGGCTATTTTGTTCATTTTGATTGGATTGCAGAATGTGAACAAGACGGTTTTACCCTTGCGAAGTCTGAGCGTGCACTGAAAGAAGCGGGTTTTACTGAAGTTGAATCGCAACACGTTTTTGACATTACATCTGATGGTAAAACAATGTCGGTATTAATGGGGCTTGGTCGTCGCTAATACCGCTGAATAAAGAACAAAAAATGACAAAAGCGAGCTAACAAGCTCGCTTTTTTCTTATCTGCTGAGGGTACATGTAACTTCACTTGCTCTAAACAAGTCGTCGTGGTGCAGGCAAGGACATGCTCGAACAACTAAGTCTTCGGAGGTTATTTTGAGACGACTATCCTGCGTATCTCCTCCAGCACTTCAGGGTTGGCTATTGCGCCTAAATTTTCGACGCTTCGGTTGTTAACGATTTGCTTAACGGCTAACTCGACCAGCTTTCCTGAGCGTGTCTTAGGTATATCGCTTATTGCGTAAATTGCACTAGGTACATGCCTTGGAGAACATGCAGACTTTAGCTGTGCTTTGATGGAAGCGATCATCTCGTCATTGAGCTCTTCCCCTTTGACTAATTGGACAAACAGCCATATTTGTTCGTTGCGATCGACTTCTTTTCCTACTGCGATCGAATCTAGAATACCGTCTATACAGTTCACTTGCTGATAGATTTCGGCCGTGCCGATTCTTACGCCACCAGGATTCAACGTGGTATCACTTCGACCATAAAATACGTATCCCCCAACGCGGGTCTGTTCAACATCATCGCCGTGGTGCCAAATATTGTCGAATTTATCCCAATAAGCACGATGATATCTCTCACCGGTGTCGTTCCAAAAGCCAGCAGGGAAGTTGGGTAATGAATTGGCGCAAACCAACTCACCGCGCGCTCCCATTACGCTATTACCTTGTGGGTTAAAGACTCGGACATCGACCCCTAACCCTGCTGATTGGCACTCTCCCCGATAAACGGGAGAAATAGGGTTGCCCAATACAAAGCAGCCACAAATGTCTGTTCCGCCAGAAATCGAGGCGAGGTGTACATCTTCTTTAATGCGCTGATAGACATAATCAAACTGTTCTGGATACAGAACAGAGCCCGTTGAGCAAATGGTTTTCAGACTTGGAAATGCATCACTTTTCTGCGGAGAAAAAGGTGCTTTTTCCAGCGCCTCTAGGTATTTTGCTGAGGTTCCAAACAGCGTCACTTCGGCTCGTTCTGCGAGGTCCCAGAGCACATTATGAGTGGGGTAAACAGGGCTACCATCAAAAATCACCAAACATGCACCGCTCGCGAGTGAAGAAACGTGCCAGTTCCACATCATCCAACCGCAGGTCGTGTAATAAAACACTCGGTCGTTCGGTTGGATATCGCAATGCAGTTGATGCTCTTTCAAGTGATTAAGCACCGTTCCGCCGACGGAATGAACGATGCATTTCGGTTTGCCTGTTGTGCCTGAAGAATAGAGCACAAATAGCGGATCGTTAAAATTCACACGAGTAAAAGTCAGCGCTTCGGGGGTGTATTGATTCAGGACATTTTGCCAATCTTGGGTGCAGACATCGCATTCAAAAATGTGTGGTTTAAGGTAGCTAATTTGGCAAACTTGTTTAAGACCATCAAGATGATCCGCAATATGCTGGTTTTTCTTAGACATATCGAAAGTTTTGCCATTGAATGTATAGCCATCACAAGTAAACAGGATTTTGGGTTTCACTTGACCAAAGCGCTCCAAAACGCTTTCGACGCCAAAATCAGGTGAGGTGGAAGTCCAGGTCGCCCCTAAACTGGTGGTTGCTAGCATAGCTATTACCGTTTGAGGTAGGTGAGGTAAATAACCAGCGACGACATCACCTTGCTTAATTCCACATTCTTTCAACCATTGCTGCACACTCGAAACTTCTTCGCACAATTGTTTCCAGGTGTAGGTCTGTTTTTCTTCACGTTCATTTTCAAACCAAATCGCGAGATCATCGGGTTGGTGACACGCGTAGGTTAGCAAATTTTCGGCGTAGTTAATTTGCGCGTTTGGGAACCATTTTATATCCCTATTTTCAACAGGTTGCTGCCAGCGACTTTCTGCTCGCTCTTTTATGGTCTCTCCCTGAGTGCCAATGACGTCGCAGAATAGCCAAACTTCCTGCCAAAATTTTTCTACATGATCGAGTGACCATTGATGCAGATCAGCGAAGCTTTCAAGGGTATTTCCTTGTCGATTAATGTGTTCAATAAACTGTGTAATGTTGGCTTCTTCGATACGACTTTCGCTCGGTTGCCATACTTTGCTGCTCTCGCGCATAGGTCCCTCTATAACAAAGTGATAACAGGTTTTAGTTTGAGAGGAATACACGATAAAGTCAAACAAGCCAGATATTATATCGTGTCATAAAAATCATGCAGTTACGATGAGTTGTAAACAATATGTTACATCGGGATGATGCTGAGAAAATCGCGCAGGGATTGGAAGCTCTTAAGACTACAGATAGGCTTAATGTAAAGGATTTGTTAATGGAGATGAGCCATGACCCAGTATCGTTCTAAACCCGTAAACCAGGAAGGCAGGGTTGAATGGAGCCGTGAAGAAGACGCCATTTGGCGAGATTTGGTAACACGACAAATGGGTGTGATCCAAAACAGAGCTTGTGAGGCTTATTTACACGGTTTGACGCTGCTTGATTTACCTCAAGACCGCGTTCCTCAGTTACCAGAAATTAATCGTGTCTTGATGGAGACAACAGGTTGGCAAGTGGAGCCCGTTCCCGCGCTTATTGATTTCGACCGATTTTTTAATCTACTCGGTAATAAGCGCTTTCCAGTCGCCACATTCTTGCGTACAAGAGATGAGTTCGATTACTTACAGGAGCCAGATTTCTTCCACGAAATATTTGGTCATTGCGCGATGTTAACCAACCCAGACTTTGCTGCATTTACCGAGCATTATGGTCAACTAGGGCAAGCCGCTACCCCAAAACAAAGAGCCTATCTCGCTCGCCTCTACTGGTTTACCGTAGAGTTTGGCTTGGTGAAAGAAGGGGACAAAACCAAAATTTACGGTGGTGGTATTCTTTCATCTCCTGGCGAAACCCTCTACGCATTAGAGAGTGATGTAGCAATTCGCGACCCATTTGAATTACAAACAGTGCTGAGAACGCCTTATCGTATCGACATCATGCAACCGAAGTACTACGTGATTGATGACTTTTCTCAGCTTTTTAAAATCAGTCAGTTAAATTTATTGAAACAAGCCGATCTAGCGATTGAAGCTGGACTGCTTCCTCCACTTTTTGAACCAAAGGAACCTGCTCATGTTGAATGAACAAAAATGCGAAGCTTGTAGTATCGATGCCATTGCACTAAGCAAAGAAGAACAACAATCTCTGCTGCTGCAATTGTCTGATTGGCAGATCATTGAAAGAGAAGACATACCTCAACTAGAAAAGGTGTATAAATTTAAGAACTTCAAACAAGCATGGGCTTTCAGTAACAAAATCGCGGAACTGGCAGAAGATGAGTTCCACCATCCCTCTATTTTGTTGGAATGGGGTAAGGTTACCGTAACGTGGTGGAGTCACTCTATCAAAGGTCTGCATAAAAACGATTTTATCTGCGCATCAAAGTGTGACTCGCTAGCATCGGCAGAGTAGGACATTACCTCATACAAAAAACGCCCGGCTTATGTCGGGCGTTTTGGTTCTAAATGACTTTTACATTACTTTATAGATTGATTCGGAAGACGGATGTCGTGCCCGATACCTCATTGCCAACGACGATAAAATGACCACCGTTACGGGTAAAGTAATTAATGGACTCTGGACCTAAATCGCCTGCTTTTGGATTGTATGTGTCATTCATGCATTCGCCATCTTCGACTTCTGTACATACTGGCTGATTGTAATCACGGCGGCTTACGTAATGCATAAACTGCGCTTGTTTCGGGTCTGTGATGTCATAAATCATGGTACCGCCTTGACGCTCCAAGCCGATAAACGCGTAATGACGACCGTTAATTTGTGCTACTTCAATCGCCTCTGGCTCAATACCTTTATCATCACTTCGGTCATCGCCACTATTATTGTTATCGTTGGTGCTGTTGAAGTTCTTGCCTTCATTCAGCAGCGCGATAGTCGCGAAATCGTCACCACTATCGAAGACCAACTTGCCGTTTTCATCCCAAATCGAAAATGAACGCGCGCCAAATGATTGAACATTCTCTTGTGCAGAAAGCGTTTGTTCCGGCTTAATCACTTTTAAACGCGCGAGTTGTTTGTTGTCTTTTAGTGCCTCTGCCAATGGGTGTTCTGCTGCCACTTTCAGCTTCTTACCGCGCACTTCATCAATATGGCTTAAACAGGTTCCTTGCTCAGATGTATATTCATCTGTACCGAGGTAATCGTCTTCATCCCACATAAAGCCAGCTTTGTCGCACAGTTCTTGAGTGGTTTTGAATCCGTACTCACGCCCGTCGCCTTCATTTGCCGATACGATGTAAGTACTCCCATTCACTGAGTAGCTGTCGATAGTGTCAGGCATAAATAAGCCAACCAGTTGTGGGTAGCTTTTCAAGTTCCCAATGATTTTGTCTTTGTTGGATGCATCGAGTTTAGCGCCCGACCAAGACTTCTCACCCAAGCCAACAATTCGCTCTACTGATTTGCTCTCTGGATTGACGATTGCCATGGCGTTATTTTCTTGTAGCGCGACATAGATTTTGCCGTTATCTGCAAAAGTGAGGTATTCCGGCTCTAGATCTTGTGCGATGGTGGCGTTTGCCCCCGAAATACGCACATTCTTTGGAAGCTCTGCTTTTCGTGAATCATCAAATTCGTTAAAGCCAATTTGTGACACTTCTGCTTGAGTAACACCAAGGCTCAGATCGATCAAAGTGATACTACCTTCAGGGTCAATGCTGTAATCGCTGTTTGGTTCTCCTTCATTAGCGGTTGCGATGTATCGGCCATCTTTCGAGAAGCCAACCATGTCAGGCAATGCGCCTGTTGGAAACGTCATGACTAATGACAAATCGTCGGAGCGGTACAAGCCAACAATACCATTCGCTTGTTTATTACTGTTTTCAATCGCAACAGCTACCAAACCATTGAATACAGCGACACTGTTTGCTGCGCCAATTTCAATGCCCGCTGCTTCGCCAGCGCTGTTGAGATCAATGAATGCGCTTTGCGTTGGTACGCCGTTGTCATCCATAGAAAGTACATCGATACGTTTTGCTTGAGCATTCACCACATAGAGCTTATCTGTACAGGCGTCATAACTCACGATTTCAGCTGCCGATGTATCGAATGGAGCATCAGCAACGGATGTTCCGATAAACGTTAACCCTTGAATTGACGTTTCCCCAGTAACGGGTGCAGTGGTAGGTTTGCATTGTGTAGCGAATGAAGCCACGGTATCTTCGGGTTGTGATGAACACGCGATGGCAAGTGATGACAATGCGAGTACACCGATTGCCTTTAAAGGGGTGATCATGATATCTCCTTATCAATCCGATAGGTTGTCAATCAGCATGGGTTTTATGCTGCTGTCCATTTCCGCACTGGAATGATGGAACGCTGAATGACGTGTGATTTGGTAAGGCTCTGAATATATGTATGATTGATGACTCTTATATTGGCTTTTTATGAAACTAATGTGTCATCAAAATGATGAAGTAGGGATAGAGGAATAATGGAATTAAAATCGTTTTTAGATTTATTGGCAGCGTCACCAGAGCAGGTCGAATTTGAAGCAACGATGGCGGTGATCGAAGATAACTATACGTTTGAGCCAACCGCTTTTGTAAATGGTGAGACACAAAACAATGCAGGCGAGAACAACGGTTCGTGTAAGATCTTCGCTTTCGGTTTGCTAAACAACCTAGACAAAGAAGCGACGCTAGCCTGCTTTGGCCGTTTTTATCGTGAAGATGTATTGCAGCATCCAGAGAACAGCGATCACCAGAATATTCGTAATTTTATGGTGACAGGGTGGGAAGGCATTAAGTTTGAAGCGTCCGCTTTAACCGCTAAATAAACACCAGTCAGAAAACGATGATCAGTAAGCCAGTCGTATTACGCGACTGGCTTTTTTTCTAGACATTTTCGGCACAAACACAGCTGGTTGGCGCTTGGCTTGGGTAAATCACGGGTTTCAATAGTAAAGCACCAGCATGTCTCTTTGCCTGCGGCGATATCACAATGGGCTTGAGTCCCGCACTCAGGACAACTGTGCGTTGAATCTTCTCCTGCGATTTGTTCGATAATCGCATCTCGTTGGAGATCGGTTTTGTCTTTCCATTGGATGATTTCATCCATCGTTCGGTGACAACCAGAGCATATTCCGGCGTTATTTTTACATGCAGCTCGACAAGGTGACTTCATTGCTTTCTCGTTCTCATTTTTTATGCCGCGTACTCTAGCATAAAGCGAGTCAAGGCCGCCAAAAATAAACGTGACTGCGATTTGCTGGTGAGGAGGGAGAACCAGTGTTACCCTTGGACGAGTTACCTTAACTCTCTGTCACTTATGTTAGAAAAAGAAAACCTCATTAAACTCGCTAGAATGCAAATGCCATTTGGGAAATATGCAGGGCGAGTGTTAATCGACCTGCCTGAAGAATACTTACTGTGGTTTGATAAAAAGGGCTGGCCAAGCGGCGAGCTAGGGGATTTGCTCAAGCTATGTTTAGCGCTCAAAATTGAAGGCTTAGATAGTGTCGTGAAGCCTTTGAAGCGCATGTAATTAGCTACAGAAACGCCCACTCTTGATGAAAAGACTTATTATGAATTTTGATATCGATGCACTGAAACACCACCAATTGGTCGAAGATGGTAAATTAGAGGGATGTTACATTCATCAGCCAGCTCAAGTTAGCCAACACAATGACAAAGCTGTTTTGGCAGAGCGCCAAGCATTGGAAAAGCTGGGATATAAGGTAATACAGGTTAAAGCTAAAGGCGGGACAACAACGTTTGCCGAGGCGATGCAAAAGCTTGCGAAGGAAACTGGTCACCTGCCTAAGGAGTAAGTGAGTGTAACCTGCCACAGCCTTACAAGTTCTCCCACCAGACTATTTTTTCATTCAAAAGAGCCAGACCGTTAGGCTGACTCTTTTTTGCCCCAAAACAAACTGGAATAAATACTCTACAAAATTTGGTTCGTACGTTTTACCCTACGAAAAGTTATCCGATTGAATGTAACTCAACACTATTGAGCCTTCATTGTGCTTGTTTGATTAGTCAAACTGCCTATTTGATTGGTTAAATCATCATGCAATCTTGTTGGGGATGATAAATCACTGAAAATATTGTTATTATCCTTTTTATTTATCAGTAAAACCGACTCCCATGAGATATGAATCCTCTCCTGTAGCCCCAGAAGAAAGACAAGAAACCACTAGAGAACGAGCAGCACGTCAACGCCGAGAACGTCAGGAAGAGCTGAGATCTACCGCGAGCGATGAGAAACGATGGACTGAAAATAGAGAGCGCGTTCTTGCTGAACGCAAAGCGGACCAACAAGCTTACGACCTAACAGAAAAAGAATGGAACGATGATTTACAAAAGCAAGCTAAAGAATATCAGTGGGACACCTCTCAACAAGAGAACGTGAGTATTGCGGTACTGACTGTTGAAGAAGGTAACGAGTATTTAGACTTGCTCATCAAAGACTCGCATGGACAACTTTCGAACGGCAAGGACTACACTGGCGTAGGCATGGGGCTTAAAGGCGCTTATGAGGTCGCTAAAGAGCTTGGCGCTTGGGGGCCAACCGCTAAAGCTGTCAATATCAATGGTGTAATGAATATTGTGGTTGAGAACTACAAGCCTAAATATTTAGACCTAGGTATCCGTTGGCAAGAAGCAACACCACAAATGCTTAAAATTGGTCATGCTCTAAATACTGTTCAAGGCAATGTCAGTTTCTTGAAAGGCAACATCTATGTTGAACTTGTGTTTAGTGGTGCGGTTAATGCGGTTGACTACATTCTACATGATGAAAAAACGCTAGGTGAAGTGGTCGGCCAATTTACAGCGGATATATCTAAGGGCATTGCCGCAGGAGTTATCGCTCAAGGAATAACTATTCTGGGAGTCGCAACATTAAGTACGGTACTTGTTGTGCCAACCGCTCTAACACTTGGTATTTTCGCTGTTACTGCGTTTATTGTAGGAAAGGAAATATCTAAACTAGATGACCAATTTAAATTCACGGAACCGATGAAGAATCAAGTAGAGAAAACTATTAATGATTTCTAATGAAAAATTTAACCGAAGACTAAAGATAAAGCGTTGGCTTAAAGTGATGGCTAGTTGGCCTCTTATGGTTTTTATGGTGTGGTTGAGCTACAGCTCAATTAATGAGTTAATTAGCATTAACAACTCAATCGGTATCATTCCTAAAGTAAAACTAGCAGGTTTAGTGAACAATGTTGCTTCTTTTGTAGGCCTTCTAATATTTGGTTTTATAGCGATCATTCCCATAGCTATGCTACACAGGTCAACAGAACTATTACTAAAAGTACCATTTTCGACAAAAACAGGGCTATATTCTATAGCGATAATAGTATTAAGTTCTATTGCCTCTGCCATATGGTTAGATAACAACACGAGAGAAAAAATAAAGCAATATGACTATATTGAATGTACTTCTGAACAAGAACTTACATTAAAATCCTCAAGTCGGACGTATGTTTTAGACCCTAGTTCGTGCGATTAAATCACCTTTCAAGCTCTTGGCACAAGCACCCTGCTAGCGTATGTACATGTCATGCGCTAGCTCTCAATACTTGAAGTTATCCATTAGTTGCTAATATTCTATTTGTCGTAACGCATTTTTGTCCAATTATAAGCTATAGGGTTTTCTCAAGCTGTATTTTGCTTTACAGGAGTCAGAATGCCTGACTCCTTTTCACTTTGCTTGTCGTGAGCTTTACCATCTTGGTCGTAGAGTATTGGTTACCGAAACCATTAACTCATGTTAGTGAAAGGAAATTCCTGAACCCTATAGTGCTTCTTTCACCAATCCTCTGTTTGGGCCATTATTTCTAACATCCAGACGTGAAATAGCATAAGATACACGGCCTTTACTAGCACTGAGCCACTCATCGTAATGACAGATAAAACACAGCAAGCGACATTTGCCGATCTTGGCCTGATTCCAACATTAGTCGAGCGACTAGAAGCGTTGGAATACAGCCAACCGACGCCCATTCAATCCCGTTCTATTCCTGATATCCTTGAAGGGAAAGATATTATTGGTGGTGCCAATACGGGGTCTGGTAAAACCGCTGCTTTTTCGCTGCCAATCTTGCAAAAAATTGTTCAGCAAGACGAATCAAACAATCGCCGTGGCAACTTCGTTTCCCACCTGATTTTAGTACCAACTCGTGAGTTGGCATCACAGGTGGCATATAACGTCAAATCTTACTCATACCATCTCAGAGATAAGATCAAAACGGTTGCCGTATTTGGTGGTGTATCGGTGAACCCACAAATGCTGGCGCTTCGTGGTGGCTGTGACATCATTGTTGCAACGCCGGGTCGATTACTTGATCTGGTATCCAGTAACGCGATTAAGTTGGACCAAGTAAAAACGCTTGTTCTTGACGAAGCCGACCGAATGTTGAGCCTCGGATTTACCGAAGAACTGAATAAGATTCTTGCGTTACTACCAGAGAAGAAACAGACGCTGTTATTTTCTGCTACTTTCCCTGATAAAGTCACGACGCTGGCCCAGCAGTTGCTCCGCGACCCTGTTGAAGTTCAGTTGCAGAGCGCAGAAGCCAGCACTTTGGTGCAGCGCGTGTTTATTGTAAATAAAGGTGAGAAGACGGCGGTACTCGCGCATTTAATCAAACAGCATCAGTGGCGACAGACTTTGATTTTTGTGAATGCTAAGAATGCCTGTAACCATTTAGCTCAAAAGCTGTCAAAACGCGGTATTACCGCTGAAGTTTTCCATGGTGATAAAGGGCAGGGCGCTCGTACTCGTGTCCTTGACGGTTTTAAGTCTGGCGAGATTCAAGTTCTTATTGCCACCGATATCGCAGCACGCGGCCTTGATATTGAAAAACTTCCAGTGGTGATTAACTTCGATCTTCCGCGTAGCCCTGCTGATTATATGCATCGAATCGGTCGTAGTGGTCGTGCTGGTGAAGTAGGTTTAGGATTATCTCTTATCGATTACGACGACTACCACCATTTCAAAGTGATAGAAAAGAAAAATAAGTTCCAACTTGAACGCGAGCACGTAGTCGGTTTTGAAGTGGAAGACGATCAGAGTGAAGCCTACTTTTTACCAATGAAGCCGCGAGCGAAGCCAGCAGGTACGGGTAAAAAGAAGAAAAAGCGTAATCAATAGAAAACGTAAACTACATGTGAGTTTACTTACGGGAGTTGCTGGAGAAAGGGAATGCTCACTAGCTTGAGTCTTCGCTTCTAGCCATTCCTTTAAAGAACAATAGAGCCCTGCTGGAGCTACCAGTAGGGCTCTATTGCTTTTCAAGATAGTGTTATTGGCGACGAGCAGGGCGTCCGCGAGGTGAACGCTTTTTAAATGCAGACGCTGCTTTAGCTTGTGACTTAAGAATAGAGTCAACGGTTAGCGGCATTGGCTCTTTAGGTTCAAGGCCATGAGGGAAGGTACGAGCTCTTGGTGGTAAGTTGTATTCTTCTTCGCTCGCGCGTGGCATACGCTTAAAGCGATAAAGGTAAAAGTTTTCTAATTTTTCTCTCGCCCATTCGGTTTTCTTTAAATACTTCACGCTACTTGCAATCGAAGGCTTAGTGTTAAAGCAATTAAAGCGCATTGCTGTATCTAGAATGTCCCAGCCGTAAAAATCCACTAACTCTTGCAACATAGTCTCTAGCTTCAACCCGTGCAGTGGATTGTTCTGTTGCAGCTCGATTCTCTCTTCGTCAGTCATCATTTTTAAGGGCCTTACTCATTAAAGGGCGGAGTTTAACAAAGTATACAATGCAGAGATATCGATAGTTACTTTGCGATGGATGCGAGCACAGTGCTCTCTACCTTGAAAGTATAAATAGGAATTAGCCGTTCTACTTGGATCTCTGCTCAAAAATGACTCTTAAAAGTTCAAGCGTCCCAGCTCGATGTTAAATTATTGTGTAATAAGTGAGATTTTTGTTGTTCTTTTACTAATGTCTAATATTCCTACCCATAGCAACACATGCTTAATAAGCTCAAAATCAAAATTGGTTCATGCCGCTTTCTTAGTATGGCCTAGAAGTTTGATGTGGGTGTTGTCTCGTATTGGTCGAAGGCCTGTCTACCAAGCGAAACTCTAGTTGACGTAGTTCAACGTTGAAACATAAAAGGATGACTCAATGTCTGACAAAAGTAAGACTTTTTACAGGGATGTGCGCAAAAAACCGCATGAATTTGAAAACCGAGAAGACTTTCTAAATCATGATTTAACTGTCATGAGCTTCCGTCGCTGGGGAATTCATTTGCCCTCACGTGATTACAGTATTGAAATCGAAGACTGGGTACCGGCATTAGCAGCAACCATTGGTAAAGTGGTTATGGTCACTGCCATGGTTTCCGCTTTTTCTGCTCAGTTTGGTTTATCTCCGGAATTCATTGCAGAAAACGTGCGTTACGAATTACTTATCGCTGGAGCCCTGTTCGTCATCCTGTTTTCTGCCATCCTAAACCCGAATGCAAACTTAGCGGGAACCCATGGCCCAATGATACCGCTGATTCCTATGATTGCAGCTGCAGGAGGGCACCCTCTCGCGCTAGGTTTGATGGTATGTGTTTTTGGGTTAATTCTCGCCTTAACCAAAGGTGGCTCTAAACTCATGACTCTGACTGGTATCGGGGTTCGAGGAGGGTTGTTGATCTACCTTGGTGCTGTTGGGTTGCTCGGGCAAATTAATAAGACGGAAGCGTGGGCTGCAAGTACGGACCAAGGTTACATTTCGTTTGTGGTCATAGGCCTAACCGTTATGGTTTACGCTTACTTAGCCAAGATCAATAAACGTTGGCTCGCTATCCCATTGTGCTCTGCACTCGCGGGTATTGTTGCTTATTTGATGGGCGCTGAGTTTGCTTTTACCACAGAGCCGGGCCTGCCTAATTTCAGTCCATTCTACTGGTGGGGGGAAGATACAGGCTGGCAGCTAGGCTGGCCAACCCTAGAGCACTTTATTGCCGTGACTCCATTTGCTCTACTGGCAGTCGCTATGTGGTCCCCTGATTATCTCGGCCATCGTGTGTTTCAAGAACTTAACTACCCAAAAGAAGCGAAAGGTGTACTCATGGATGTCGATGACACGATGGTCGGAGCATCTGTTCGTCAGGGGGTTGGTTCACTCTTAGGGGGCGGAAACCTAGCTTCTTCTTGGGGAACGTACATGATTCCTGCCGCAATTGCCAAGCGTCCTATTCCAGGTGGCGCTCTGTTGACGGGTTTCATGTGTATTGCGGCGGCGGTAATTGGCTACCCAATGGATCTAGCAATGTGGGAACCTGTTCTGCGCGTTGCTTTGATTGTCGGTGTATTCTTACCACTTCTTGAAGCGGGTATGCAGATGATCCATAAGCATAAAGATTCACTCAGTGCAGGTATCTGTATTTTTGCCTGTGCATTCGTTAATCCAGTCTTCGGTTGGGCAATCACGATGCTGTTGGATAACCTCGGGCTTATCGGCGACCATGAGCGTGCTAACGAACTATCGCGCAAAGATAAATATCTGATTCCTGGCACTGCGTTTATCGTTTGTGCAGGCTCCCTTGCTATTGTTGGTCAGCTTCCAGGCATTCCAGCTCTTATCGGTTAATCGAATTATGCTCTAAAGGTATAGTGAGAACAGTGAGTAAAGGGACTTGCTTCTTAAAATAGTAGACAAAAACAAAAAGCTACCTAGTACCAGGTAGCTTTTTGCATGTAGGGTTAGGCTACGGAGTTAGGCTATATGAGTGATTCAATGCCGTATTTTGCGCCGTAGTGTTCAACGACAAAATCAATGTCTTTGTCACCACGGCCTGATAAGTTGATCAAAATCGAGCCGGTTTCTCCTTGCTGCGCGAGTTTAATTGCGTAAGCGACAGCGTGTGAGGATTCAATAGCAGGAATTATTCCCTCTTCACGAGACAGCTCAAAGAAGGCATCAATCGCTTCGTCATCACTGATTGAGCCGTAATTGACACGGCCAATGTCTTTTAAGTAACTATGCTGAGGCCCAACCGATGGGTAATCCAAGCCACTTGCTACAGAGTACACTTCCTGAGGTTCGCCTTGCGCATCTTTAAGCATGTAAGACTTAAATCCGTGCATGATACCTGGCTCACCGAGTGTGAGTGTTGCAGCATGCTCGCCAACCTTTTGCAAAGAGCGGCCCGCAGGTTCAACGCCGTGAATGGCGACTTGTTCATCCTCTAAGAAAGCAGTAAATAGCCCCATCGCGTTAGAACCACCTCCAACGCATGCGACGAGATTATTGGGTAACTTGCCGGTCATTTCTTTGAATTGAACTCGTGCTTCGTTACCGATAATTGATTGGAAATCTCGTACCATTTTAGGGAATGGGTGAGGGCCAACGACAGAGCCTATCGCATAAAGCTGTGTATCAGGATCTTTCAGATAAGCTTCGAATGCAGAATCTACCGCTTCTTTGAGGGTTTTGCGCCCATGAGTGGCAGGAATGACATTAGCACCAAGGATTCTCATGCGGACGACATTCGGATGTTCTTTGGCGATATCAACTTCACCCATGTAAATATCGCATTTCAAACCAACCAATGCCGCGGCTGTAGCAAGCGCAACACCGTGTTGCCCTGCGCCAGTTTCTGCAATTAGTTTCTTCTTACCCATCTTTTTAGCGAGAATGGCTTCTCCTAAGCAGTGGTTAATTTTATGTGCGCCTGTATGGTTTAAGTCTTCGCGCTTTAGGTAGATGTCTGCTCCGTATTTTTTAGACAAGTTTTCCGCATGGAAGATTGGGCTAGGTCGTCCAACAAAGTGCTTATACAGGCGAGCGAGTTCCGCTTTAAATTCAGGATCTTTGCTGCATTCCTCATAAGCTGCGTTGATGTCATGCATGATTTGTTCAAGCTCAGGTGGAACAAAGCTACCACCGTATTCACCAAAGTATCCTTCTTCGTTGGGCATAGTGAGATCAAACGAGTTTTTCATTATTTACATCCTAGTTAACGAAAGTATTGATACTTTATACCCAAAATTTAGAAGTGGTTGTGTGATCAGTTGCTTAAATCAGAGTTCGCGATCTAGTGCACTAGTTAAAAAGTACAGCTTGTGTAGGGGATAATAGTTGTGATGTAGAATCAGGTGGTTTGAATAGGTGCAAAAAAGCCTCGAGAGATCCTAGGCTGTCATAAGAACCTCTCGAGGCAAACAGAGTGCTGGAAATACACTCTGCGATGGTGTCTGGAAACAAAAATTAGATTCGTTTCCTTTGTCAGATATTAGGGTTTTAGAATGAGTCGATGTCAGCGAAATGTCACAAGTTAATTGCGGTATTAAAAGCTTATTTTTTATTTTTGATTAATGGATTAGAAAGTAACCTAAAACAGGCTAACCTACCGCGTGTTCCGCGTCTTTTAAGTTGGACATGATCTTTCTTTGTCTCTAATCGGCGTCTTTAACCAACACGTGCACTTTGGTCCCTAAAGTAAACGTGGCGCTCTGGCTGGAAATTTTTTGTTTGACTGCATCAAATTCGAACTCACCATTTTGGAAACTTGATAAAGGAATGAGACCTTCGGTTCGGTTCCTCTAACTCAACAAATACCCCGAAGTGTGTGACTCCACACGCTGTCCCTATGAAGTGTTGTCCGATAAATGGCTTCATGTAATGACATTTCAGTGCTGACTCAACCTCTCAGCTAGGGATTATGTGCTCGTAGTTATTAGAATTTATTGATTGAGCAGATATATTTAATTTCATTTTTTCTCTTATATTCGCCAATCGCTTTTATTTTATAAACTTTATTTTTATGAGCAAAGCATGAGGCGAAGTGATTCAGATATGAATGAGATTAATTTAATTCCAAACTGGAATTGCAAGGTAGGTTGTGTGATTACCTAAAGATGTATACCAAAGTGACTTTATTGAAAGTGATTAATGATGGTGTGGGAGAGGTAAGTGATTTGGCTATATAAACTTAGATAGAGAATAGTAAGGGCAGTAACAAGTGGAAGGGGATTGTGGCACCAACAACATTGATGCCACACAAAGAATTACAGTGCAGTTACTTCAGCTGCTTGTAAACCTTTGTTACCTTGTTCAACAACGAACGATACTTTTTGGCCTTCAGTAAGAGTTTTGAAGCCTTCAGAAACAATAGAACGGAAGTGAACGAATACGTCATCACCGCCATTGTCTTGAGAAATAAAACCAAAACCTTTAGTTTCGTTGAACCATTTTACTGAACCAGTTAATTTATTAGACATAGATACCTCTATATTTGATTGTTTTAAATATTGAATTTTTAGCTAATATCAAGTGCTACTATATGATTTTAGAGATAACTATTTTGTCGCAGGAACGTAAACGAGGAATTCGATGTGGAACTGAGAGAAACTTTGATCTTTAATTACATTAATAGCTCTTTCCGTAAGAGCTGATGTGCAGTATACCGACAAAATTAATAAAGGCTAGCCTTTTCTTTTTTATTTTTTGAGTACACCAAGCGCATTGCTTTCAAAGCATACGCTTGGTGTATAAGACGGCGTGATGTTATAGGTGGCGTCGAGCGCTTAGTGTTTTCTGGTTGGGCCGTTACGAACGATGTCTTTACCATTGTCATATACGTGCTGCGAAACCCAGCGGCCAAGGAGCAATTGGTGCTTTTCTCCTAATACGGCAACAAATGGACGACCATCGGTATTAGAGGTGGCTAGCGCAACGCCAGTGACACCTTCAAGGCCAAGAGCGCCGCTTTCTACTAAATGCAGAAATGCCTCTAACTCTTCAATCGTTTCGATTACATGGTTATCAATATTCATTGTATTCAATCTCTTCGAATTGCATTGCGGTCGCGTACTCTACCTAAGTTAAGCGTGGAAACCAAGCTTCTACGTGCGTCATGTAATGAGAGAACCTTGCCCTGCCACTAATCATCAATAAGTTAGTCTCGATAGTCCGGAACTTGCCTAGATTCAATGAGGCAGAAAACACTCTCTGGTTAGACATGAGTCACATAATGTTGTCTGGTTTATCTCATCAATACTTTTGCTATTGGATGGGGTGAAGGGGAGTGCAATAATTTGTGAAACTCTTTTCCTAAAGGCTGTTATGAAGAAAGTCCTGATTACCGGTTTTGAACCTTTTGGTGGTGACGCCATTAACCCCGCCTTAGAAGCGGTCAAGCAATTAGAGGCCGCGGCCATAAAAGGAGGTGTGATAGTTACTTGCCCAGTCCCCGTAGTTCGATATGACTCGGTGAAAGTCGTTATTGAAGCAATAGAAGCGCACCAGCCAGACTGTGTGATTACTGTAGGGCAAGCGGCCGGGCGTAGCGCGATAACCCCAGAGCGTGTCGCAATCAATGTCGATGATTTTCGTATTCCAGATAACGCTGGTCATCAACCGATTGATGAACCCGTGGTGGCTGATGGTCCTGATGCTTACTTCTCGACACTACCGATAAAGCGTGTTGTGCAAACATTGCAAACGCAGGGTATACCTAGCCAGATTTCCAACAGTGCTGGAACATTTGTATGTAACCACCTTTTTTATGGCATCCAACATTACTTGAAAGACAATCCGATTCGTCACGGGTTTGTTCATATTCCATTATTGCCAGAACAAGCAGCAGATGGCAGTCAGCCTTCTATGTCTCTGGAGATGATAGTCGAAGGGCTAAGGCTGGTGGCGCAAGTTTGTATTGCCAATGAAAACGACATATTGGTCAGCGGCGGGTCGATTTGCTAGTAAGTGTTTTAAAATCCAGTAAGTATATGAAAGATAATAATAAGCTCGTCGTTTGATGTTGTAGTAAATGTTAGCTTTGTCAAATTTCACAAGTAGCGAAAGGAGTAGCATTGAATAGTCAGGTTGGATGTTGTTCAAACTGACATTCCTCTAGTACAGGAGGTGTTAGGGGGCTAACTTTACGAAAGGCGAGTTATTATGAAAAGCAACAAAAGTAAGTCAATCGCACTTATCTCTGTCGTTGTTTTCGCGTTGGCTATTGCTGCGCTTAAATTCGAAAACACGCTCGGAGTTCTTCCCATCGTAGTCGCTATTATCGCGTTTTTTACCTGCGTTATTTATACCGGTAGGTACTTGTCCGATATGAAGCGTTCAGAGTTGATAAGTCAACCCAAACAAGCTCGAAAAATGTGTGCCAACGCATCACGCAATGAGCTTGATGAGTGCGATAAAAAGCGTTGAAGCGAGTCACATTCTCCGTATACTTTGCTGGAGCATTAATGCACTAACGTGTCGGAGATAAGCATGTCAAATCGAGTACCAACCAACATACTGACCGGATTTTTGGGTGTCGGTAAAACGACCACGATTTTAAATCTACTGAAGAACAAACCGGAAAAAGAAAACTGGGCGGTTTTGGTCAATGAATTTGGTGAGATTGGCATCGACGGTGCATTGATGACCGACCAAGGCGCGCTGATTAAAGAAGTGCCAGGTGGTTGTATGTGCTGCACTGCGGGTGTGCCGATGTCGGTAGGTATCACCGCATTATTGCGTCAAAAACCGGACCGTTTATTGATTGAGCCAACAGGCCTTGGTCATCCAAAACAGGTTATCGCGACGCTTACCTCACAGCAGTATGAACCTTACGTTGATCTTAAAGCGACGATTGCCTTGGTTGATCCGCGTAACTTAAGTGATGAAAAGTATCTTTCTAACCAAAACTTCGTGGACCAGTTAGACAGTGCAGATGTGGTTATTGGTAGTAAGGTTGACCTATGTTCCAGCCACGATCTTGATGTGTTTAATGACTGGGTGACGGACAAATCCCCTTCAAAAGTATTCAGTAAGCTTATTCATGACGGTGAGTTACCGATAGAAGTCTTGGATATCGAGCGGGTTTACGGCAGCGCTTCTTCCCATATCGAGTCACATCATCATGACCACGCTCATCAAGAGCCTCAATTCCAGTTGGCGCCTGGTGAAGCCTTTGTGCGCAAAGAGAACAAAGGGCAGGGTTATTTTAGTTGTGGGTGGTTGTTTGGGGCAGAGTATAAGTTTGATTTTGAAAAGCTTTTCTCTATGCTTTCGGACTTGACCGCAGAGCGTGTTAAAGCAGTGGTCAATACGGATCAAGGTTGTTACGCGTTTAATGTTGCCAACCGAGTCGTGTCGGTGAATGAAATCAGCTTAGAAGGGTTTGAATCACGATTAGAAGTGATAGATTCTCAGCTGTTGCCATGGGATGAGCTTGAGCGAATTCTCCTTCAGTTATCTGGCATCAAACATTAAATTGCGCAAAGGTTAAACGAAAACGGTGAACCACTAATATATCTGTGCTCACCGTTTTTTCTTTTGTAGGATTTCAATGAGAAAAGTGAGATAAATCACTCAAATTCGGGTATAGTGCACGGCTAAATTTTTAAAGCTATTTTTAGTGGTTTGTTTAAGGAATACGCTCAATGTCATTTTCATCTCAAGGTTTTGCGCCAGAAGTGGTTAAAGCACTGGCAGAATGCGGTTATGAAAAGTTAACGCCAATTCAACAGAAGGCGATTCCAATGGCTCGCAAAGGCCATGATATTTTCGCTACAGCACAAACAGGTACTGGTAAAACGGCTGCGTTTTCTCTGCCTATGATTCAGCAGCTGCTAGACAGTAACCGTAGCGCTTCTCGTAAGACTGCTCGCGCACTTATCTTGGCTCCAACTCGTGAGCTTGCTGAACAAATTGCTGACAACATCAAAGCTTACACGAAGTACACGAACCTGTCGGTGGCTGCGATTTTCGGTGGCCGTAAAATGTCTTCTCAAGTAACGGCATTAGAAAACGGTGTAGATATCCTAGTGGCTACACCAGGTCGATTGGAAGAGCACATTGAACAAGGTAATGTCTCGGTCGCACACTTAGAGTTTTTAGTGTTTGATGAAGCAGACCGTATCTTGGACATGGGCTTTATTCACGCAGTACGTAAGATCATGCTAGATGTGGATACTGATCCGCAAATTATGATGTTTTCCGCAACGACTTCGAGCCAACTAAATCTGTTAGCAAAAGATATCCTGCGTAAGCCTAAGCGTATTGAAGTTGAGCGAGCGAATACGACAGCACAGACAGTTGCTCACGTGTTATATCCAGTTGATCAAGAGCGAAAAACGGAACTGCTTTCGGAGCTGATTGGTCGTAAGAACTGGAAACAAGTGTTGGTATTTGTGAACTACAAAGAGACCGCAAACGAAGTGGTAAAAGAGCTGAAACTTGATGGTATCAAAGCGGTGGTTTGTCATGGTGACCGTGCTCAAAGTGCTCGTCGTCGTGCGTTAGAAGAGTTCAAGTCCGGTAAAGCACGTGTCATGGTGGCTACCGATGTCGCTGCTCGAGGTCTAGATATTGAAGATTTACCTCACGTTGTGAACTATGACATGCCTTTTCTAGCGGAAGATTACGTTCACCGAATTGGTCGTACAGGCCGTGCAGGTAAACAAGGTCATGCCGTTTCATTTGTAAACCGAGATGAAGAGCTCACGGTTGTTCAGGTTGAAAATCTAATCCAGCAGCGAATTCGCCGTATTGAGCTTGCAGGCTATGAACCAAAACAGCGTGAATCTTACATTGAAAAGCTGCACTCAAAACCAGCGTTTAAGAATCGTCAAGGTCGTCGTAATAACCCGAACCAGTCGGCAACAGACCAAGGGTCGGCAGAGCGTCGTCTTGCTATGGTGAAGCGCCTGAAAGCGCGTCGTGGCGCAAAGTAAATTACACAGTCTGTGTGAAAAGAGCCCCTCAATTGAGGGGCTCTTTTTGTTTTGTCGTTTCGCGTTAATTTAGGCCAAGCATATTCGGTTCACCACGATAAATAATGCGATCGTTTCCTCGGTGAATACCAAACGTAACAATGACGGGTGGGTTTTCCTCTTCACTTGTAGAGCTATCCCAATCGTATTTCAGCCAAGGGATGCGATTGCCTGAGCTGTCTAAATCTAGGTGGAATTGTATTTGCTCGCGCGCTGAGTCAATTTGGCTTGCAACGATATCGGTTATCCTGCCGATACTCATCGTTCCAAGGCCAGAAAGCAGGGCGTTGTTTGCAGGCGCATGCGACCAAATTGGCGTGCTGAAGTAATATTCACCATTCGCCGTTGTTGAGCTGTCATCGAAGTTAGTCGTAAATCGACCGTTTTGCCAAATTTCCACATCAAGTGGCACTTTGATCACCATGCCTTGGTTGCCACCTACATCTTGAAAGTTCAAACGACCGAATCGAATGTCTGGTTGTTTTGTGAGCACTTCGCTATCGTCGAAGAAGTTTACCTCATCAACGGCTTTTACTGAGACTAAACCTATTTGGCTGCTGTCACTATTAGTCTCGGTATTGAATGGACCATCAGGATATTGCTTATCTGTCGTGTTCTTTTTCCAGCATGGGCTATTGTTACAAGTCGCATTGGTCGAGGGCTTCTCTATAACAAACGTTCCAACACTCGCGCTACCCAGTAGTTTCCAGTCTACCTTCTTAGGCTTAGGCGGCAAAAACCGATCGGAGTATGAGCTTAGCTCGCCTAAATCGAAATGTTGTTGAAGGTTAGACGAAAAGTGGACGTAATTCTTCACGTTTTCCTTATTCGCATTGAGTGCGACAACATCGTAAGTGACTTTCTCAAAAGGTTGATTCATGTAAGCAAAAGTTTGGCCATGTGGGTAGTGCCATTCTTGGTCTTGCACTTGAAAATATTTTGGGTAAAAACGACCAACGTAACGATAGCCTTCGTTCACAGTCATACCTAGATATTTACTTTCTAGGTTTGCTTTTACTCTCAAGCTCCCGACTTCTTCCCAATATAATCCATTAAAGAAGAATTGATCATTCTTGGCTGAATTATGCGCCTGAGCCAGTGAGTCACTACTTTTTAGCAATTTTGAGGTTTGGTTCGCTGTCTCTGATGGCGTATGTTGCTCACTCGACAAGACAACCGATGCTGCTGGAGCGTCATCAAGCGTAAAATTACGGGTGATAGAAGCATCACAATAGCGTGCTGATTCAACAGACCCACTTACAGAGCCGTCAGGTTGCCAAATGATTGGTTTCACCGTTAGAGAGAAAAGCTCTCCGGCAGCAAGAAACCCTTCTCCTTGTTCAGAGGTGCCAGAAGGCAAAGCACGTTGGTTGTCACAAATAGCGAGTGTCCATGGTCGCGAGTGCACATTAAATGTTCCTCTCACTTCCACTTTGCCTTTTTCTGGGCACTCTTCAAATCCCTCACATTCAAAATGATCGGACAGTGTCACTTCAAATATGCCGGATTCGTTCGTGATAAGGCCATGTTCAGACAAGCCATCTTCAAACTCTGCTGAATAGCTAAAGTTTCCTTCACTTCCTCCTAATGGTTGAACCAATGGATGAAAAACTTTAGGCGTACCATTGTAGTTGCTTGCTACTACAGGTTCGCCTGTGGAGGCACAAGCCAGCAATCGCGTATGCACGTTTTCTGGTTTACCTGCAATAACGCGTATTTCATTTAAAGTGGCGCTTTTCGTCTTTGAGTAGGCCTCAAACATAAATGGCGTAAACATAAAGCTAACCGTTTGATGCTTGCTGGTGTCTTCTGCCATAGTGAAAGTCAGCGTGTAGTTAGTACCTAACGCGATGGTATCAATATCGTTCGGGACCACTCGAACAACGAGCTCACCATTGTCGTCAGACATAAATTGGTTTGCTTTTAATGTCTGCTGACCTTTGATCACCTCTAAAGTGAATAAGTCAGGGTGTGATAGGACGGCACTGACTTTTGCGCTTACAACTACTCGATTATTGGTTGTTGTTACTGTAAATTGCGGAAGATCGTCGCCGCACATCAGTGCCATGTCGTCCGATGGTGTGACGCTGAGGTTTAAGTCGTTCTCCGATGGAGGCTGCATGCTGCAATTCGGAACATCTTGAGGGGTGATTGGACAGACTTGGGAAGAGTAGTGACAATCAGCCTCGCCCAATCCACAGTATTGCGTGTATTTGTTGTCTTGTGCTTTCGTTTGTGCACTTCCTGGCGTTTGTTGGATTTCACCACAAACTTGACTAGGCTGATTTGGAGCGTTGTTGAAGTTCAATGTTTGGAAGTATTTAATTGCTGCGGTGGAACTATAGAATGAGCCACTTAATGTAGCTGACGATCCTACAGATTCAGCCGTACCATAGATCGACATATCTTTTATAATCAGAGATTTGTGCGCAGAAACATCACCGACGACAAAATGGTCTTGTAAAGGATGGTTTGTTTTTAGGTGTAGTGTTTCGCCTTGTGATTCGACCTTACCACAGATGTTTGTATTAAATATATTGGTCGTGCTGTGAGTCAAAATGTCACCAATAATGGTGTTGTACTCACCATTAATATGAAGGGCCTCACCTGTTAGCTCTATATCCCCATCGATGAGAACGTTATGCAGCTTTGTTGGATAAGCCGATAGAAGATCACCATAGATAACAGTGTGCTTGTTTTGGTAATCGTCAATGCTTGATGCTTTCTCATTGTTAACTGTTAATCCGGTAGCGAGTGCGTGGAGAGAGATACGCTTATTGGGTTCACCAATCGTATTGTTCCCCTCTAACACAATTCCATAATCTGCTTTTAACGTTATCTCTTTGTCCGGTAATGAGGAGACAATTTTATCACCAGCGGGTAGGACTAGTTTCCCTGTACAGCGATAAGTCGTGCCATCGCTTTCGATACTAAAACTCTTGTGTGAGCAAAGTTGACCTAACTCAGATAGATCTTTTACGTCATAAGTGGTGGCGTGTGAGGTTAGCGGTAAAAAAAGAACCGCAGTGAAAATACTGCAAAGACGCATCATCAAATGTCCTAATGAGTGGAACAAGATGGCATCAAGCGAGCGTGAGCAAATGCTCACTGAAATTGGAATAGCTGCGGTACTTTTTGTTTTGAAGCCGCTTAGTTATTGAACTTTGGTTGTTTTTTATTTCGTATGTCATACCAAAGTTTAGCGGCCTTATTACAACGTAAGTGTCAGGTTAGTTCAAGAGGCAAGTGTGATGTGTGTCGATTTATATGTGTAACTATTTGTTAGTTAAGGATAATAAGTAAGCATGTTGGTTCAGAATCAGGAAGGACGCGATCCTGATTCTGAATGTTTATAACGCTAGGCAGCGTGAACGATGAGTGGAGCCATCTGATATAACTCTTCTAGTATGGCTTTCGTTTGTCTCGAATAGACCAGGCAATCTCGATCGCCAACGAGCTGAATTGCTCTCACTTTACCTGCAACCAAACATTGCCTAATCGTGCGTAGAACCATTTGGATATCAATTTCTGACGCGCCATCAAGGCTGTTTTTGGTTTTTAGAGATCCAAGGTCGATACTAATGATTATTTGGTCGCAGTGGTCTAGGTAATTGCCGATCTGTTGCTTGACGTTATTGCGATGACGAAAAGAAAACTCTTTCTCGGTCACCCAATCACAACCTTGATCTTCCGCGTATTCCCACGTTTCTTGCTTCGTCTCTTGCTCACTGACGCCAGCAAAAAACAATCGTACGTTTTGATAGCGAGAAAGAGCAAAATGGAATGCAGAGCCTAAGCGTGGCTCAAGTGTCGGCTTCAAGTTCATGTTATGCCCGATATTTACGACACCCACTTCGTCTCGATAGGATACGACCACAGGTAACATGGACAAGATTGCCTCGGTACAGTTAGTTACTAAAACAGGAATTGAGTGGCGAGAAAGCGAAAGGCTTAACGCTTCCTGAAACTCGCCATTCTCCAGTTTGTCGTGGTTGAAGTGACCAAAGTTTTCAGCGGTTTCATGATCATGTTGTTGGTAAAGCCAATCACTAGCATTTTCCAAACTTTGATCAGCTAATTCAAACGCGCCCTTAGACATGGGTGGCAAATACTCACACACTGTCATAAAAGAAAAAGGGTAATGTTGCGGCTGTTTCACTGTGTGATGGAGTTTATAGCGTTTGAAAAAGCTTAACATGATGAATTACCTTTCTGGTGGTAGTGCCCTTGCCGCTTGCAGTACATGTAAAATAATGCGCTGCTTATCCTTTTCGACTCGGTGGGCCGGAGCCATCACCGAGACTGCGCCAATCAGTTTGCTTCCTTTCATTACCGGTGCGCTAATACCTGAAACACCAGGGTCAATCTCAGAAGTACTGACGGCATATCCGTGTTTACGGATGGTTGTGAGCTCTTTTTCCCACTCGTCGCGTCGGTGATCTTGATTAAAGTATCTCAAGATTTTCTCGCATCGACTTTGAGGCATAAAAGCGAGCATCACTTTAGATGAGGCACCGCGCAGCAGAGGTTGACTTTGACCCTGGACGAAGCTGCAACGCAGCGCCTGCATACTTTCTTTCTGTCTGACACAAAGCGCACGATAACCCGCTGGTACCATATAAGCGGCCATTTCCCCGGTTTGTTGTACCAACCTAGCCAGTATGGTTTCGACCATGTCGAGCCCATGTTGCGCGGTCTCATAGCTGTGCATGAGTAATAATGCCGCCGGACCAACGACAAATGTCTTGTCGTGAACGCTTTCTTCGATCAAGTTCCACTCTTTAAGCAGTTTTAAGTGTCGGTAAAGGCTGCTTAAAGGAACGTTCAATTGCTCGCTTAGCGTTTTCGCAGAAACTGGGAACGGACTAACTGCAACTTGCATTAACAACTGCAGTGATTTTTCGTTTACCTGGTTAGCATTAGCTTTGTTTGTCGTCATGAGAGTGTTGTAACGTGTTGTAGGAGTTACGACAAATATAATTCTTAATCACTGAGAAAAGAAAAATAATTTTAATGGGTAATTCTTACATGATGAGAAACAGACAGGTAAAGACTTTCGCAAGTACCGATAGACATAACATGGTGTCGAATTAAAGTCTCAGGTTTGAGGCGCTTGATACTAAATTGGAACAGGAGTGAATAAGACATTGTTTAGTTTGCGGTATTACTCAGCGTTTCGCATACTGAGTTAATCCAAACAAATAATGTTAAAAAACGTGAGTTGCTAGCGGGTATCGGAATCGAGGTACCATCTCAGTAAATCGGTTTTATAAAAGGTTACTTTTATATGCTGAATAAGGCGATTTTTAAAAAAGCCATCATTTTTCTTCTGCCTATTCCCTTGGTTATTGGAGAGGTTTTGTATTTAGCTCGTGAAAGCGTGCAAAACAATCTCAATCATTTATTAGAAAAAAATGTGCAAATTGCAGATGAAATTTTATTCCAAATAGAGACAGAAAACCGCACGGCGTTGCTACACCCTGAACGATGTGAAGAGCTCCAGCAAAGCTTAATGTTTGAACGAGATATTGAAGAAATGCTCATTGTGAAAGAGGGAGTCATTACTTGTTCTTCGAAATTAGGAAGTATCTCTAAACCGTTAGCTGAGCACATCACCTTTCCTAAGGGACAAACGTTAGCGTTTGGTAGTGTTGATAGCTTGTACGATCAGTTCTTGCTTGTGGTAACGGAGGGAGAGCGGGGTTATCAAGCCGTAACGATTATCGATCATGACTACTTTAATGCGACAATAGGGTTTAACAACGATTTACGCCTAAAACGTTCTGCGCTGTTTATCCATGAGCAAGTTTCACCTGAAGGAGCATTAAGAGCGGGAAGTAATCCTATCGGTATCAAATCGTCGCAAATGTTTGAGTATGAAGCTTTGAGCGAAGCCAGCGATCTTTTCGTCAAACAGAGAACACTTTCCTATTTTTTGTACTCAATTCCAATTATTTTCGTGATCTACCTTTGCTTGTATGCGTTGAATAAGTTTATTGATCCTCATCGCAATTTGATACTGGATCTTAAAAGAGCGATAAAAAGAGGAGAGTTGACCCTGTATTACCAACCGCAAGTTAACGTTGATACCGGCCAGTTATTCGGGTTTGAAGCGCTAGTGCGATGGGAGCATCAAAGTAAGGGGTTCATTTCTCCGGATGAGTTTGTCCCTGCGGCAGAGCAAAGTGGATTGGTTTTTTTACTTACTGATTTCGTTCTGGATAAAGCGGCAGAGGACTTCAGTAAATTAGGCTTTGATCAGCCTGTCCACCTTGGTATTAACGTGCCGCCTGGTTATTTAGTCGGACCAAACGCGATCAGAAAAATTCAATTGCTCGACAGACAGTTGAGCCGAAACAAAGTCTCATTAGGGGTTGAGATAACAGAGCGTCAGCTCATTGATTCAGAGGCGAGAAAATGCATTGCAGCGCTGCGAGTGCATGGTATTGATGTGCTGATCGATGATTTTGGAACTGGCCAAACCTCGTTAGCATTTCTACAGCACATGCGCATAGATTACTTAAAAATCGATAAGTGCTTTGTCGAAACCATTGGTATTCCTAGCCTTAGTGCTTCTGTCTTAAAAGCGATGGTTCACTTCGCGGAAGAATTACAAGTACAATTGATCGCTGAAGGAGTGGAAACTATAGCGCAAGCTGAACACTTAAAGCAGATGGGAGTGAGATATCATCAGGGATACCTGTACTCCAAACCATTACCTTATGAGCAGCTTGCGCAGCGAAGTCATTATGATTGGTAGACGTTAGCTCTATAACACTGAGCATTTTCATCAAACACAAACTCTAACTCATTTTTGATGCTATCTAAGCGGTCTTCTTGGTAGTGAGACACATACAATAGTTGGCTTAAATTCTCTCTAGCGATGAGTTCAAGTGTGTTCTTAACTAACCGTCTACCCAAAAAATCTAACCCTTGATACGGCTCGTCCAAAATCAATAATGTGGGTTGTTTCACGATGGCTCTTGCAATCAGTAATAGTCGCTGCTGACCGTACTCTAATTGCTTGAATGAGGTTTTTTTGTACTGGCTCATATGTAAGATATCGAGCCACTCGTTTGCAATATTCATCTCTTTGCGAGTTGGCTGGTTATACAACCCAATCGAATCGTAAAATCCTGACAAAATGACTTCTAATGCGCTGCAATTGACTCGATATTGGAGGTGTAGCGCTGAAGACACCATGCCGATATGCTGCTTAATTTCCCAGATTGTCTCGCCAGTACCACGCTTTTTACCAAAAATATCAATGTCATTGCTGTAGCATTGCGGATGATCGCCAAAGATCAATCCAAGTAAGGTACTCTTTCCACAACCATTTGGGCCTTTGACCTGCCAATGTTGGCCCTTGTCTATGCGCCAGTTCAAGTCAGTAAAAATCTTCTTATCGGTGTATTCGACAGCCCCATTCTTTAGTTCAAATATTGGGTTGTTGAATGGCGTCGAGTGCTGATGCTGACGTATCAAGCTTATCATTTCTTCACTCTGTTGCTCTGACTGAGATTTTATTTGTCCAATGATTGGATGATTATCCCAACTGGACTTATCCATTGTACTATCAAGCTTTCCTGCACTGAAAAGCGCGATGCTATTGATCCACTCAGGCATGTCAGATTCGCGAGAGAAGGTTATGAGTAGTTGCACATTTTGAGAAAGCGAGTGTAAATAGCGAGCGAGAGCAGCTCGGTGCGCAATATCTAAGCCAGTAAATGGATTATCGAGTAATACTAAGTCAGGTTGTGTGGCTAAAGCTCGGGCGAGCATTACTCTTCTGGTTTCTCCGGTAGAGAGAACACGGAAGCCACTATCTCTAAGATGACTTAGGTCGAGATCATTAACTAGCTGTTCAGTTAAGTTAGTGTCTTGGCTCTGTTCTAGGATTAATGAATAAACAGTGCTTCCTTGGTCGATACGATCAAGAAAATCCGTATCATCTTTTTCTAATTCTCTTTCCAGTAATCGCTGTTGCTCTGATAACGACACTTGCGCAACGGACAGCCCATTTAGCTCAATTTCCCCACTATTTGGTGATATTTCATCACAAATAAGGTCTCCAAGCAGAGAGCCAATATCTCCATCCGCGCTGAATATCCCCCAAGACTGCTGAGTGTTAATTTTCCAATCGTCAATAAACAAGTGTGTCGTGTTTCTCTTAGCTGCAAGCTGACGAAAGTGAATAGTCATTGTGTTTGTCTTCCTTGTTTTCGCTTTAGTGGATTACTTATAACAATTTACGAACTCAGTACGGAAGCGCTTTTGTGTATTAATTTTGAACAGTGCTCAGTCTTGTACATATTAACGAAGCCTTGTATTAGAGGATAAAAATGCGACTAGAGTAATTAAGTAACAAGTAAGCTTGTCAATAATTTTGTTTTATTTTTGAATCAATCTATCATTATGCATGTGAATGTTATGCCGATAAGTTCATATTTGCCGTTTGTTAATTAATTCAATGTAAGGACACATGTTTATGAGTGAAACGGAATACGATTACCCCTCGAGTTACAGCCTAGTTTCCATTACCGATACCTCCAGTTACATCAAATATGCCAGTGAAAACTTTAATGAAGTAGCGGGGTTTGATGAAGGGGAGCTTATTGGTAAACCCCACAATGTTGTGCGTCATCCTGATATGCCAAAACAGGCTTTTAAAGATTTATGGACTCACCTGAAAACTGGCAAACACTGGATGGGAATGGTCAAAAATCGACGTAAAAACGGCGGCTATTATTGGGTTGACGCGTTTGCTTCTCCTATAAAATCTAATGGTGAAGTTGTGGAATACCAATCAGTGAGATTTAAACCTGAGCGTATACACATCCAGCGAGCGGAAAAAGCGTATTCGAAGCTTCGAAATAATCGTAAGCCGTGGAAAATGTATCTTCCTCGTACACGTTTGTGGATGAGATCGGCCTTCTTCCTTTTAATTTCAAACCTTCTTGGCTTACTCATTCTACAAATGAATCAATCACCAGTGATAGCGTTTGGCGTTGTTGCGTTACTTTCCGTTTTCTCTATTTATGTATTAACCAGACCAGTTGAGAAGCTCGCTAAACAGGCTAGGCAAGACTTCAATAATCCACTCATGGAATATATTTATTGCGGAAGAATCAACGATCTGGCTGAGATTGAGCTGGGTATGAAGATGCGTAAGCAATTTGCCAATGCGCTATTGGGGCGCGTTGGCGTGTCTGTAAAAGACTCTTGCGAAAAAACGCGCGCAAGTGCTAACAGTGCTGCGACAAATAGCCAGCAAGTGACGGAGAACTTAAGCGCACAGAAAGTGGAGATTGACTCGGTCGCAACAGCGGTCAACGAGATGCAAGCCTCTTCATCTGAGATATCAAATAATGCTCAAGCGACCGCCGAGGCTACGTTAGAAGCGCAAAATACGATGATAGACAGCCGTAGCGTTATCGATAATGTTAACCAATCGGTACTAGAGCTGGTGGGTGAGCTCGGCGAAATATCTAAAGTGGTCATACGTTTGAACCAACAAACCGAGCAAATTGGAACCGTTGTTGAAGTCATCAATGGTATTGCCGAACAAACTAATTTATTAGCGTTGAACGCTGCAATTGAAGCCGCGAGGGCAGGCGAACAAGGCAGAGGGTTTGCCGTTGTAGCAGATGAAGTGAGAACCTTAGCTAAAAGAACTCAGGAATCGACAACAGAGATTAAATCGGCCATTGAAGGGATTCAAAATGGGAGCAAATCAGCGGTTTCTGCGTTAGAGAAAGGTAATGAAATGTCGACCGGAACGGTAACATTGCTAGGTACTGCTTTGGATAGCATTCAACAACTGGAGTCCCTTGTTCAGGACGTCGTCGAACGAAACCAACAAATTGCGGTCGCGATAGAAGAGCAGGTTTATGTAACGGATGAAATAAATGAAAACATCCAGTCGCTTAATTTAAAGTACAGTGAATCGTATGAACTGATGACTGAAACGAATCATATGAACACCAAAGTGCAAAATTGCACCAATGACCTGTCTGAAATGATTAAGAAGTTTGCTTAAACTTTAGAAAATCGAAGTTAAAAGCCCGCTAAACATTAGCGGGCTTTTAACTGGAATATAGTGAAGTGCTGGATTCGCTTACGAGCGAGGATTTCTAAATCTCGTTTTTGTAAGAGCTAAAACGACGAGAGCTCGCAATAAATGCGAGCTCTCTAAATAAGTGGCGGAGAGATAGGGATTTGAACCCTAGATACGCTATTAACGTATGCCGGTTTTCAAGACCGGTGCTTTCAACCACTCAGCCATCTCTCCGTTGTGGGCGGTATAATAAGGAGCATAGTCCGACTTGTAAAGTGCTGAATTATAATAGAAGTACTGTTTGCTTGTTTTATGATCACTGATGTGATGTTGGACAGTTTGAAAACGGAGTGAAAAAGGGACAAAAAGTACCAATTTATAGAGTTTTTACTTTATATTGGCGCGCGTCAATAAAATGGTGTTTTATTTTTATCTTGCTGATATATAAGACATAACATGCTTTTAGGGTACATGTGTTCGCCCGAAAGTATTTGCAAGACTTTGTGAACTAATTCAAAATTAACTGGTATAGCCAGTTGTGCTTAGAATTCTTAAGGGTGTTTATGAAGGTCACAAATCTATTTAAAGACAAAGTTGATGCGATTTCTGCTCATCAATCCGAGTTTATGAATTGGATGTCTCCAACGTTACGCGATTATTGGAGTGACTTTTTGGGGAAAGCTCAAAATAGCTTTCTTTTCTCAAAAGTTCGTGATCACCAGCAGCCAGCCGTCAACGAAGAAGTTGCACCTCAACCTGCACCGATCGTAATGGCACCTGAGGCTCAAAAGCTTTATGACGAGTTAAGTGAAAAAATTGGCGAAGTTATTCACACTGGTGATTGGGTTCATGTGTCTCAAGAACGTATTAACCAATTTGGTGCGGTAACGGAAGACATGCAATGGATTCATACTGATCCAGAGCGTGCTTCAACTGAATCTCCATTTAAGACAACTATCGCTCATGGCTTTTTAACATTAGCATTGCTGCCTAAACTGACGGATTCAGTCGATCCAGACAAGCCAATGTTCCCAACAGCTAAGATGGTAGTTAACTTGGGTTTAAACCAAGTCCGTTTCCCTTACCCTGTCAAAGCAGGCAATAATGTTCGTGCAGTCAGCACGTTAACAAAAGTAACGCCAATCAAAAAAGGTTTGGAGATTGAGCGCGAAATTAAAGTGGAAATTGAAGGTATTCGTCGACCTGGTGCGGTTGTGGTCTCTGTAATTCAACTGCATTTCTAATTCCGAAACCGGATAGAACACGACATAGTAAAAGAGAGCATCAAGGTGCTCTCTTTTTCATTTTTACTGATTAAAGTTTTTTACTGGCGTATAACCGTAACCTGCAATCGCTTTTTGTCCCTGCTCTGAACGAAGGAAAGCGATAAAACCTTTACCTGCATCGCTAATCTTATCTACTTTGTATAGCACTAGGAATGGTCGCGCCAACTTGTACTTATGATTGCTAATGTTTGTCGAGGTTGGGTCAATACCATCTAACTGAATCGCCTTGATCGAGCGATCTACTGACCCTACAGAGATAAAACCAATGGCGCGAGTGTTATGGTTAACAATGGTTTTTACCATGCTGTTGCTGTTTACAACCAAGTTGTTTGGGCTGATATCCGAGACAAGGCGATCATTAACGATTTTGGTCAGTCCCAGCAAGCTTTCGAAGCTGTAACGTGAACCTGAAGACGCTTCTCTAGTAACCACCGCGATAGGCTGATCTGCGCCCCCGACCTCTTTCCAATTCTTAATTTTACCTTTGTAAATATCAAATAGTTGTTGCTGAGAAAGGTTTTCTACAGAGTTGGTACGGTTTACAACAACAGCGAGGCCATCATAAGCGATAGGGTATACATTGAGATCTTCACCTTTTTCGCTTTCAGTCAGATAGCGAGAGCTCATGCCTATTTCGGCTACTCCTTTATTGACCATGGTGATACCAGCACTCGAACCAATGCCCTGAACAGCAACGTAATCGTCTGGGTGTGTTTTGTTGTATTCCTCAGCAAGTACATCCATCACACGAGCAACCGACGTTGAACCTGAGATGTTGATTTCTTTTGCAATGGTAGGGAGGGAGACTGCTATGGCCAATAACGTCGCCACAGTAAAACGTAACATATTAAACTCCATATACGGGATAAAGCAGAGTTTATGATATTGCGTTCAGGTTACACTTTTGTGAACTGTTAGCGCTAAACAGGGGAATTGTTTCTAGTCAAGAGGTGATGGAGCTAGCGTTTCCAAGTGGATTGAGATGATAATCTGGGCAAATGATAATATAGCTATCTTATACTTGAGTTAGGTAGATAACTACCATCGGTGATGATGTAAAGGTTATATACTAGGATCGACAGCTCTAACTATCATCCATCGGGAGAACGTTGATGTCAGTGTCCCAAATGGCGACAAGTCGTTTATACAAATCAGTTCAATCGCTCTGCTCTGCGCGTAATGCTAACTTGCCTGTCGAACAGGGCAAGTGCCTCTATGAGCTAGTAGAAAATGGCGTTGAGCTTCATCGGGCGCATTTTCTCCTCGACTCCCAGCATAGCGAGTATACTTCTCCCGTCGCGAAGATCATGTTTGATGAGGACAACCAACTTTGGTATTTCTATGTTCCCACATATCACAACGAGCTGTTAAGGTGGGTGTCTTATAAGCCACTTCCATTTAGCCGAATGCTTGAGGACTTACTCAACGAATTGGAGCGTGATCCTCAAGCGTGTTTTTGGGAATAGGGTGAGCCCAACGGATGCGAATGCCGACATGATTTATACTTTAGGCTTAACGACTTGGTTTCTAAAGTCTTTGGGGGTCATGTTGTAAACGGATTTAAATGCTGTACTGAAATGCGCTGCACTTTTAAAACCAGACTCAAACGCTATTTCTGTTATTGATTTTTCTGACTTGCGCAGTTGGGTTGCTGCGAAGTTTATCCGTTTCACCTTTAATATCTGAGAAAACGAAAGATCATCTGCGGCGAGGCGACGTTTTAAGGTCGCGATGGACATGCTCATATGAGCCGCTAAGCCTTCTAGCGTGATGTCTTTTTCAATATTACCCTCAATGTACTTAATGGCTTTTTGAGAGTCGCTCAGGCTACTTGCATCATCTATGATAGATAGGATGTTTGGCTCTACCTCAACCATCAACGACAGCAATGCCATTGCGATATGGCTTTGTGTGTAGTCTGGAGCGTTGCGACTCGCTAACTTAACCAACATGTCCTTCAATTGTGCTACTTCGCTACTGGATTGCGTTGAAAAAGGATAGAAGCGCCTTTCTTCCGTTTTGGAACGTAGCATCGGGTGCGCTTTCTTAAAGTCACAGAATATATTTGGGTTGAAGACTAAAGCCAATGCTTTAAAGCCTCCGTCACTAGAGACGGCTTCTGCACTGCTCAGATCTGCGGAGTTATAGAGTGTGAAATCTCCGGCTTTAAGTTCAAATTGCTCACCATTAGGTTGATGAACTAATAGGGCACCTTCTTCAACAATATATAACCCATTATGTGTTGCAGTGTAACGCTCACTTTTGCGCGCAGTGAAGTGATTAAAGCGAATGATCTCAATGTTCGGCATACTCGTTCTTATCGTTTTACATAACAAATAAAAAAGGCGCTCAATAGAGCGCCTTTTAACTTCATTCGGTATTATTCACTTACAGTCTGTTCTGTTTGTGCTGCTGGTTGTTCAGCGAATACCTGGGTTGGCTTTGCAACTAAACTGCGGTTTTCTTGGTTTACGTCCGTAAGGACAATTTCCAATGTATCCCCAAGTTTGTATACGACCTCTTTATCGATAGAGATGGTACCGTTGTCGCCATTGCACTCAATTCTTTCTTTATTATCAAGAATTAGTGCACCAGGAATAAAGGCTGCTGCGCCATTTTCGAGAAGTCGGACACGTGCGCCTGCACGATTAATATCGAAAATCTCACCTGTGAAACAAGTTTTCTTGCTCGGCTCATCAGCAAGCGTGCGTGCATATAGCCAATCTGAGACATTTCGCTCAGCGATTTTATGATGTTTACGATGTAGAGCTAGCTCTTCGCCTACTTGGTCATCTGGTTTTTGTACGGGTTCTTTACCAAGGATGACGGCCTTCAACATACGGTGGTTGATCATATCACCGTATTTACGAATTGGTGATGTCCAAGTTGCATAGATGTCTAAACCCATTGCGTAATGAGGCAGAGGCTGATTACCCACTTCACTGTATGCTTGGAACTTACGAATACGGTTATCTAGGTAAGACGTTTCTTGAGCAGCCAACCAGCGGCGCAATGCAGCAAAGCCTTCTAGTGTAGCAATAGACTCCGCTGTGAACTCCAACTGGCCTTCTGGATTGACAAGTTGAACCACTTCTTCAATCTTCTCGTTCTTGATACCAGCATGCGTATTGAAAACACCTGTTTCAAATTTATCGCGTAATGTACGACCTGCACAGATGTTTGCGGTAATCATGGATTCTTCAACAAGGCGGTTTGCACTGCGGCGCATGTCAGCGTGGATAGCGATTACATCGTTATCTTCACTGAGCTCAAAACGGTAGTCAGGACGATCAGGGAAGACCACTGCGTTTTTCTCACGCCATTCAGCGCGAGCAAGAGAGAACTCATAAAGATCACGAACGATGGTCGCGATCTCTTCAGATGGCTGCCATGCTTCAGAGCTGCCGTTTTCTAACCAATCAGACACGTGATCGTATGCTAGGCGTGCATGTGATTTGATGTTTGCCGCGAAGAATTTAATATCGTCGCCAATCACACCATCTTTACTTACCGTTACGGTACAGCAAATAGCAGGGCGGGTTTCACCTTCAATCAGAGAACATAGGTTGTCCGCTAAATCACGAGGTAACATCGGGATGTTGCGGCCTGGAAGATAAATAGTATAGCCACGCTCACGCGCTACTTTATCCATTTCATCTTCAGGTGTGATGTAGGCGGTTGGGTCCGCAATAGCGATGGTGAGTTCGAAATCGCCAGATACGGTTTTCTTCGCGTACAGCGCATCGTCCATATCTTTAGTCGATTCACCGTCGATAGTGACGAATGGAACATGAGTCATGTCTACGCGTTCTAGCTCCGCGTCGTCTTTCAGTTCCCAGTTATCGATGCCTGCTGGCTCAGAGTTTGGTAGATCGTTTTGAGCAAGCGTTACCCACCAAGGCGCAATTTTATCATTCGCGTCAGTGATTTTTTCAGAAATTTCTACGAAGAAAGAATTATCGCCTTTTAGAGGGTGGCGAATAAGATGTGCGACAACCCAATCACCTTCGGCGAACTCGTCAGGTTTTAGACCTTTCTTTAGTTTCGCTTTAAGAGATAGCTTTTTAAGCTGTGGGTGATCAGGTGCTACGTTGAGCTTGCCTTTGAACATTTTTACTCGACCAATAAAGCGAGTCACGGCTTGTTCCAGCAGCTCTTGTGGCTCTGCAACTTCGCGTTCATTTTCGGTGCGGATAATGGCGATGACTTTGTCACCGTGCATGCACTTTTTCATGTACGCAGGCGGGATGAAGAAGCTCGTCTTACTGTCCACTTCCAAAAAGCCAAAGCCTTTATCTGTGGCTTTTATTGAGCCTTCTTTTTTAGGCAGGTTTTCTTGGATTTGCTGCTTAAGCTGAGCGAGTAGTGGGTTATCTTGAAACATCTTTTCTTAAATTACCTATGGAGTTGGGCACACTATAATCATTGCGAGCTATTATTACTACCTGTGGAGCGTAATTTCGCCGTGAATTTTGCCAATTTAACCACGAGAAATTGGCTTAAATATTGATGAAATTCTCATCTGTGAGTTACGCGAATCTACGGGGAATGGTAGGGTTGGTGGAAAAATATGCTAAAAATACCATTGTTGAGAATAAATTGTGATGTAATTCAATTTTTTCTGGATTTTTTTATGCTTTTAAGGAATAATCCGCCTCCCTTAGTCGTCCCTAATGGCTTATCGCGGTTGTGTACTGTGCTGTGTTCCCGTCTGAATGGAATCAGTATCTGGATGGATCAGTATCGAATTGGAAGAGCATATGGGACTGTTTTTTTGTTTAATTAAGTAGGATCCCAATGCAAGATTCTGTTATTCAATTCAGTGATTTATCTCTGAATGATTCTATCCTTTCTGCTCTAGACGGAATGGGTTTCGTGTCACCAACTCCAATTCAGGCTGCGGCAATCCCACACCTATTGGAAGGTGCTGACGCGCTGGGTAAAGCTCAAACAGGTACAGGTAAAACAGCAGCGTTCTCTCTGCCTCTTCTCAACAAACTCGATCTAAACCAACGCAAACCGCAAGCGATTGTACTTGCTCCGACTCGTGAGCTGGCAATTCAGGTTGCAGCGGAAATGAAAAACCTTGGTAAAAACATCAAAGGTTTGAAAGTTCTAGAGATTTACGGTGGCGCATCTATTGTCGACCAAATGCGTGCTCTTAAAAGTGGCGCTCATGTAGTTGTTGGTACTCCAGGCCGTGTTCAAGATCTTATCAATCGCGAACGTCTACACCTAGACGAAGTTAGTACTTTCGTTCTTGATGAAGCAGACGAAATGCTAAACATGGGTTTCGTAGATGATGTAACTGCGATCATGGAGCACGCTCCAGAGTCAGCACAACGCGTTCTGTTTTCTGCAACTATGCCTCCAATGCTGAAGAAGATCGTTGAACGTTTCCTTCGTGACCCTGTAACGGTTGACGTTGCTGGTAAAAACCACACTGTAGACAAAGTTCAACAACAGTTCTGGGTAGTGAAAGGTGTAGAGAAAGATGAAGCGATGTCTCGTCTTCTTGAAACTGAAGAAACTGACGCGTCAATCGTATTCGTACGTACTCGTCAAGATACTGAGCGTCTGGCTGACTGGCTATCTGCACGTGGCTTTAAAGCAGCTGCACTGCACGGTGACATTCCTCAGTCTCTACGTGAGCGTACTGTTGATCACATCAAACAAGGTGTTATTGACATTCTAGTTGCAACTGATGTTGTAGCTCGTGGTCTTGACGTTCCACGTATTACGCACGTATTCAACTACGACATCCCATTTGATGTTGAGTCATACATCCACCGTATCGGTCGTACTGGCCGTGCTGGACGTAAGGGTAAAGCGATCCTTCTAGTTCGCACTAACCAAATTCGTATGCTTCGCACTATCGAGCGTGTAACTAAGTCATCTATGGAAGAAATCCAACTTCCTCTACGTGACCAAGTTGCTGAAGCTCGTCTAGCTAAGCTAGGCGCTGAGCTTGAAGCAGAGAAAGAGCACAAAGCACTAGACAAATTTGCTGAGTTGGTAGAGAAACTACAAACTTCTCTAGACATCGACCCAGCAACACTTGCTGCTATGCTTCTTAAGCGTCAGCAAGGCAAACGTCCTCTGTTCTACATTGGCGAAGACCCAATGGTTGAAGCAATTGAGCGTGACAAGCAACGTCGTAAAGAGCGCCGTGAAGGTGGTCGCGACGGCGGTCGTAACTTCAACAACCAAGACTGGGATACTTACCAGCTTCAAGTTGGTCGTGAGCAAGGCGTTCAAGTTAAAGACATCGTTGGCGCTCTAGCAAACGAACTAGGTCTAGGTAAAGGTTCTATCGGTGCGATCAAGCTAGCTCAAGGTCACACATTCGTACAGCTACCTAAAGCAATGACTTCAGACGCGGCGAACAAGCTAAGCAAACTACGTATCCGTCAACAAGATGTTGGTGCTGTAGTATGTGACTTCGATGATTTCCGCGAGTCTCGTGGTGGTCGCCGTGACGGTGGTCGTCGTGATGGCGGTGGTTACCGTGGCAACCGCGAAGGCGGCAACCGTGGTGGTGATCGTCGTGAAGGCGGCCGTCGCGAAGGTGGCTTCCGTGGTAACCGTGACGGCAACCGCGATGGCAATCGCGAAGGTGGCGAACGTCGTTTCGATCGCAACCGTGGTGGTGATCACCGTGGTGCACATCGTGGTGAACGTGGTCACGGTCGTGGCCGTCGTACAGACGCATAATCACGAGTGATTAAAGCGACGGTTTAAGTTGCTACAAAAAGAATTGAAAGCCGAGCAAAGCGCTCGGCTTTTTTATGCGCGTCTAATACGGTTTTGCTTTTCATCGTGTTTGTTTACCCAACTTATTACTTCGTCTAAGGGCAGGGCAGGACAGAACAAGTAACCCTGAATGATGTCACAGCCTCGACTTCTCAAAAAATGCAGTGTGTCCATGTCTTGAACGCCTTCTGCTACGACCGAATACCCTAATCCATGTGCTAGCGCAATCGTGTTCTCAACGATAGAGCGGGAGCCTTCTGTGCGGCTTGCTGTGAAAAGAAATTAACCAGCTTACCTTGAAACGTATTATCAATCTTTCGACGTTTTTGAGGTTATCTCATAATTTGAATCAGTCATTGGCCTTCAGGTTGTGTCATGTCTTCGATAGACTCAAAGCAGTATTTACGATTAGGGAGCCCTGTAAGAGCGTCATGGACGGCATTGCGCTTCTCTCTTTCAGCAACGGTCAGAAGATCTAACATCGAATCGTTGCTCCACTTAATCACCAGCACGACAAAGGTATGCCGCCAAAAATTATAAGAGAAACGCCCGTTTCTAAGAGAGAAGCAATAGGTTTTTGCATGATGGCGTGCAAAAAAACGGCATAAGCAAAAATGAAACAGCTGATTAACAATAATAGGTAAGTCCACCCGGTTACGTCAGTTTTTGAGCAGATGTTTTTTGTCATCTGCCATCCCCAGCAGAGCAAAATCAAACCTAAGATCACTAGTAGAAACGCAATAGTGAGCACATTATTACCCCGATTTATTGATTGGTTTGTTATTTTTGTTAACCCAATAAACAACGTGTTTTATATGCCTGACTTTGTACAAATTGACCTGTTCATAAACTATGTTTAACAAGTGATATTTTTTAGTCTTCAAATAAAATCAAAACTTGCTACAGATCAACAAAATTTGTTCAATCAAATCGGTTTTACTAAAAGATTGTTGAAAGATTAAAAAATTATTGAATAATAGAGGGGCAAACAAGAAGTACGCAGCGCACAAGCGCTATTACAACCTCTGCTCTACAACAGGATAACTATTTCATGTCTAATTCGTTTGTACTGGTGATCAACTCTGGTAGCTCTTCATTAAAATTTGCTGTTATTGATTCTGAAACCGGTGAAGCTTTGGTATCAGGTATTGGTGAGTGTTTTGGCCTACCTGAAGCTGAAATCAGTTGGAAATATCAGGGAGAAAAAACCGTTGAAGCAATTCCAGCTGGCGGCAACCATCATCAGTACGCCGTTGAGCGAGTGGTAAAACTACTCGATACTCTAGGTTTGAGCTCAAAATTTGTCGCTGTAGGCCATCGCATTGTCGCAGGCGGTGAAACCTTTAAAGGAACTGTGAAAGTTGATGAAACAGTTATTCAAGAAGTAGAGCGCCTTGCTGAACTTGCACCACTTCATAACAAAGCGAACGCTGAAGGCATGAGAGCGGCAATGGCGGCGTTCCCTTCACTGCCTCAATTTGCTGTATTTGACACTGCTTTCCACCAAACAATGCCAGCCAAAGCCTTTATGTACGCACTTCCTTACGAGCTTTACGAAGAGCATAAAGTGCGTCGTTACGGTGCTCACGGTACAAGCCACTACTACGTAAGCCGTGAAGCAGCGAAAATGCTAGATAAGCCGGTTGAAGAAAGCAGCTTTATCACTGTGCACTTAGGTAACGGTGCATCAGTGAGTGCGGTTAAAAATGGCGAATGTGTTGATACAAGTATGGGTTTGACGCCGTTAGCTGGCCTAATGATGGGCACTCGCTGTGGTGACCTTGATCCAAGTGTTATCGAGTTCCTTTTCCGTAAAGGCTGGGAAAAAGACGAAGTGTTCGAGATGATGAACAAGAAGTCAGGTTTCTTAGGTGTATCTGGTGTGACAAGTGATGCTCGTGGCGTACTAGAAGCAATGGAAGCGGGGAATTCACGTGCGAAGTTGGCATTTGAAATCTTCACTTACCGTGTTGCGAAATACATTACTTCTTACCTAGCTGCTCTGGATTCATTAGACGGCATCATCTTCACTGGTGGTATTGGTGAAAACTCACTACCAATTCGTCGTGAAATCTTGAAAAACCTAAAACTTCTAGGTTTTGTTGAAGATGAGAAAGGTAACGAAGATGCAAGATTTGGTAACGCAGGTGTTATTGCAACATCTGAGTTGTTAGGTTCCAAAGCTCTTGTTATTCCTACTAACGAGGAATTTGTGATAGCTAAACAATCGGTTGAACTATTGTAATATATAACGAAAATAGAAAGTTAAAAGCGAGCCTCGTGCTCGCTTTTTTATTTTCAGCCCTAAACCACCTACTTCAGTAGGTGGTTATCATCCGTTTCGGCTTTGCCTGTAAAACTACTCATGCTAA
>NZ_JAWPOM010000198.1:0-1092 GCF_033344285.1 Vibrio sp. 779(2023)
GTTTAGGTTCAAGTGAAACACGATCGCCTCCTTTAAGCGGCATGCCGTCATCCAATGGCTCGCCTAAGCCGTTCACCACGCGCCCCATCCACTGAGAGCTGAGTTGCACGGTACTGTCGCCGTCTAATGGGATCACCTTCGCACCGGCAAACAAACCGCCTAAACGGCGGATTGGCATTAAGTACGCAACGGTATGATCGAAGCCGACCACTTGTGCTTCGATCATATCGCCTTCGGCGGTTTCCACTAAGCAACGTTGCTCAAGCTTAAAACGACATCCAACCGCTTGTAACATCAAGCCGTTCACTTTAATCAAGCGTCCGGTTACTCGCGCAACAGGAATAGAATCAAGCGATGCTAATGCATCGCTCAAACGCTCACTTAATAGTTCGTGGCTTAATGTACTACTCATTTTCAGACTCAACCTGTGGAATGCTGACTTCGTCTAACAAGTGCTGTTTTACGTTGTCCATGCACGCCTCTAAGCGTGAATCACAACTGGCGTCTGCTTCCGCATCATCCGTCACCAACTGACAACCACCAATTGGCAGTTCGTTGTTGGCAACCAGCTTCCAAGACTTAGGCAGATCCGCGTTAATGTGCGTAATGCGTTCTAGATCTTGTGGATTGAGATGAACCGTCACGGTTTCCGCTTTGCCCGGCATCGCAGACAGTGTTTCATCCACCAGCGCCAGAATTTGCTGTGGCATCAGAGTAAGCTCGGCACGAATCACCTGCTGAGCCACCTTCTGTACCAACTCACAAATCATGTGGCGTTGCTGCTGCTCTTTTTCACTTTGCCAGCGAGACAAGGCTTGGAACAAGTCATTAACTGGCTTCGCCGCTTCTAAAAAGCCTTGCTTACCAGCTTGTTCACCAGAAACAAATCCTTTCTGAAAGCCTTCTTTCTGGCCATCGAGCAAGCCTTGTTGCTTACCTTGCTCGATGCCTTGGCGTAAACCTTCTTCATGACCTTGTTGCAGCCCCTGTTGGAAACCTGCTTCAAGTTGCTGCTGAATGTCCACTTGCGACTCTTGCCAACCTTGGTTGTCCAAGCCGAACTCTTCATCAACCGCAACTGGCTGAGCCAGC
>NZ_JAWPOM010000199.1:0-1092 GCF_033344285.1 Vibrio sp. 779(2023)
GCTCATTCGTCCTCGATAAGGGCGATCTTGCGATAGTGCCTGAAACACATCGGCAACGGCAATAATGCGAGAAGGGATGTCGAGTTCTTCTGCTGTTTTATGGTAAGGGTAGCCAGAGCCGTCCAAGCGTTCATGGTGATTTGAAGCCCATTCTGCGATTTTGGCGTTTGGGAACACCTTATGCAGCGCAAGTTGAGTATCTATCGTATGTCGTTTGATTCGCGTGTATTCCTGCTTACTGAGCGCGCCTTCCTTATGTAGAATTTCATCTGGCGTCTTTAGCTTACCTATGTCGTGAACCAAACCGGCAATAAACAGCATTTCTTGGTCGTGTTCATCGAGTCCTAATTTGCCCGCCAAATAGCGCGACAACTCAGCAACTTTTTGCGAGTGTTGATAAGTAAATGGGCTTTTCGCATCGACGATGCGCGCCAGAAATAATCCAAGGCTGTTCATGTCCCAAATGGTTAACTGTTTTTGTAACCAATCAATGCTCTTAAAATTCAGACCAATGGTTTCGATGTTTTCTGATTCCATCGCGAACCAAAATCCGTCGGTCATGATGAGCTTAACCATGGCTTCGCACATGACTGGATTAAATAAGGTGCCAGCATTCGCCAATACACATTCTGCAATCAATTCCTCATGCAGCGTGACAATGTCACAGTGGCAGTTCATTACATAGCGCGCACGCATGAAGTCTAGTCGATCAGAAAGGTAGAGTAGGGCCGCAACGTCTTTTTCGAATTCAGGCAGGTCGAGATGTTGCAGCTCATCCCAATGGGTGTGGTGATAAAGCACTGGAACGGCAAATTGACTTAAAAGGCGACATTGTTTGAGCGTTTGGTAGCCGCGCAGACAGTGCGCTTTGGCATCTTGAGGGATGAGCTCGTCCAGCAACATTTTATGTTCTTGCGTTTCAGAGACGCCACAATCGTGAATCATGCCTGCAAAGTAACAAAACTCTGCTTTCTTTAAATCCCAATTTAAGGCTAGAGCGCATTGGTAGGCGATGTATGCGACGCGGTGACTGTGGTGAGTGTCATCAACACCTACATAGTCGAGTGCACGGGCGACCCAGATGAGCTCATT
>NZ_JAWPOM010000200.1:0-1091 GCF_033344285.1 Vibrio sp. 779(2023)
AATGAGGGGCATGCTCTGCAAACCATTGATAGATTCTGTTTTCTAAATCGACCAGTTCCACACTGCCGAGGTTTGCCACGGTCAACACCATTTTGATCGAGGACTTATCGACGTTAATTTGATTATTGAGGTCTAGGCCGTACGGCAAAGACATTTCGTAAAGCAGTAGATATTGCGCTGCGAGCTCTCGCGCTTGAGGGAGCGAGTAATACGCCTCATCATCACCATGCATGTTCTTGTTGAGACGCTTATAAACATCTGCCAATGTCGCCACATGGTCTGTTTCAGGTTGGTCTCGTAGCCAACTAGAAAACTCACCTATCGTGTTAAGAAAATCAGGAGCGGCAATACCTTGAGACTCGTTGGTTTTAATCGCAATGCTGATGTTGGTCATGCCACTGATTCGCTCTTCCATAAAATCAGCAGCCTGACGAAACTCGTTACGTTGACCAAAATACTCTACCGATTCGTCATTCACCTTGTTAAGTGGGATAAGACTCGCGCACACGACAATGACAACAACCGAAAGTGGCAACAAGGCTCTTCGTTGCGAAACCACAAAGTCACCTAAGCGATCCATGACATGTTTTTGGTCTTGTGACGTTTCCATTTTTACGTGGATAGGCAGCAACTTGAGCAACGCCGGCAACAAGGTAACGGAAAGAAAACAGGCGACCATAACACCTAAAGCAGACAAGTTACCGAAGTCTCGCAGGACAGGAGAATCGGACATGTTCATCATCAAGAAGCCAATCGCGGTTGTTACGGATGTAATCAGAATAGGCACGAAATTCAAAGCGATACTGCGCTCGATTGACTGCGCTTTCGTGAACCCGTTTTTCATTGATTGACGCATGGTCGCAATCACATGAACACAGTCAGCAACCGCAAGCGTCATGATCAACGTTGGAACGTTTACCGTCGCTGTGCTTAAGAACATTCCAGCCCAACCGGAAATGCCCATGGTCGCCATCACAGAACCAATGATGACAATCAGCGTCGCTATAACACTAAGAATGGAACGCAGCATGATAGTCAAAAAGACCAAAATCACAACGAGCATGGTTGGCACTAATGTCGAGCTGTAATCT
>NZ_JAWPOM010000201.1:0-1090 GCF_033344285.1 Vibrio sp. 779(2023)
CGCCCAGCCCCACATGTTCCAGCATCTGTGAGGCAAGTTCAGTTTGTGCAGTTTTTGAAAAACCGTTGAGATGCAACGGATAAGCGACGTTCTCCAAAGCCGTCATCACTGGCACCAAGTTGAATTTTTGAAATATAAAACCCAGCTTTTCACGGCGCATTTTCGCAGCCTGCATTTGTCCGCTCGGGTAAGGTTGACCAGCAAACGTTACCTGACCTTGATATTGTGAATCCAACATGCCAAGCACATTGAGTAAGGTACTTTTTCCTGAGCCGGAAGGCCCACACAGCGCCACCATTTCACCGGCAAACACCTCACCAGAGACATCTTGCAACGCGCGTACGGTTTGGCTGCCAAGGGTGTAATCGCGACTGAGTTTACTGAAAACGATCATGACGCCTCCTTAATGTTTAGCCAGTAACGCTTTGGCAGTTTGCGTTTCTAAGTGAGTGCTATCGAAACTTTCCATTTTCGCCAACCATTTCTGCGCTTGCTCCATGTCCTCTGCACGCAGCGCTGCTTCAATGGCGTAAAGGTAAACCCAAGCCGTTGCCGCGAACGGTTGTTGATTGAAGCTCGGTTCATCAAGCAGAGTCAGGTACAGCTCGTACCCACGCTCAAAGTGATTAAACATATCCGGAAGCGAAGTGTAAGTGGTGGCCGCCATCGCAGTAGCCAATTGATATTCTGGTAGCCCTTGTAAACGCTGCTGCTCTTGAATCGGCATAGGTTGATTCGCCATTAAATCCAAACCTTTCTGAATGGTGGCAAGCCCGCGCTCAGTGAACTTCATCTTGTTCCATGGCATAAACGCATCGCGCCCTTGCAAGGTTTCACTGCTGCCAAGGTAAACCAATGTCACAGGCGTAGCGCCTTGCTTTTGAACTAATTGTGAAAGCTCGTCATGTACAGTATCCACCAAACCCGTGTCGCCCTGTGCGGCTTGGTTAAAGCGAGTTAGTAACTGCTCAGTAGGGTTTGCCAACGCCAAGCTGCTACTCAAGGTAAACGCTGCCAATGCCGCGCCGAGCAAGGTTGTGGCTCTGGATAAATGAAGATTGAAAACCATCATGGTAACTGTCCTTAGTTG
>NZ_JAWPOM010000202.1:0-1087 GCF_033344285.1 Vibrio sp. 779(2023)
ACCCAACGCAACCGAGATGTCATGCACTTCTTGAGACGCCAGAACTTGATCGGCAGAGACTTCCCATGTATTTAGGATCTTACCACGCAGTGGCATTACCGCTTGGAATTCACGATCTCGGGCTTGCTTCGCGCTGCCACCCGCCGAGTCACCCTCCACGAAGAAGATTTCGGTGCGATTTAAGTCTTGTACGGAACAGTCTGTTAGCTTACCTGGCAAGGCAGGACCCGATGCGACTTTCTTACGTACGACTTTCTTGCTTGCGCGCATACGACGGTGCGCGTTAGCAATACACACTTCCGCTAGTTGCTCTGCAAGTTGAGGCTTTTCGTTTAGCCACAGACTGAATGCATCTTTTACCACACCAGAGACAAACGCAGCGGTTTGACGCGAAGAGAGACGCTCTTTAGTCTGACCAGCAAACTGTGGATCTTGGATCTTAACCGACAACACGTACGAACAACGGTCGAAAACATCATCGCCCGTTAGCTTCACACCACGTGGTAGCAAGTTGCGGAATTCACAGAACTCACGCATCGCATCCAACAAACCTTGGCGAAGACCATTTACGTGTGTACCACCCTGAGCTGTTGGGATAAGGTTCACGTAACTTTCGGTGATCATCTCGCCGCCTTCTGGCTGCCAGATTACTGCCCAGTTTGCTGCTTCTGTGTCTGCAGAAAACTCCCCAGTAAACGGTTCTTCTGGTAGTACTGGGTAACCTTTTACGCCTTCGGCTAGATAGTCTTTCAAACCATCTTCGTAGTACCACTGGTAGTCTTTGTTGTTTACTTTATCGGTAAACGTAATTTCTAGACCTGGGCAAAGTACCGCTTTCGCTCGTAGGTTGTTCACCAAACGAGTTACAGAGAAGTTAGCTGAATCGAAATACTTCGCATCCGGCCAAAAGTGCACGCTAGTACCGCGATTGCGGCGACCACATGTGCCCGTTACAGTAAGGTCTGATACTTTGTCACCGTGCTCAAAAGCAATTTCGTACACTTGACCATCACGACGTACCGTCACTTCAACTCGCTTAGACAGCGCGTTTACTACTGAGATACCTACACCGTGCAAACCACCTGAA
>NZ_JAWPOM010000203.1:0-1082 GCF_033344285.1 Vibrio sp. 779(2023)
CCTGTTCCAAAACATCTTGAATCCAAAACAGGTGCAGGAATACTTGAAGTGCTTAAACGATATGGCTATCATGAAAGGACTTACACATGTCGCAAAACTAGTAAGTATTCCGAAATAAACCGCCCGGCAAGGCGGTTTTTTCATATCTGGGGATTGAGATTACAACCAAAGAGCATGGATCTCAACGATCCTTTTCTAAGGTAATGAACGTCCTTAAGAAAAACGCCTCCCAATGGGAGGCGTTTTTCGTATCTGCCAGTTGTAAAAAGGTCGCCTACACTAGCGACCTTGGGGATTCGTACAAAGTGCCGTTACGTTAAATGTTCGCTACCAATCATAATCTCCTGTATGCATAATATCTCCCACTCAACTATAAGGATTTAAAGTGAAAAAACTGATTTTACTAACACTCTTAAGTGCAAGTGCAAGTGCAAGCGAGGCTGACCATTTTTATGTCGGCGGCAATTTACTTGTAGGTCACAATACTGAGTTAGATGCTGGCATTGCGACTATTGATGAAAACAATGACTTAGGTGGAGGGGTGTATGCTGGTTATAATTTTGCCGTTCATCCTAATGTAGATTTTGGTGTGGAGTTAGAATACCAACACTTTGGTGAAGCTGAATTTTTTGAAAATGCCAGTGTTAAAGGTAATGCTTTTTATATCAACGCACGCCCTAAATTTATAGATAAAGGTAATAATTTATATAGCGCACTCATTCTTGGTGTTGGTTCATTAAAGGGTGAAACCAACGTCCTAGGTGTATCTGAATCAGAGTCTAAGTTCTCTTATCAAGCCGGATTGGAAGTAGGTTACATGATTAACAATATAGATCTTTCCATCGGCTACAGATACAGAACTGCTGAATTTGATGGTATCGATATCAACATTCAAGGTGTGACAGTTGGTATGAGATATAATTTCTAGTGTTTGCGTACTTGCTACACTGATTATTTCCTTTATGTTCATCGTAACGAAGAACGTCTCCCTATTGGGATTGGGAGCCGTTCTTGTGTCTAAACCTGGGTTCGCACTAATATATCTGAAAGGCAAAGATGGAAAAAGTCTGTCTATAATGCGT
>NZ_JAWPOM010000204.1:0-1081 GCF_033344285.1 Vibrio sp. 779(2023)
TAACTACGACGTATCAGCCAGCAACTACCTATGCCAAAACCCACACTTCGTGAAATCGGCGCTGTCGCAATACACAAACTGGGATTTCATCTCCATGGTCAGCAAACACGGCATCGAGTTTGAAGAGCGCGACCACGGCCAATTGTTTTGTGTCGATGCCTTTACCGCCAAAGACATCGTGAAGATGCTGCTGGCCGAGTGTGACATGCCAAACATTCAACAGCGTTACCAATGCGATGTGCACACCATTGAGAAAACCGAAGAAGGCTTTCGTCTGCACGCGGGTACTGAGCCCGTTGAGTGCGAATCTTTGGTGATTGCGACCGGTGGCCTTTCCATGCCAAAACTGGGCGCGACGCCATTTGGTTACAAAGTGGCTGAGCAGTTTGGTTTGCCAGTGATCCCAACCACGGCGGGACTTGTGCCATTTACGCTGCACAAAGAAGACAAAGAAGATTTCGCTGAACTGTCTGGCATTGCTGTGCCTGCGGAAATTACCGCCGAAGACGGCACCATGTTCAAAGAAGCGCTGTTGTTTACTCACCGCGGCTTATCGGGCCCCTCGGTTTTGCAAATTTCCTCTTTTTGGAAAGCGGGTCAGAAAGTTTCCATCAACTTAGTTCCTAACGAAGACATCGCTCTGCTGCTCGAGCGCAGCCTTGAGAAACATCCAAATCAATCGCTAAAGAACACCCTAGCAAAAGTGCTGCCAAAGCGTTTAGTGGAAGTGCTGATTGAACGTAAAGAGCTGATGGACAAACCTCTCAAGCAGTTCAACCCGAAAGAGCTTGCTAGCGTGGTAGAGCGTTTAGAAAACTGGTCAATCGCACCTAATGGCACCGAAGGCTACCGCACGGCGGAAGTGACTTTGGGTGGTGTAGATACCGATCACCTGTCTTCTAAAACCATGGAATGTAAAAACATCAAAGGCTTGTACTTCATCGGAGAAGTGATGGACGTTACCGGTTGGTTAGGTGGCTATAACTTCCAATGGTGCTGGTCGAGTGGCTTTGTGGCAGGTCAGTGGGTGTAATCCAGCGCTGCACGCAAAGATAGAAAGAGACGACGAAAAAGAGCACTG
>NZ_JAWPOM010000205.1:0-1079 GCF_033344285.1 Vibrio sp. 779(2023)
TGCGATCCACCGTTAACGACCATTTCTCAACCTCGTTATGAAATTGGCCGCCAAGCGATGCTTATGATGCTTGAACTCCTTACAGTCAATGACGTTCATACATGTTCACGCTTACTAGAAACTAAGCTTGTTGTCCGTGGTAGCGCAGCGCCACCGCAACGCGCCTAAGCGCTCGGTAGTCCAACGCGACCTATCATGTAAACTAACGATAAGCGGTGCCCATTGGTGCCGCTTTTTGTCTTCTCTATCTGATACGTAGCTATCAAGATTACATCAATAGGGTGTTTTCTCGACCCGTTCTGGATTAACATATTTGGAAGAATCCTTGATGACCAGAAGTAACCGTGGCAAACAGAGATTATGTGAGACGGGGGCGAGGCGCCCCAAAAAAGTCGACAAAAAAACAACCTCCCAAAAGAAAACCTTGGCGTAGTGGTCTACTTGCAATCTTGCTTGTGGGCGGTTTTGGCTATGGTCTGTATTTATTAAGTAACGATCCAGAACCGAAACCACCCGTGGTGCAACAACCTCCCACGACCGTCAGTAAGCCAAAGCCGAAAAAGGATTTGCCACCACCACCTGAAGAGAAGTGGGAATACGTCGAATCTTTACCCAAGCGAGAAGTGGAAGTCGTCGCTAAAGAAATCGAAGTATCTAAAATCCCATACGTAATGCAGTGTGGCGCTTACAAAACCCAAGCGCAGGCCGAAGAGCGAAAGCTGGCTATTGCTTTCCAAGGTCTTTCGAGCAAAATTCGTAAGAAAGAAGGCAGTTCTTGGTACCGTGTTGTACTTGGCCCGTACAAGTTCAAACGCGATGCAGAGAAAGATCGCCACAAGTTGCAACGCGCGAAAATCGAACCGTGCGCAATTTGGAAAGAAAACTTCTAATCTCCAAAGACCAACCGCATTCGCTGTTGGTCTTTTTTATTCCTCGCGTGTTATTGGCATCATCAGCGTTAGCAAATGTGAAAAACGCCCTCCCCTTGAATCCCAAGTTCCTCTCCCCCATATACTGAATTAAATCCAAAGAGAAATAATCAAGAGGTCGACTGTGACTACCATTGTATCTGTACGTCG
>NZ_JAWPOM010000206.1:0-1077 GCF_033344285.1 Vibrio sp. 779(2023)
AACTCGAAACTCAATATCAATCCTTAGTAGAGCTCTTTTTTGATGCTGCGCGCATTGGTAACAATGAAGTGGTTGAAACCTTTGTATCACAAGGTTTCCCGATTGATCAGCGCAACAACGAAAGTTACACCGCGCTAATGGTGGCGGCATATCAGGGTAATAAAGACACGGTACGGTTACTGCTCGACTCTGGAGCGAATGCCTGTTTACAAGACAAGCGTGGTAACACGGCCCTGATGGGGGCGCTGATTAAGCGCGAAATTAGTATAGCGAAAGACTTGTATCAAGCGGAATGTTCGCCCGATTTGCGCAACAAAGCCGGACTCGACTTGAAGACGTTTGCAGAGATTTATGGCCAGTCGGAAGTGTTGAAATCTCTTCAGAATAAATAGAGCAAAAACAGGTCAAGAAAAACCAAGCAAGCAAATGATGAGTAAGACGCGATCCCAAAATAAGCAAATAAAAACGGCCCAGAAATCTGGGCCGTTTTTACACAAGGAAACCGGTTAATTACGCGAAGCGCTCAACAATAATGTCATCGGCATTTTTGACAAACAGTGCGCCTTTTTCTTTCATCTCTGCGATCACGCTGTCGACCGTATCTGGCAGAACGGCGCGAGTTGCAGCTAGATTCACAATCACCTTAAAGCCGAGATCTAACGCTTGCATAACGGATTTCTTGACGCAGAAATCGAGCGCTAGTCCACCAACTACGACGGTATCTATTTTATTGCATTTCAGAAACTCATTTGCGCCCGTAGTTTTGGTGTCAGCCACGTCATGGAAGAAGATACCGTAAGGATGCGCGTCCGGATCCATCCCTTTATTGACTTGGAAATCGTAGTCAAGCACTGGAGGTAACCCATCCAGAAGCTCTACGCCTGTTGTGCCAAGCACACAGTGGCGATTCCATTTTACGTCGACATTTGGCAAGCCAACGGGCTCTAGCATGTTCGCGGGCGTTTCTGCATCCCAAGCGGCTTTTGGTGGGTGCAAGTCACGGCTTACTAGCTTCAAGCAACCTTTCGCATGGTTTTTTAGTAGCTCCGGCACGATGTCCAATGCGCCTGCTACAGG
>NZ_JAWPOM010000207.1:0-1077 GCF_033344285.1 Vibrio sp. 779(2023)
TGGCTCGTGACATTGAAGCGGCTACAGGTCGTGAAACTCGTGCAACAGTACTTGGTCACATCCAACGTGGTGGTCGTCCAACTGCATTTGACCGCGTTCTAGCATCTCGCATGGGTAACTACGCTGTTCACCTACTGCTTGAAGGTCATGGCGGTCGTTGTGTCGGTATCGTGAAAGAGCAACTTGTTCACCACGACATCATCGATGCGATCGAAAACATGAAGCGTCCAGTGCGTAACGATCTATACAAAGTTGCTGAAGAACTGTTCTAAGCAAGCTTGAAATAGATAAAGAAAAACCGCGGCTTTCCGCGGTTTTTTGGTAGTTGAGTATCAGCGAAAGGAAGCTGATGTATCGGGTAGAATCTTACGAAGCGCTGTTTTGTTCAATCAGCGTCAATTTACGTTCGCGCAACGCGAACATGTAACCCAGCAGCCCACCTAGTGTGTTGCCCAGCGCAATACCGATGAACAAGCCTTCAATGCTGTACACTTGGCTGCCAACCCATGCAGCAGGCAACGTAAACACGAACAGACGCATGAAGCTCCATTGGAAAGCGCGTAGCGGCTTGTGCATCGCATTCAGCCCACTCACCAACATCATCACAATACCTTGGAAACCATAGCTAAATGGAACCACGAGTAGATAGTGCCAAAGCAGATTCTTCACAGTTTCTTCTTGTGAAAATAACGCCGCTAAAGGAATGCTCAATGGCACCATCATCAAGAAGATAAAACCTTGGAACACCACAGCAAAACGCATGCTGAGAAACAAACCAGAGAAAGCGCGCTGAGGATTTTTTGCCCCTAAGTTCTGCGCCATAAATGGCGTGAGTGCGGAGGTCAGCGACATCAACACTAAGATCAGAATCGACTCAATACGCTGCGCAGCGCCGTAAGCTGCCACCGCTGCCGTGCCGTGGCTAGATAGCAGCATCATCAAAATCGCGCCCGACAACGGATTCATCGCATTGGATAGCGCTGCAGGGGTGCCAATTTTTAATGTCTGTTGCCAATCTTGTTTCAATGAGGCCCATTGAGGTTGTGCGAGCAGTTTTTCGCGTTTAACCAGCACATA
>NZ_JAWPOM010000020.1:0-82631 GCF_033344285.1 Vibrio sp. 779(2023)
GCGTCCTGGAGGATTCGAACCTCCGACCGCCTGGTTCGTAGCCAGGTACTCTATCCAGCTGAGCTAAGGACGCGCAGATCTTCTTGCTAAGAAGTTGTGAAGTAAATCACATTCATTTCTTACGAAACAAAAAAAAGGCCATCGGGCCAGTCAATGAATGGCGGTGAAGGAGGGATTCGAACCCTCGATACGGGATAAACCGTATACTCCCTTAGCAGGGGAGCGCCTTCAGCCTCTCGGCCACCTCACCGTTTTCATTGTTATATCTCAGAAGAGATATGGCGCGTCCTGGAGGATTCGAACCTCCGACCGCCTGGTTCGTAGCCAGGTACTCTATCCAGCTGAGCTAAGGACGCACTTTTTGTTGATAAATCAACGTTGCAAGAATGGCGGTGAAGGAGGGATTCGAACCCTCGATACGGGATAAACCGTATACTCCCTTAGCAGGGGAGCGCCTTCAGCCTCTCGGCCACCTCACCGTCTTGCGGAGGCACATATTACGTTTTACCGAAAATATGTCAAACACTTTCTTTGAAAAAATCTACGAAACTGGCTTAACCGTTGCTGATTTAATCAAAGTGACTATTAAACGAACTTTATCACTCTATTATGATGAAAAAAAGAGAGTCTTCTCTGAAAAAAAGACATTTATTTTCAAATAACTTTCTGAAGTTCGAATCAACATTATTGATGAATTCACAGCCATACTCAACACAATAGTTTCTGCAAATTTTCAAAAACAGTAAAAACTAAAAAGGCCAACCCTTCGGTTAGCCTTTTTCATTCAAACTAAGCTCTGTAAACAGGAGCGACTTAGTAGTTACCTGAAGCAACGTTGCCATTGCCTTTTTCAGCTTGAATGCGCATGTAGATTTCTTCACGGTGAACTGAAACCTCTTTCGGAGCGTTAACGCCGATACGCACTTGGTTACCTTTAACACCTAGTACAGTTACAGTCACTTCATCACCAATCATCAGTGTTTCGCCTACGCGGCGAGTCAAAATTAGCATTCTTTGCTCCTTGAGTAATCTCTAAATTTTCTTGCTACAAAGCTATTATCCAACAAAAGTTATATTTTCGTAAACTACCTTGTTAGCGAAAATCAGCCTAAAAAGGCATGTTTTTGTTGAATGTTTAATGCTTCACTAGACGTAATGTAAGCATCATGCAGAATGTTTGCTGCTGTATCCACACATTCGGGTGCTAAAACTAGCATCATAGTGAGTGCATTCGTTGCGCTGAAATTGATCTCAATATCTCGCTTTGCCAACAAATCGCATGCGTGCTCTACCATTCCATTGGCCTCAAGCCCCACTGCGGTCAACAGGCTTACCACTTCACTATTACGGATTTTGTCGCTGAACACCAGGTCGAACTTGGCACATGCATCTTGTTTTATCATGATACCTGCCCGTTCTGTTTCCTCGATCACATTCCAAATGTCGATACCCAACATCTGACATTGTTTTGTAGCACTAGATAAATGTTCTTTATCGACTTCGATTATGGCAAGGTCACGTTGAATGGCTATACCAGAGACGGCTTGATTGCCTAACTCCCCCTTTACCAGACTGCCTTCATTAACATCAAATGTCGAAAGCACGCGCAGTGGCACATTATTCTTCCATGCAAATTGCACTGAAGGTAAATGTAATACTTTCGCGCCTCGGCTTGCCATCGCTTCCATGGAAGGAAAATCGATAACCGCCAATTTTCGCGCGTTTTTCACTACACGTGGGTCACAAGTATAAATACCATCAACGTCGGTAAAGATTTGACACTCATCAGCGCGCAATGCGCCTGCCAGTGCCACTGCGCTCGTATCTGAGCCACCTCGACCTAATGTGGTGATATCCCCGTTCTCATTCACACCTTGAAAGCCTGCAACAATCACGATTTGGTCTTGCTCAAGCAATCCCAGAATTGTCTTAGTATCAATGTGTTTAATCGTTGCGTCATTGTGTTGATTATCCGTCACAATATTCGCCTGTGCTCCGGTAAGCGAGCGTGCAGCATGACCCAATTTATTGAGTGTCATTGCTAACAGTGCCATTGACACTTGCTCACCAGCAGAGAGCAAAACATCAAGTTCTCGAGCTGTAGGCACGCTATCTATCTGTTTAGCGAGGTCCATCAGTCTGTTTGTTTCGCCTGACATTGCAGACACGACAACAACAACTTGATTGCCATCATTTTTCGCCTTAATGATGTGTTCAGCAACTTGGTGGATTCTTTCAATTGAACCCACGGAGGTTCCGCCAAACTTTTGCACGATAAGGGGCTTTTTCACCAGTCTTCACCTTCCCAAGACCGAAGTCTCTTTAGAACTGCTTACATCGTCAGTATTTCCTTTTAGAAAAATTATATAAGCAGTAGTTACAACAAAAACCAAATAGCCTAAATGACTCGGTTAACTTTTGGTCAATTAAACCACTTGGCTGCTAAAAAAATTACGCTCAATCAAAGAAACTTGATTGAGCGTAATTTTAGTAGTTAAAAGCTTATAAGCGCTCTTCTAACCAAGGCTGAACTGTTTTAATTGCCTCTGGTAGTGCGGCTACATCAGTACCACCAGCTTGAGCCATGTCAGGACGACCACCGCCCTTACCACCGACTTGCTCAGCAATCATCTTAACTAGATCACCAGCTTTTACTTTACCAGTTAGATCTTTAGTCACACCAGCAATCAGGCCAACCTTGTCACCTGTTACGTTAGCAAGCAGTACGACACCAGACCCCATTTGGTTCTTGATGTCATCAACCATAGTACGTAGGTTCTTGCTGTCAGCGCCTTCAAGAGCTGCGACTAGAACTTTTGTACCATTGACTTCAACCGCTTTGCCCATGATGTTAGCGCTTTCTGCTGCCGCCATCTTATCTTTTAGCTTCTGCACTTCTTTCTCTAGCGCTTTTGCTTTCTGTGCAGATTCTGCCAGTTTCTCTTCGTACTTCGCGTTTTGAGCTTCAATCGCGTCTAATGCAGCCTCGCCTGTTACCGCCTCAATACGTCGAATACCTGCAGCAATGCCGCTTTCTGAAGTGATTTTGAATAGGCCAATATCACCTGTGCTTGATGCGTGAATACCACCGCAAAGCTCTGTCGAGAAGTCGCCCATAGATAGTACGCGTACTTCGTCGTCGTACTTCTCGCCGAATAGAGCCATTGCGCCTTTCTTCTTAGCAGACTCAATGTCCATCACGTTGGTTTCAATCGTGTGGTTGCGACGAATTTGCGCGTTAACTAGGCGCTCAACTTCTTTCAACTCTGCTGCGGTTACGGCTTCTAGATGCGAGAAGTCGAAACGTAGGTTGTCTGCCTTCACCAATGAGCCTTTCTGCGTTACGTGCTCACCTAAAACCTGGCGTAGTGCTGCGTGTAGCAAGTGCGTTGCTGAGTGGTTTAGAGAGATAGCTGCGCGACGCTCTGCGTCAACGATAGTTGCTACTTCATCACCTTTCGCTAGAACGCCTTCTGCCATTACACCGTGGTGCGCGATTGCGTTACCTAGTTTTTGAGTGTCCTCAACGCGGAATACACCAGACTCAGTACGGATTTCACCAGCGTCACCACACTGACCGCCTGACTCTGCGTAGAATGGTGTTTCACCAAGTACGATGATTGCTTTGTCGCCCGCAGATAGCGAATCTACTTCGTTGCCTTCAACGAACATCGCTGCTACAGAACTAGAGCCTTTAGTACCTGTGTAACCACAGAATTCTGTTTGCGTATCAACTTTGATTGCTGCGTTGTAGTCAGTACCGAAGTTACCCGCTTCACGCGCACGTTGACGCTGCTCTTCCATCGCTTTCTCGAAACCTTCTTCGTCGATTGCGAACTCACGCTCACGTGCAACGTCGTTAGTTAAGTCAGCTGGGAAGCCGTAAGTGTCGTAAAGTTTAAATACGGTTTCGCCGTCCAGTACTTTACCGTCTAGGTTATCTAATGCTTCGTTTAGAATCGCCATACCGCGCTCAAGTGTACGACCAAAGTTTTCTTCTTCGATACGCAGTACTTTTTCAACCACAGCTTGTTGACGCTTCAGCTCTTCACCAGCCGTACCCATGATGTCTGCCAGTACGCCAACCAACTTGTGGAAGAATGCACCTTGTGCGCCCAGCTTGTTACCGTGACGAACTGCGCGACGGATGATACGGCGTAATACGTAACCACGACCTTCGTTTGAAGGCATAACGCCATCCACGATCAGGAATGAACATGAACGGATGTGGTCAGCGATAACGCGTAGTGATTGGTTTGATAGGTCTTCGTAACCGATCACTTCTGCTGCTGCTTTGATAAGAGCTTGGAACACATCGATTTCGTAGTTTGAGTGAACTCCCTGCATGATTGCAGAGATACGCTCGATACCCATACCAGTATCTACCGATGGTTTTGGTAGCGGTTCCATAGTGCCGTCTGCGTGACGGTTGAACTGCATGAATACGTTGTTCCAGATCTCGATGAAACGGTCGCCATCTTCTTCAGGCGTGCCAGGACGACCACCCCAGATGTGCTCACCGTGATCGTAGAAGATTTCAGTACATGGACCACAAGGGCCAGTGTCGCCCATTTGCCAGAAGTTATCAGACTCGTACGGCTTGCCGCCTTCTTTGTCACCAATGCGAACAATACGATCAGCGGGCACGCCAACTTTCTTGTTCCAGATGTCAAACGCTTCGTCATCGGTTTCGTAAACAGTTACCAATAAACGATCCGCTGGCAGTTTAAGAACTTCGGTTAAGAATTCCCAAGCAAAGGAGATCGCATCTTCTTTGAAGTAATCGCCAAAGCTGAAGTTGCCTAACATTTCAAAGAATGTGTGGTGACGAGCAGTAAAGCCAACATTTTCTAGGTCGTTATGTTTACCACCAGCACGTACGCAACGCTGAGCCGTAGTCGCTCGAGTGTAGGCTCGTTTTTCTAAGCCTAAGAAACAATCTTTAAATTGGTTCATACCTGCGTTTGTGAACAACAGGGTTGGGTCGTTATGTGGAACTAACGATGAACTTTCTACGATTTGGTGTCCTTTGCTCTCAAAGAACTTGAGGAACGCGTTACGAACCTCATCAGTGCTCATGTACATGCAGCTCTTCCTGAAAATAGTCGAGTTAGAATTTTGCCGTATTGTAGATCATGCAAACAGCTGAGACTAGTTTTCTTGAGGAAAAGAGGGAGTAGGAGAAAAAATTTGAAGCAAAACAAAAATCAGCGCAATTGGATCAACGCTAATCTTGGTCTTCAAAGGCAAGCGCATAGCTAATTTGGTCGAAACTGTAGCCTCGGTATTGTAGAAAACGGACTTGTTTTGCGTATTCTTTTTGGTCCTTGGCTTTGACGCCTTTGAATTTCTTTTCTGCCGCCTGTTTAGCCAGTTCAAACCAATCTTGCGGCTCTTCAGCCATAGCTTGCTCAATCACCGATTCCGCAACACGCTTCTGGTTTAACTCTTGACGAATTCGACGCTCTCCATGTCCTTTGTATACATGCTGTCTAATTTGACTCTTCGCGTAACGTAAATCATCTAGATAATTATGGTCTAGGCAAAAATTAATTGCGATGTCGATGTCTGATTCTTCATAGCCCTTCATCGATAATTTTTGGTAAAGCTCATACTGACCATGATCGCGACGGCTAAGCAATTGGATAGCTGCCTCTTTGCTCGATAATGTTGGCGCCTGGCGTTTTTGGTACATGATGATCCTAAAAGTATTTTTGCTGTACAGGCTCTCAATGGCCTTTGTGATAATTCGATTTTTGATTTCAATAGATACAACAAAGCCCCGCATTGCAGGGCTTTGTCATTTATTAATCTATGAGAGATTAAAACTCTTCAGCTTGCTCTGGCGCTTCACCAGCTTCAGGCGCTTCCGCAAGTGCTGGCGCTAGCAACATTTCACGCAGTTTTGTATCGATAGTTTTAGCCACTTCAGGGTGCTCACGCAGGTAGTTACACGCATTCGCTTTACCTTGACCAATCTTATCGCCATTGTAGCTATACCAAGCACCGGCTTTTTCAACTAACTTGTGCTTCACACCTAGATCGACAAGTTCACCTTCGCGGTTAAAGCCTTGGCCGTACATGATTTGTGTGTTTGCTTCTTTAAATGGTGCTGCAATCTTATTCTTAACAACTTTGATGCGCGTTTCGTTGCCTACGACTTCGTCACCTTCTTTGATTGCGCCAGTACGACGGATATCTAGACGAACAGAAGCGTAGAACTTAAGTGCGTTACCACCTGTTGTTGTTTCTGGGTTACCAAACATCACACCAATCTTCATACGGATTTGGTTGATGAAGATACACATACAGTTAGACTGCTTTAGGTTACCCGTTAGCTTACGCATTGCTTGAGAAAGCATACGTGCTTGCAGACCCATGTGGCTATCGCCCATTTCGCCTTCGATTTCTGCTTTCGGTGTTAGTGCTGCAACAGAGTCGACAACCATAACATCGATAGCACCAGAACGTGCAAGTGCGTCACAGATCTCTAGAGCTTGCTCACCTGTGTCTGGCTGAGAAACTAGCAATGCATCGATATCAACGCCAAGTTTCTTCGCGTATACAGGATCTAGAGCATGCTCTGCATCGATAAACGCACACGTTTTGCCTTCACGTTGCGCAGCAGCAATAAGCTCAAGCGTTAATGTTGTTTTACCTGAAGATTCTGGGCCGTAGATTTCTACGATACGACCCATTGGTAGACCACCAGCACCCAAAGCGATATCAAGAGAAAGAGAACCCGTTGAGATGGTTTCTACGTCCATTGCGCGGTTATCACCAAGGCGCATGATAGAGCCTTTACCGAATTGCTTTTCAATTTGACCTAGCGCAGCGGCGAGCGCTTTCTGTTTGTTCTCGTCCATTACTTTCTCCGATTTATTCATCTTCTTTGGGCGACGAATAGTAATTCATTTTTCTTAAGCAGAAGAACTGCTCAGCAATGAAAGTTATTATACTGTTGATTCATACAGTGTCCATACCTGTATGAAAAAAATTTGGCTGACCTAAAGTCATGATTTGCTCTAGCCCTTATCAATGCTGGGCTAAAACAAGTTAAGAAATTCTAGAGCAGATGTTGATACAATTGAGTCAGCGCGTGCTCGACCGCTTTTTTGCGAACTTCTGCACGGTCACCAGAGAAATGCATGGTTTCGACTTGCTGCCAACTTTGGTTATCAGCAAAAGCAAAGCAGACCATGCCGACTGGTTTCTCTTCACTGCCACCACCCGGCCCTGCAATACCACTGATGGACACACCGATGGTGGCATTGGAGTTTTTAATTGCACCCTGCACCATTTCAATCACAACTGGCTCACTCACTGCACCATGCGCTTCTAACGTTGAAGCTTGCACACCAAGCATCTCCATTTTCGCTTCATTACTGTAGGTGACGAACGCACGGTCAAGCCAAGCTGAACTACCAGCAATGTCAGTAATGGCGGTTGCAACACCACCACCTGTGCATGATTCTGCGGTTGTTAAAACATGCCCGTGTTTAGCCAATAATGCGCCTAAATCGGCACTCAATTTTGTTGTTTTTTCCATAGCCAAAATGCCCTTTGTCTCTTTTTACTTGATAGGGATTCACGTATCCTAAGCCGCTACGGAAATAAACAAAAGAACTTACCTGTGAAAGCTGAACAAAAACACACTCCGATGATGCAGCAATACCTCAAGCTAAAAGCTGAGAACCCAGAGATTTTGCTGTTCTACCGCATGGGCGATTTCTACGAACTCTTTTACGATGATGCCAAGCGAGCTTCTCAGCTTCTTGATATTTCATTGACCAAACGTGGTGCGTCTGCAGGTGAACCTATCCCAATGGCGGGTGTGCCATTTCACGCCGTAGAGGGCTACCTGGCAAAACTTGTTCAGCTTGGTGAGTCTGTGGCGATCTGTGAACAGATTGGCGATCCGGCCACCAGCAAGGGACCGGTAGAACGTAAAGTTGTGCGTATCGTGACACCAGGTACTGTGACGGATGAAGCGCTGCTTTCTGAGCGTGTCGATAACTTAATCGCAGCAATTTACCATCACAACGGTAAGTTCGGTTATGCGACGCTGGATGTCACCTCTGGTCGCTTCCAACTGACAGAACCAGAGACTGAAGAAGCGATGACAGCCGAGCTTCAACGTACTGCACCACGTGAGCTACTGTTCCCAGAAGATTTTGAACCTGTACATTTAATGGCGGGCCGCAATGGTAACCGTCGTCGCCCAGTCTGGGAGTTTGAGCTTGATACGGCTAAGCAACAACTCAATCAACAATTTGGCACAAAAGATCTGGTTGGTTTTGGTGTAGAACATGCGTCCTTAGGGTTATGTGCTGCTGGTTGTTTGATCCAGTACGTAAAAGATACTCAACGTACGGCTTTACCTCATATTCGCTCTTTAACGTTTGATCATCAGGATCAATCCGTCATCCTTGATGCTGCTACCCGACGTAATCTGGAAATTACTCAAAATCTAGCAGGCGGAACCGATAACACGCTCGCTGCAGTACTCGACCATTGTGCAACTCCGATGGGCAGCCGAATGCTGAAGCGTTGGTTGCATCAGCCTATGCGTTGCATTGAAACGTTAAACAATCGCCTTGATGCGATTGGTGAGATTAAAGAACAAGCTCTGTTTGCCGATCTTCAACCAACGTTAAAGCAAATTGGTGATATTGAACGTATCTTAGCGCGCCTTGCATTACGCTCTGCTCGCCCTCGCGATATGGCTAGACTTCGCAATGCCATGCAACAGCTACCAGAGCTAGAATCTGTCACCGCTTCTTTGACCCATCCGTACCTAACGAAATTGGCGAAGTATGCAGCTCCGATTGACGAAGTATGTGACCTGTTAGAGCGCGCGATTAAAGAAAATCCGCCGGTTGTTATTCGTGATGGTGGCGTCATCGCTGAAGGCTACAATGCGGAGCTCGATGAATGGCGAAAATTGGCAGACGGTGCAACAGAATATCTTGAGCAGCTTGAGCGAGATGAGCGTGAACGACACGGTATCGATACGCTTAAAGTAGGCTATAACAACGTTCATGGCTTCTTTATCCAAGTGAGCCGTGGCCAGAGCCATTTGGTTCCACCGCATTATGTACGTCGCCAAACACTCAAAAACGCTGAACGCTACATCATCCCAGAGCTTAAGGAACACGAAGACAAAGTACTTAACTCGAAATCTAAAGCGTTAGCACTTGAGAAACAGTTGTGGGAAGAACTGTTTGATCTATTGATGCCAAACCTTGAGAAGCTGCAAAACCTAGCTTCTGCCCTGTCTCAACTGGATGTATTACAAAACCTAGCAGAGCGTGCAGATTCGTTAGATTACTGCCGCCCAACGCTTGTGAAAGACGCAGGAATTCACATTCAAGCTGGTCGTCATCCAGTCGTAGAACAAGTAACAACAGAGCCGTTCATCGCGAACCCAATTGAGCTTAACCCAGCCCGTAAGATGTTGATCATCACCGGTCCAAACATGGGTGGTAAATCAACCTACATGCGTCAAACTGCGCTGATTGCATTGATGGCACATATCGGCTCTTATGTACCGGCAGAATCCGCACAGATTGGTTCTTTAGATCGTATATTTACTCGTATTGGTGCGTCAGATGATCTTGCATCTGGCCGCTCGACCTTCATGGTAGAAATGACCGAAACAGCCAATATTCTTCACAACGCAACTAAGAACAGTTTGGTGCTAATGGATGAAATCGGACGCGGTACTAGTACTTACGACGGTCTGTCTTTAGCTTGGGCAAGTGCGGAATGGCTCGCAACACAAATTGGTGCGATGACCCTATTTGCAACCCACTACTTCGAATTAACAGAGTTACCAAGCCAGCTGCCAAACTTAGCGAACGTTCACTTGGATGCCGTAGAACATGGAGATAGCATTGCCTTTATGCACGCAGTTCAAGAAGGTGCGGCAAGTAAGTCTTACGGTCTGGCTGTTGCGGGCTTAGCAGGCGTACCAAAAACGGTCATCAAAAATGCGCGTAACAAGCTATCTCAGCTAGAGCTACTGGGGCAAAACAGTGACACACCACGTCCAAGTGCAGTAGATGTGGCTAACCAGTTGAGCCTGATTCCAGAGCCTAGCGAGGTCGAACAAGCTCTGTCAGGTATTGACCCTGACGACTTAACGCCACGCCAAGCTCTTGAAGAGCTGTATCGCTTGAAGAAGATGCTGTAAACAGACTCACACCGACGAGCAAAAAAGAAAAAAGGCTATGGGGAACCATAGCCTTTTGTGTATCTAGTGAAATACGGATTGTTTAATCGTCTTCTACGTTAAACAAGTTTTCCATATTCAAACCTTGTTTGATTAGGACTTCACGAAGACGACGTAAACCTTCCACTTGTATTTGACGTACTCGCTCACGTGTCAGACCAATCTCTCGACCAACTTCTTCCAGCGTCGAAGGCTCATAGCCTAGTAGGCCGAAGCGTCGTGCAAGCACTTCTTTCTGTTTCGGATTCAACTCTTCTAACCAATGAATCAACGATGATTTGATGTCGTCATCTTGAGTCGAAACTTCTGGATCAGAGTTGTTTGCATCAGGAATAATATCCAGCAGCGCTTTCTCACCGTCACCACCGATTGGCGTGTCGACAGAGCTAATACGCTCATTAAGGCGTAACATTTTGCTTACGTCTTCGACTGGAATATCTAATTGAGCAGCAATTTCTTCTGCGGTCGGTTCGTGATCGAGCTTTTGAGAAAGTTCACGCGCAGTACGCAGATAAATGTTCAGCTCTTTCACTACATGGATAGGTAGACGGATCGTGCGAGTTTGGTTCATCAACGCTCGCTCTATCGTTTGTCGGATCCACCACGTTGCGTAAGTAGAGAAACGGAAACCACGTTCTGGGTCGAATTTTTCGACCGCTCGGATCAAGCCGAGGTTACCTTCTTCAATCAGATCAAGTAGTGCTAGACCACGGTTACTGTATCGACGAGAAATCTTAACAACCAAACGTAGGTTACTTTCGATCATACGTTTGCGTGCCGCTTCGTCGCCACGTAGGGCGCGTCTTGCGTAAAGCACTTCTTCTTCGGCAGTAAGTAAAGGTGAGAAGCCAATTTCGCCCAAATACAACTGAGTTGCATCTAAGCTTTTACTGCTCGCGTCAAATTCTTCACGCGCAGTCGCTTTGCTTTCTGTGGATGATGATCTTTCGAGTTCGTTATCAATGGTCTTCACTGACGCATTGTCAAATGCAAACTCTTCAACTTTGGTTACTGTGTTGCTGATACTCATAACGCCTCCCCCTGGCGAGTTAGCAAGACATGACAACTCAATATGTCGCTAAATGATGTCGCAAGTTGTTTTTCAAAGTTTTAAGGCAAATAGCGTTTTGGATTCACTGATTTACCTTGATAGCGAATTTCAAAGTGTAGTTTGACCGACTTTGCACCTGAACTACCCATGGTGGCGATTTTTTGTCCGCTTTTTACGCTTTGTCCTTCTGTGACCAGCAGTTTGTCATTATGTGCGTATGCGCTTAAATAATTGTCGTTATGCTTTACTATAATTAAGTTGCCATAACCTCGTAGCGCATTGCCTGAATAAACGACTGTGCCGGCTGCGGTTGAAACGATAGGTTGACCACGCTGTCCTGCGATGTCGATACCTTTATTTCCCTGTTCTCCCGCCGAAAAGTTCTTGATTACTCTCCCTTTTGTTGGCCACAACCACTTTGAGACTTTATCACTCTTTGCTGTGGTAGTTGGCGCTTTTTGCTTCACTTTTTGGTTATCTTTTGAACCAACATACTCCTTTGTTTTCGATTGTTCAACCTTCTTTGGAGGCTGTTTTTGTACGACTTTAGGCTTAGTCTCTGTAGGTTTTTGACTAGAGTTTTTACTCGAAGGTTTAGGTTTAGAGGCTGTTGATGTTTTCGTCACTGGAGCTGGGGGTGTCGTAACAACAGGAGCCACAACGGGTTCAACTTTTTGACCATATTTAGGGGCGACATATTTCGGAGCCCAAAGTTTTAGCCTCTGTCCTGGGTAGATAGTGTAAGGCTGAGTTAACTCATTGTAACGAACAAGATCATTTACATCTTTATCTGTGACATAAGCTATGAAGTAAAGCGTATCGCCTTTTTTTACCTCATAATAACTCCCTCTGTAACTCCCTCTTTCAAGGCTTGAATAGTCTTTTTTTAGACTAGAGACAGGTGCAGGGGAATGCGCTGCACAACCAACTAGTCCTGCAGCAAACACAAAGCTAATACCAATATGACGTAGTAACTTATTCACCTATCCCTAACCCTTAAGCTAAATCACCCGCAACCAGAGGTACGAACCGAACCATTTCTACAACGGTAGAGAGATATTCGTCTCCCTTACGCTCTATTTTTAATAACTGTTGCTCCGTATCTCCAACAGGAATGACCATTTTGCCGCCATCTCTTAATTGTGAGAGAAGAGCTTGGGGAATCACTTCAGCGGCAGCGGTAACAATGATAGCATCGAAAGGACCTCGCGCTTCCCAGCCCTGCCACCCATCAGCATGCTTAGTTGAAACATTGTAAATATCCAATTGCTTCAGGCGACGCTTTGCTTCCCATTGCAACGATTTAATTCGCTCAACGGAGTATACATGATCAACAATTTGCGCCAGTACCGCGGTTTGATAACCCGATCCCGTTCCGATTTCCAGAACACGACTCGCCGGCTCTAGCTCAAGCAACTCGGTCATACGAGCAACGATATAAGGCTGAGAAATAGTTTGTCCCTGACCAATTGGTAACGCATTGTTATCATAGGCTTGGTGCATCATCGCTTGAGAAACAAAGCTTTCTCGTGGCAAGCGTTGGATAGCATCCAGAACTCTTTGGTCTTTGATGCCACTGGAGATAAGAAACGCTATCAACCTGTCAGCATGTGGGTTACTCATTACTTCTCTTCCTTTAACCAACTATCCATAGCACGCAGCGACTCGTGAGCGGTGAGATCAACTTGCAGAGGCGTCATTGAAACTCGGCCATGCTCAATTGCATAAAAGTCCGTGCCCTCTCCTGCATCTTGCTCCTTTCCTGGTGGCCCTAACCAATAAATGTCATGGCCTCTCGGATCTTTCTGCTTGATCATATTCTCTGCGTGATGACGTGCACCTAAACGCGTAACTTCAATTTCACCTAAATTCTCTGATGGTAAGTCAGGCACGTTTACGTTCAGTAGACGATTCGTTGGAATCGGCGACGCTAAATGCTGTTGTACAATTTGACGTGCAATTTTAGCGGCGGATTCGAAATGTCGCTTACCCACTAGTGAAAAAGCCACCGACTGAACGCCAAGGAAATGACCTTCCATGGCGGCTGCTACTGTTCCAGAATAAAGAACATCATCACCCAAATTAGCGCCATGGTTGATTCCTGACAGAACAAGATCAGGCAAATCATCTTTCATTAGCTCATTCAGCGCGAAATGCACACAATCCGTGGGCGTGCCTTGCACTGAGTAGATATTTGGGGCAATTTCAGTCACGCGTAATGGTTGTTCTAATGTGAGTGAATTCGAAGCACCTGAACGATTTCGATCAGGTGCGACAATGGTCACTTCGGCGATATCTCTCAACTCATCAGCGAGGGCATGAATCCCTTGTGCATGAACACCATCATCATTGCTGATTAAGACTCTTAAGGGCTTCGGGTTTCGTGAATCCTGTTCCATTAGTATTCTCTTTCTACTTCAACCTCATTAACTAACTCACGAACAATAGAGGTCGCAAAAGATCCCGCATCCAGTGAGAAAGTCAGCGTAATGTTGTTACCTTCAACCGTCCAAGCTAAATCTTTTGGCTTCAGCGCAATATCGCGACGATCGTGGCGCATGCGATTACCACGAATCAGCGCCATGAGGTAAGGCTCTTCGTCTAAAAACGGTTGCTCTAATGCCAGAGCCTCGGCTTGAGTAGGCAGTGCATTATCGCCAGCAAGCGCAGCGGTAATTGCCGCTTCACCTTGTGCAAATTGTACTTGCAAATCAGTGATGTTGTTTGCATCAATCAACTGAGTGCCAGAATTCGTCCGTGCAATGTCACCATCAATGAACTTATCAAACACACCATTCTCTAGACGAGCTGAAACGATGCGGTTGAAAATCCACGAACGAGCCGCTGATAAATACATGCTTCGCTTGTTTTGATTGCGGGTACGAACGTTTTCGCGTCCCCATCGACGTGCTTCTTCAAGGTTGTTGCCATCGTTACCAAAACGCTGACTACCAAAGTAGTTTGGCACGCCAACTTGTTTCACTTTTTCAAGACGTTGCTCTACATCCGCTATATCTGTCACTTCAGACAAAGTAACCACGAACTCGTTCCCTACTAGGTCACCAGGACGCAGTTTTTTATTGTGACGATCTGTTGCAAGGATTTCGATACTTGGGTATTGAGCCAAAAACGCTGAAAAATCTGGCGTTTCACCTTTTGGTAAATGGACACTTAACCACTGTTCCGTCACCGCATGACGGTCTTTAAGACCCGCCCAGCTAACGTCTTTCGACTTAACACCACAGGCTTTTGCTAACTCGTTAGCAACGAAGCTGGTGTTCTCGCCCGTTTTACGGATACGAACCATTAAGTGCTCGCCTTCGCCCGTAAAGGCAAAACCTAAATCTTCGCGAACCTGAAAATGCTCTGGCTGCGCTTTAATTTTTGCCGATGCAACTGGCTTACCCGTTAGGTAAGCCAATGAAGATAAAATGTCTGACATGATGTGTTTCCGCTGATATCACAGCTTAGAGGAGCAAATTGCTAGTTATTGCTTAAACAGAAGTACAACGGCTTCCGTTGCAATGCCTTCTTTGCGTCCAGTAAAACCGAGACGTTCTGTCGTCGTCGCTTTTACGTTAATGTTACTAATGTCGGTTTCTAGGTCTTCGGCTATCGCCGCACACATTGCGTCAATGTGTGGTGCCATTTTAGGCGCTTGTGCCATGATGGTTACATCAGCATTGCCAAGACGGTAGCCTTGCTCTTTAACTCGACGGTAAACGTCTTTCAGTAATTCACGACTGTTTGCGCCTTTCCATTTATCATCCGTATCTGGGAAATGACGACCAATATCGCCGGCAGCAATCGCGCCCAGCAGAGCATCCGTTAACGCATGCAACGCTACATCGCCATCTGAGTGTGCAATCAAACCTTGCTCATAAGGGATTGCTACACCACCAATAATGACTGGGCCTTCACCACCGAATTTATGTACATCGAAACCATGACCAATTCGAATCATTTTCTATCCTTTCTTTATTCGCCGCGCTCACGGCTTAGATAAAACTCGGCTAACGCAAGGTCTTCTGGCTGAGTGATTTTTATATTGTTCGCATTCCCTTGAACTAAGGCTGGCTTCTCGCCTAACCACTCCAAAGCCGAGGCTTCATCAGTAATAGTTACACCCTGTTCTAATGCGTCAGCCAGTGCTTGAGTAAGCTGCTGAGTTTTAAACATTTGTGGAGTCAGTGCATGCCACAATGCTTCTCTATCTACCGTATGATCGATATCTTGCACTGCGTTTGCTCGCTTCATTGTATCTCTCACAGGAGATGCGAGAATGCCACCCGTTGAGTGGGCGCAGCAAACATCAATCAAACGGTCAATGTCGGATGTTAATACACATGGCCTTGCAGCGTCGTGAACTAATACCCACTCGCTTTCCAGATGCTCATTGACATAGTTTAGCCCTGATAACACAGAGTCTGCTCTTTCTTTACCACCAGCTACACGAATCACATCTGGGTGCTTAGAAACGGACAATTCTGGGTAATATGGGTCGCCGTCAGTAACGGCAACGACAACCTTAGAAATATTTGGGTGAGAAAGCAGTTTCTCTACGGTATGTTCCAGTACCGCTTTACCTTCGATCAATAAATATTGCTTAGGGCGATCTGCCTTCATTCTGCTACCCACACCAGCAGCAGGCACAATTGCGATATGCGATGAGTTCATATCCAACATTTTAATGGTTTTCCTCACCTATAATGCGGTAAAAAGTCTCGCCATCTTTAACTAAACCGAGCTCATGACGCGCACGTTCTTCAATCGCATCAAGACCTTGCCTTAAGTCATCAATCTCAGCGAACATTTCATTGTTGCGAGCTTGTAGCTTGCTGTTCACTTGTTGCTGAACTTCAATTTCATCTTTTACTGTGTAGTAGTCAGACACTCCGTTTTTACCAAACCATAGAGTGTATTGAAGCAAGCCAAACAGTAGCGTAAGGGCTATAACAAAGATTCGCATATCGCTGCTAACATTCTGTACCGGAAGGAATTAGATAAGGTGACATATATAGCATAAATGCGAGGTTGCCTCTAGGGGAGAAAGGGAGACTCACACGCTCCTTACAAGAAATAAGCAGCAAAATGAAACAAGCTCATAGGAAGCGCTCCTTACCCATGACCAAAGTAAGAGCCAAAAATACAAACCTATAAATACAAAAAACCGCCGTAGCGATGGTTTCAAAAAGCTATTTAGCGAAACTTTACTCAATAAGAATTAAGCTTGATCTTTAACTTCTTTGAGACCGCTTACTTGAAACATGGAGGAGTGCGCTTCCGTTATATAAAAAAACACCCCGCCAAGGCAGGGTGTTTTGAAAGCTTTAAGTTAAGCGGTTAATTCAATTAAGAATTAAGCTTGACCTTTAACTTCTTTAAGACCGTTGAAAGGAGCGCGCTCACCTAGAGCTTCCTCGATACGGATTAGCTGGTTGTACTTAGCAACACGGTCAGAACGGCTCATAGAACCAGTTTTGATTTGACCTGCTGCTGTACCTACCGCTAGGTCAGCGATAGTTGCATCTTCAGTTTCGCCAGAACGGTGAGAGATTACTGCTGTGTAACCTGCGTCTTTAGCCATCTTGATTGCAGCTAGAGTCTCAGTTAGAGAACCGATTTGGTTGAACTTGATAAGGATAGAGTTAGCTACGCCTTTCTCGATACCTTCAGCAAGGATCTTAGTGTTAGTAACGAATAGATCGTCACCTACTAGTTGAAGCTTGTCACCTAGTAGTTCAGTTTGGTGCTTGAAGCCATCCCAGTCAGACTCGTCTAGACCGTCTTCGATAGAAACGATTGGGAATTGGTTAGCTAGCTCAGCTAGGTAGTGGTTGAACTCTTCAGAAGTGAAAGTTTTACCTTCGCCTTTCATGTTGTAGATGCCAGCTTCTTTGTCGAAGAACTCAGATGCAGCACAGTCCATAGCTAGAGTTACGTCTTTACCTAGTTCGTAACCAGCAGCTGCAACAGCTTCTGCGATAACTTCTAGAGCTTCAGCGTTAGATTTAAGGTTAGGAGCGAAACCACCTTCATCACCAACTGCAGTGCTGTAGCCTTTAGACTTAAGAACTTTAGCTAGGTTGTGGAATACTTCTGCACCGATACGTAGACCTTCTTTAAGAGTCTTAGCGCCAACTGGTTGGATCATGAACTCTTGGATGTCAACGTTGTTGTCTGCGTGCTCACCACCGTTGATGATGTTCATCATTGGTAGAGGCATAGAGAACTGACCTGCAGTGCCGTTTAGCTCAGCGATGTGCTCGTATAGAGGCATGCCTTTCGCAGCAGCAGCAGCTTTAGCGTTTGCTAGAGAAACAGCTAGGATAGCGTTAGCACCGAATTTAGATTTGTTTTCAGTGCCGTCTAGTTCGATCATTACTGCGTCGATTGCAGCTTGGTCTTTAGCGTCTTTGCCAACTAGAGCTTCAGCGATTGGGCCGTTTACAGCTTCAACTGCTTTAAGAACACCTTTACCTAGGAAACGTGCTTTGTCACCGTCACGTAGCTCAAGAGCTTCGCGAGAACCAGTAGATGCGCCAGATGGAGCTGCCGCCATACCTACGAAACCGCCTTCTAGGTGTACTTCAGCTTCTACAGTTGGGTTACCACGTGAGTCGATGATTTCACGACCTAGAACTTTAACGATCTTAGACATTAATGTTTCCTCTCGTTTCAAATATAAATGTCAATCTTAAAGGGCAGCAGCACAACCTTCGCCGCCGCCCGTATCCTTTTACTTCTCGAATTCGCCGCGTGCGTTTTGGCCCGCAGCCTTAACAAAACCTGCAAACAATGGATGTCCATCGCGAGGAGTCGAGGTGAATTCTGGGTGGAACTGAGCCGCTACAAACCATGGGTGAGCTGGGTTCTCAATCATTTCCACTAACTTCTTGTCCGCAGATAGACCTGATACTTTTAGGCCTGCTTTTTCGATTTGCGGACGAAGCACGTTATTCACTTCGTAACGGTGACGGTGACGTTCATGGATCGTCGCGCTACCGTACAGTTCACGAGCTTTAGTCCCTTTCTCTAGGTGACACAGCTGTGAACCAAGACGCATCGTACCGCCTAGGTCAGACTTTTCAGTACGCTCTTCTACGCTACCTGATTCGTCTACCCACTCTGTGATCAAACCTACCACAGGGTACTTAGTCTCTTTGTTAAATTCTGTTGAATGTGCACCTTCCATACCCGCAACGTTACGCGCGTATTCGATTAGTGCAACTTGCATACCCAAACAAATACCTAGGTAAGGCACGTTATTTTCACGTGCATATTGAGCCGCACGGATCTTGCCTTCAATACCACGATCGCCGAAGCCACCTGGTACTAGGATTGCGTCCAAACCTTCTAGAAGTTCAACGCCTTTTGTTTCGATATCTTGTGAGTCTACATACTTAATTGTGACGCTTAGGCGGTTTTTCAAGCCAGCGTGTTTAAGCGCTTCGTTCACAGATTTGTATGCATCTGGTAATTCAATGTATTTACCAACCATACCGATGGTTACTTCACCAGTAGGATTTGCTTCTTCGTAGATAACCTGTTCCCATTCAGAAAGGTCTGCTTCAGGAGCAGTAATACCAAAGCGAGCACACACAAGGTCATCTAGCCCTTGAGATTTAATCAACTGAGGGATCTTGTAGATAGAGTCTACATCCTTCATTGAAATTACTGCTTTTTCTGGAACATTACAGAACAGTGCGATTTTTTTACGCTCATTCGCAGGAATAACGCGATCGCTACGGCAAACTAGGATGTCTGGCTGAATACCGATAGATAGAAGTTCTTTTACAGAGTGTTGCGTCGGCTTAGTTTTCACTTCGCCCGCTGCCGCTAGGTAAGGAACAAGTGTTAGGTGCATGAACATTGCGCGCTCACGGCCTAGCTCAACAGCTAGCTGACGAATCGCTTCCATAAATGGTAGTGATTCGATATCACCAACAGTACCGCCAACTTCAACGATAGCCACATCATGGCCTTCAGAACCTGCAATAACGCGATCTTTGATTGCGTTAGTGATATGAGGGATAACTTGAATAGTTGCGCCTAGGTAGTCACCACGACGTTCTTTACGAAGTACGTCGGCATAAACACGACCTGCAGTGAAGTTGTTACGCTTGGTCATCTTGGTACGGATGAAACGCTCGTAGTGACCAAGGTCAAGGTCAGTCTCTGCGCCATCCTCTGTAACGAACACTTCACCGTGCTGAGTAGGGCTCATTGTGCCCGGGTCAACGTTGATGTAAGGGTCAAGCTTCATCATAGTCACTTTAAGACCACGAGCTTCTAGAATAGCCGCAAGAGATGCTGCTGCAATACCTTTACCTAGAGAGGATACAACCCCGCCAGTAACAAAAATGTAATTTGTCGTCATGTTTAACCTGAAATTGGTTGAATGAGGGAAATGGAGTGCTTCTGGACGGGAGATAAATATACCAGAAGCTCCTTACCGCCACAACGTGAAATCTATCACACCGTAATTTTTTATTTTTTGCTTCAAATCAAAGTGAGCAAAGACAAACCAAAGTCCGTTTTCGTGTAACCAAACAAGCTGACCTTATATTATGTATTCTGCCAGTTTACCTCTGCCTCGATTCTTCTTGTTTTACTTCATCCCAAAAATGGTCAAGTTCTGATAAAGAACAATCTGTAAGTACTTTGCCTGACTGCTGGACCTTGCCTTCAACTTGTTTAAAACGTCGCGCAAACTTTACGTTTGCTTTTCCTAGCGCGACTTCTGGGTTTTTATCAAGGTGGCGAGCCAAATTGACAGTCGCAAATAGCAAATCACCGAGCTCCAACTCAACTTTCTCTTCATCGGGCTGAACTTGCAGTGCCTCTTCCATGACTTCGTCAATTTCTTCTCGTACTTTATCGACAACCGGGCCAAGTGAATCCCAATCAAACCCAAATTTTGCACATTTTTTCTGAATTTTTGTAGCACGAGAAAGTGCCGGTAAAGAGTTTGGTATTGAGTCTAGGATACTTTCTTCCGCTTTGCCTACTAGGGCTTTTTCTTTTGCTTTTTCCGCTTCCCAGTTCGCGTTAATTTCCTCGTCAGATTCAAACTCAACATCTGAAAAAACATGCGGGTGGCGACGAGTCAGTTTTTCGTTCACGGTTTCGACGACATCCGAAAAGTCGAACAGCTCTTGCTCTTTCGCTAGCTGACTGTAAAAAATCACCTGAAACAACAAATCCCCTAGCTCTTCTTTTAGATTGGGCCAATCTCGATTTTGAATCGCGTCCACCACCTCGTAGGTTTCTTCTATTGTATGCGGAACGATGGTGTCAAAGGTTTGTTTTAAGTCCCAAGGGCAACCGTTTTCTGGGTCACGCAACTTCGCCATGATTTGTTCTAATTGTTCAATTGGATGACTCATTTTTTGTTCCTTTAAACCTTTCTACTAAAGAAAAAGGTGAGCGGCCAAAACCACTCACCTTCTACATTATATTTTCTCAGCAGCTTTCACTAAGTAATTGTTACTTTGACAAGGCAACAAGTTTTCGCGACTCCTGAGCATAGCCTACTATGTGATGCCCCTGAGCCGGCACGTCGGAATAAGTGCAGCTAACGCAGATAAAAAGCCAAATATGACGCAAGTGTAACTCTGTAAATAGTTGAAGTTGTAGCTAGGCGACAAACAAACGAGACTCCTGAGCATGGTTCACCATGTGATGGAGCGAGTGCGTGCAGTCAACAACGCTACAACGATAACTATGACGAGAGTTTTAGCCGAGGCGTTTCACCGTCATGACATCCTTGATCTGTTCCACACGTTTCGAAACCCGCGAAAGCACCTCAATATTAGTGACTTCTAGGTCAAAGTCCATGATGGCAAGTTGACGTCTGTAATCGACTCGGTTCTTCATACTGGTCACTTTGATCTTTTCGTTGGCGAACAGTGTCGTAATGTCTTTGAGTAGACCACCTCGCTCCATCGCTTCAACACGGACGGTGAGGATGTATGACCCGACGAAGCCGCTGCCCCAGACAGTATCAATGATGCGCTCTGGCGCATGATGGCGCAGTTCTTCTAGCTGTTCACAGTCACTACGGTGTACTGAAATCCCACGACCTTGCGTTATGTAACCAGAGATATCGTCACCTGGAATTGGCTGACAGCAACGTGCTAGATGTGTCATTAGGTTATCGACGCCTTCTACAACGACGGCGTCTTTTTTCGGTCGGCTTTGCGCGGGTGACTTATGCTCAGCTTCTTGCAGTTTTTCCAGTGCTTGCTGGTCTTCTTCCTCTGCCGTTGGCTTGTTAACTAATGCGTTGATATGGTTAATGATTTGGTTGATGCGCAAATCACCGCTACCTACCCCAACATACAATTCATCTGGTGTTTTGACGTTAAACCGCTTGAGGGCGTAATGCTCTGCATCTTTTAACGTTGCGCCAATTTTGGCTAACTCATGCTCAAGGATTTCACGACCTGCTTCAAGGTTCTTCTCACGGCTTTGTTTTCGGAACCAGGCGTTAATTTTGGCACGCGCACGACCAGAATGAACGAAGCCTAATGATGGGTTTAACCAGTCACGTGATGGGTTAGGTTCTTTCTGAGTGATAATCTCGACTTGGTCACCCATATGTAATTTATGCGTGAACGGCACAATACGACCTCCGACTTTGGCACCGATACAACGGTGTCCCACTTCGGAGTGAATGTGATAGGCAAAATCTAGCGGCGTTGCCCCCATTGGCAAATCGACAACATCACCACGTGGTGTAAAGGCATAAACACGGTCATCAAAGACTTGGCTACGCAGCTCATCGAGCATTTCGCCAGAGTCAGACATTTCTTCTTGCCAATCCAGTAGCTTACGCAGCCACGTGATCTTCTCATCATAACCGCTTCGGCTGCTTGCCCCTTCTTTATATTTCCAGTGCGCTGCAACCCCCAGTTCCGACTCTTCATGCATTTGCTTGGTACGAATCTGGATCTCGATGGTTTTGCCTTCTGGCCCTAGAATTACTGTATGGATCGATTGATAACCGTTTGGTTTAGGGTTAGCAACGTAGTCATCAAACTCGCTCGGCAGGTGCTTGTATTTGGTGTGAACTACGCCTAAAGCCGCGTAACAATCTTGCAGTTTGTCTGCGATGATACGCACTGCTCGCACATCAAACAGCTCATCAAAGGCCAAACTCTTTTTCTGCATTTTTCGCCAAATGCTGTAGATGTGCTTAGGTCGACCACTCACTTCGGCATTGATGCCCGATACTTCCATTTCGTGCGTGAGGTCTTCAACAAAGTCTTTGATGTACTGTTCACGAACGATGCGCCTCTCAGAAAGCTGCTTGGCAATTTGTTTGTAAGTTTCCGGCTGTTGGTAGCGGAAAGCGTAATCTTCAATTTCCCATTTCAGCTGACCGATGCCTAATCGGTTTGCTAGCGGCGCATAGATGTTGGCACACTCTTTTGCCGCCGCACGTCGAACTTCATCTGGCGCTTTTTTAACTTCAATAAGGTTACAAATTCGTTCCGCGAGCTTGATAACTACGCAGCGGAAGTCATCCACCATGGCAAGCAGCATGCGGCGTACGTTATCTACCTGAGATGACGCTGCACTGCCTTCCATGTTGACGTTGAGTTGGCCAATAGCAGCCATTTCTTCAACGCCGTCGATTAATTTTATGATTTCTTTGCTGTATTTCTCTTCCAGAATTTCTCTGTTAAAAGCACCACTTGAAACCAAAGGAAACAGTTGAGCAGCCACTAAAGTGGCTTGATCCATAGACAAGGTGATCAAAATTTCGATCATTTCTCGTCCACGCCACAACAACAGTTCCGCTTGCTCGTTATCAGCTAATACTGTCTGGCAATCTCGATATACTTCGATTAAGCGTGAGGCTGTGTTTTTCTCTTGTCCTAGGCTAGCCACCCAGTTTTCGAGTTCAAACTGTTCATCTTGGTTTAAATGCGCGCTTCTTACCGCAACCATCTCATCATCCTAATTATTATATTCGTGTGGTTTGACTAACACCGTCCAGGTTAGTTCTTTTTACCGCGCGTACACGCTGGCTTTATGACCACCCACCACAAATAAGGGGTCAAAGTCCTAAAGTTAGGACTTTTCAAACAATGCCATCGATTCTAGATGACTGGTATGAGGGAACATATCCAGCATACCTAATTTCGTTAATTTATAGCCTTGCTCTATCAAGCTTTGACTATCCCTAGCAAGGGTAGCAGGATTACAAGAAACATAAACTACACGCTGTGCGCCAAGCTCAGAAACTTGATCGATGATCCCACTCGCTCCCGCGCGTGCCGGGTCTAATAATACTTTATCAAACCGCTCTGCGGCCCAGGCTTGGCCTTCAAAATCTTGCTCAAGGTTAGCGTGATAAAATTGCGCGTTATTGATTTGGTTCAAAGATGCATTGTTTGTGGCTTTTTCTACCATCTCTGCAACACCCTCTACTCCAACCACGTGCTTAGCTAATTTCGCAACTGGTAAACTAAAGTTGCCTAAACCACAGAACAAATCTAACACTCGGTCACTCTTTTGTGGGTCTAACCACTCAACCGCTTGCTTGACCATTTGTTGGTTTACACCTTGGTTTACTTGAATAAAGTTATTTGGTGCAAAAGGGATTTTCACTCCAACTTCTTGATAAAAAGGCATATCGCCTTCGATAAGGTCTAATTGTTCTGTCGATGGCATTAAGTACAACGATGCGCCATGACGTTTTGCCAACTCCGTTAGAGATTGAGTTTCACTCGTTGTCAGAGCGCTCAAGTGGCGCAGCGTAATACACGGCCCATTATCACCAAGTACCAGCTCTACATGACCCAATTGTTCAGGCTTTTTGAACGCTTTTAGGGCTGAGTAAATCTCTGGCAGCAAAACATTCAGTTCCGGTGCCAGCACTGGGCAATCGGTCACTTGCGCAATTTGCTTACTCTGCTTTTTACGGAAACCAAAATGTAGCTGACGTGTTTTTTTATCAACAAACAAGCTCACTCTCGCACGGCGACGGTAGGCCTGCGAATATCCCAATAACGGGGCATCTAGTTCAATGTCACTGCCTGAAAATTTTCGCATTAGCTGACGCAACGTTTGCTGTTTGTACGTCAATTGTTGGTCATAATCTAGATGCTGCAAATCACAGCCACCGCACTCATGATAATGTGGGCAAAATGGCTCCACACGAGCTTCACTCGGCTTAAGGATTTTAATCAACTTACCGCGAGCGTATTTGCTCTTTTCTTCCACCAATTGAGTGACCACCTCCTCACCCGGCAGTGCTCCATCGATAAACAATGGCTTCTTTTTGAGGTAAGCAATGCCTGCGCCGTGGTGATCTAAACGCTCTACTTGCACTGCTTGGTGCCGAGTATTGAGTTGGGTTTTCTTTTTCGGTTGAAAGATGCGTGCCATGCTCTATGCCTGATTTATGTGTAATTGCTCTTCGGCTTCACTATTCTTGATTGCAGCCGTTGTGTGATTCGAGTGACTTGATTATGCTTACCGTTTATTCGGTGACGTCACTTCTTTGCTCAAGGCTTTATCGTGCGCTTGAGAAATAATGCGTTATTTTCCCATATCCAGACTCCGATGTAATTAGATAACATGACCAGATATGGCTTACGAGCACGTGTAATTACACTAACTCTCGCTCCCACTCTCATTATTGGTTTATTACTGAGCGGCTTTTTCTCATTTAACCGCTACCAAGACCTTGAGAAACAAGTTATCACCACTGGTAACAGCATTATTGAGCCGCTGGCGATTGCCAGTGAAACTCATCTACTATCAGAAAGCCGAGAGGCGGTACGTCGCTTGATAAGCTACGCGCACCGCAAAAACTCCAAACTGGTTCGTAGTATCGCGGTATTTGATGAACATCATGAGCTCTTTGTGACCTCTAACTTTCATCCTAATTTTGAAGCCTTGATGTTTCCCAAAGATAAACCGATCCCGCAACTGGGTAATTCGGAAATCTACGAAAACTCACTGATATTGCGTGTCCCCATTTTGTCAGAAGGTCACTACTTAGCGGAGTTGTCGAACGAAAGCCAAGGCACAAAAGCGATTGGTTACATCGCCGTCGAGTTAGATCTCTCCTCCTTGAGGCTGCAACAGTATCAAGAAGTCTTTTCTGCGTTTTTAGTTCTGGTTCTCGGTCTTGGCTTAGCAAGTGTGTTTGCTTCACGTCTAATGCACGATGTGACCCAACCTATCACCCACATGAAGAATGTCGTTGACCGCATTCGCCGCGGTCATCTTGATGTGCGTATCGAAGGCAAAATGCACGGTGAGTTAGACCAGCTAAAAAATGGCATCAACGCCATGGCGGTATCGTTATCAGAATATCACGTAGAGATGCAGCACAGTATAGACCAAGCCACGTCCGACTTACGTGAAACGCTTGAGCAGCTAGAAATTCAGAACGTTGAGCTGGATATCGCGAAGAAACGCGCGCAAGAAGCGGCCAGGGTTAAGTCAGAGTTCTTGGCGAACATGTCGCACGAGCTGCGTACTCCGCTCAATGGGGTGATCGGCTTTACTCGTCAAATGCTTAAAACGCAGCTTTCTAACAGCCAAACGGATTACCTACAGACGATTGAGAAGTCGGCGAACAACCTGCTGAATATCATCAATGACATTCTCGACTTCTCGAAACTTGAAGCGGGTAAGCTGGCGCTGGAAAACATTCCTTTTGATTTCCGAGAAAGTTTAGAAGAGGTAATTAACCTACAAGCCACAAGTGCACATGAGAAAGGGTTAGAAATCACCCTAAAAGTGGACCCTAAAATTCCACCGGGTTTAGTTGGAGATCCACTACGTATCCAGCAAATTTTGACGAACTTAGTCGGTAACTCAATCAAGTTTACCGAGCGAGGCAACATTGATGTTAGCGTAGAAATGCGCTCTCAATCAGGAGACTCCGTCGAACTACAATTCATGGTGCGTGATACCGGTATTGGTATCTCTGAGCGTCAGCAAGCGCAGTTGTTCCAAGCCTTTAGCCAAGCAGATGCAAGTATTTCACGTCGTTACGGCGGTACTGGTCTTGGTCTGGTTATCACTCAGAAACTGGTGAGCCAGATGGGCGGCGAAATCAGTTTAACCAGCCGTCTACACCAAGGTTCAACCTTCTGGTTTACGGTGCGCTTGCACTCAACCGAGATGCCAATGAGCGAACTGATTGAAGTGGAACTTCTGACTGGGAAGCAGTTACTGCTGATTGAACCAAACATGCAAGCCGCATCCGTAACCCAACAGATTCTAAGTCAGGAGGGTATTTTAGTAACCTACCGCTCTTCGCTACCAAACAACGAAGAACAATATGATTATGTACTGTTGAATTTAGCGGCCAACCAGACTCACGATGCGGAAGTTATTACACCTTGGATAGAACAAGCGAAACGCATGGCTCCGAGTGTTCTCCTAGGGACACCGAGTACCGAATTGGCGCTTGCGGACCAAATAATGACAGAGCATCACGTCCAGTGCCTGACGAAACCATTGTCTCGCCGTAAGTTGCTACAAAGCCTGATTAGCGAACATGTAGAATCGCCACCGGTATTAAGCGCTCCAATTACGCCAAGCGAAGGGGACCGTTTACCTCTCACTGTACTAGCAGTGGATGACAACCCTGCAAACTTGAAGCTGATCTCTGCACTGCTCCGCGAACGAGTAGAAACCGTCACCGCCTGTAGCAATGGCCAGCAAGCGGTGAACCTGGCGACAGAGAAAAAGTACGATTTAATCTTCATGGATATTCAAATGCCACAAATGGATGGGGTGACCGCTTGTAAGCACATTAAAGAGTTGGAGCTAAATAAAGACACGCCAGTGATTGCGGTAACGGCACATGCCATGGCAGGGGAACGAGACCGCTTGCTCTCGGCAGGAATGGATGACTACTTGACCAAACCTATTGAAGAGCATGTGCTACAACAGGTTTTGGTTCACTGGAACCCAAATGCTTGTACAGAGAGCATTGGCAAAGTCGCCCCTTCATACGTTGATGAACCTGAAGGAAGCGCACCACAATCCGTTTCTTCGCCTCAGCAGGATGTGATTATTGATTGGCAAGCAGCCTTGAAACAGAGCGCGAATAAAGAGGATCTCGCTAAAGACATGCTACGCATGTTGATTGAGTTCATCCCTGAAGTAGAAGCAGTCGTTGACCAAGCTCTGGAGCAAGAAGATATCTCTCGTGATGACCTAATTCATGTCATCCATAAGCTGCACGGCAGTAGTTCATATTGTGGCGTTCCAAGACTGAAGTCACTCTGTGCGACGCTTGAGCAAGCACTGCGCTCAGGGATCAGTCTTGAGGAGGTTGAGCCTGAAATGTTCGAGCTGCAAGATGAAATGATTAAAGTAACAACAACCGCAAAGTTATACCTTGAACAGTGATCTATTGAAGAGAAACAAAAGCCAGAGCAAATGCTCTGGCTTTTTAGTATTTTGTTTAAGACTTACAAGCTAGGATTCAAAAATGACCGTCGCCACAGCGTAATGACGCTCATCGGAAATGGACAGGTGAATGTGGTTAACACCCATCGCATCCGCTATTTGCTTGGCTGTGCCCGTCAATGCGAGTACTGGTTTTCCAAGCTCATCGTTCGAGATGGAAAAGTCGTGAAACGTGACCCCTTTTGCTATCCCTGTTCCCAATGCTTTTGAGGCCGCTTCTTTGACTGCAAAGCGCTTAGCAAGATAACGACCTTGCAGCTTAAGCTGTGAGAATTTGGCCATTTCTTCTTCTGAAAGAATCCGCTGAGCAAAAGGTTCACCACTACGAGCTAACGCTTTTTCAATACGCTCAATTTCTGCAATGTCGGTCCCTAACCCTATAATCGCCATCTAGATAGCCCTATGACTGGCGAGCCTCAATCATCAGTGCTTTCATGTCAGCAACCGCTTTATTTAAACCATCAAATACTGCGCGACCAATGATTGAGTGACCAATGTTGAGTTCGTAAATTTCTGGTAATGCAGCAATTGGTGCGACATTGTGATAAGTCAGGCCATGCCCGGCATTAACAATAATACCTAGGTCATGTGCATAACTCGCACCAGCAGCAATCTTCTTCAGTTCAGCTTGCTGTTCGTCTTCTGTCGTCGCATCTGCATAGTGGCCAGTATGTAGCTCAATAAACGGAGCGCCACACTTTTTCGCAGCTTCAATCTGTTGACGGTCAGCATCAATAAAGAGCGAAACTTTAATGCCGGCATCTGTCAGCTTTTTCGTCGCAGCTTTAATTTTTTCAAGCTGCCCTACAACATCTAAGCCACCTTCCGTCGTCAGTTCTTCACGCTTTTCAGGCACTAGACACACAAACTCTGGTTTAGTTTGCAGCGCAATCTCAACCATTTCGTCCGTCACTGCCATCTCTAGATTCATACGCGTTTGAATGGTTTCACGCAGAATACGTACATCACGATCCAAAATATGGCGACGGTCTTCACGTAAGTGGATAGTGATACCGTCCGCGCCTGCACGCTCTGCAATTTCAGCAGCGTGAACAGGATCTGGGTATTTTGTACCACGTGCATTACGTAGAGTGGCAATATGGTCGATATTGACGCCTAAATAAATTGAGCTCATTTTCCGTTACTCCGTGCTCTGGGGGTCTGAATGAAAAATTCACGACTTTTTAAAGGTTTGCCGCCAAGATACGGCTTTAAGGCTATACGTGTAAAGCGTTTTGCCGCTTTTAGCTGCTCTTTAGTGACGAACCGCCGCTCACTGATAGCAATCAGTTCATTCCCTAAAAACGTGAGGTTATCGCGCCTAACCGAAGCAATAAACCCTTTCTGTTCCCGGTAACGATAGGTCATTTCTGGGTCGACGGGCTCGCCGGTACCTGCACAATGCAAAAAATCCACGCCATACCCCATAGCAGACAGCAAGGCTAACTCAAAACGACGCAGTGCAGGCTCAGGGTTCTCGTTGTGCGCCAACTCGGTTAACGCATGCAAATAATCATGAAATAGTGCTGGCATCGGCACTTCAGCCATCAAAATACGGCCAATCAGTTCATTGACGTACATGGCTGAGTAGAGATTAATGCCCGTTAACGGCAAACCTAGGCTTATCGGCTCGGCTTGACGCAAAGTTTTCATTGAGCCTTTCCCCGACCATTTAAGTAATAGCGGGGTAAAAGGTTGCAATGCGCCTTTTAAGTTCGAACGCTTACTGCGCGCACCTTTGGCCATTAAAGTCATTCGGCCATATTCCTCACTAAATACATCAAGGATTAAGCTCGATTCACTGTAAGGGCGTCGGTGCAATACAAAACAGCGCTGTAAACCTTCGGAAGACAGATTACTCATCTAAGTCATTGTGCCTAAAAAGTGTGAAATAAAAAATAAGGAGCCGAGCGGCTCCTTATTTTAATCGATACTGATTTTTCATCGATGTTGGAGCGAAGCACCTTCGCAGCCAAGATTATAAATCGTCTATATAACCCAACGATCGCAACGCTCGTTCGTCGTCTGCCCAGCCAGATTTCACTTTTACCCAAGTTTCTAGGTAAACCTTACGACCGAACAATTCTTCCATATCTAAACGCGCTTCGCGACCAATGGTTTTAATCTTCTCGCCGCCTTTGCCAATCACCATTTTCTTCTGGCCATTACGCTCAACAAGAATCAAGGCATTGATGTGGAAACCGTCGGTTTCTGGGTTGTAATCAAAACGTTCAATCTCAACCGTTACTGAGTATGGCAGCTCTTCACCAGTAAAGCGCATCAGCTTTTCACGCACAATCTCAGACGCCATAAAACGCTGAGAACGGTCAGTCACGTATTCTTCTGGGAAGTGATGCGTTGCTTTAGGTAAGTGATTACGCACGTGCTTACGCAGTACGTCAATGTTCTTACCTTGCTTGGCAGAGATTGGCACAACGTCCACGAAGTCCATCTTCTTAGACACCTCAGCCATGTGTAGCATCACCTCGTTACGATCTTGCACGTTGTCGACTTTATTGACACAAAGCACAACTGGGAAGTTCGATTTTTGAAGCTTAGTTAGCACCATCTCATCGTCTTTGGTCCAATGCGTACCATCGACTAAGAAGAACACTAGGTTTACATCACTTAGAGATGAGTTAGCCGCACGGTTCATCAGGCGGTTAATCGCACGCTTTTCTTCAATGTGAAGTCCTGGCGTGTCGACGTAAATCGCTTGGTAATCGCCATCCGTGTCCACACCCATTATGCGGTGGCGTGTTGTTTGCGGCTTACGTGAGGTGATCGAAATCTTCTGACCCAAGATTTTGTTCAGAAGTGTCGACTTACCTACGTTTGGGCGACCAACAATCGCAATAAAGCCACAGTGTTGGTTTTCTGGCGAGCTTGGCTCACCCTGTGATGCGAAAAACGCATCGATATCGAATTCGTTATCAGCCATTTGTTAATTGCTCAAGTGCTGTTTCAGCAGCCGCTTGTTCTGCCTTGCGGCGGCTGGTGCCTTTACCGATTACAGGCTTATCCACACCTGCTACTTCGCACTCAACCGTGAACTCTTGGTTGTGCGCTTCACCTTTAATATTAGTCACTGTGTAGACAGGCAGCGGTTTTCTTCTGCCTTGTAGGAACTCTTGTAGGCGAGTTTTCGGATCTTTCTGTGAAACGCCTGGTTTAATGGCTTCAAGGCGTGACTGATACCAACTCAGTACAATGCCTCGCACAACTTCAAGATCACTGTCTAGGTAAATTGCGCCAATAATGGCTTCAACCGCATCGGCTAAAATAGAGTCTCGGCGAAAACCGCCACTCTTCAATTCACCTGGACCTAATTTTAAATAATCTCCTAGATCGAATTCACGACCCAGTTCCGCCAATGTATGTCCGCGAACCAAAGTAGCACGCATGCGGCTCATGTCACCTTCGTTCACTTTTGGGAAACGATGGTACAGATCATCAGCGATGACAAAACTTAAAATTGAATCGCCCAGAAACTCAAGACGTTCATTGTGCTTACTGTTGGCGCTGCGGTGCGTCAGCGCCAAATTGATAAGCCCGGCATCTTGAAACTGGTAGCCGAGCTTTCTCTCTAGTTTATCAATTGGAGAATTCATACTCTCTCGATATTTGAATGGTTAGTGAATGCCACCGATGCGGTTAAAACGCACACCAGTTGGAATCCATGAAGGTAGAACACTATCTGCGCCACGATCAAACTCGAAGCTGATCCAGATCGCGACAGCTTTACCGACTAAGTTTGCTTCTGGAACAAAGCCCCAGTAACGGCTGTCAGCACTGTTGTCACGGTTATCACCCATCACAAAATACTGACCTTGTGGTATAACCCACTCTGTCGTGCCGCTGCGTGGGAAATATTGCTCCACGCGGTTACGCACAAGAGGATTAACCAAAATATTGTGCTCAACGTTACCCAATTTTTCATCCAGTTGGATCATTGGAATACCGTTCGAGCTAAACTGACTTTCTTCAACATTGCTCAGTTTAACTGGCTTACACGCCGATTCGCCTTGGCTTTGCACGCAAAGCTGCTTATCACTTGAATAACGCACGATATCACCAGGCAAACCAACTACACGCTTAATGTAGTCCACACTTGGTTGTGGTGGGTATTTGAATACCACGATATCACCACGCTCAGGCTTACCAGTTTCCACTAGCTGAGTACGCCATACTGGGTCTTTTAGACCGTACGCGTACTTCTCAACTAAAATGAAATCGCCAACCAGCAAGGTAGGCATCATTGAGCCTGATGGGATTTGAAATGGTTCGTAGATAAAAGAACGTAATACTAAAACGAACGCGATCACAGGAAAAATAGAGACGCTATTTTCAACCCACCAAGGCTGACGCTCTACTTTTTGCAAGGTCACTGCATCCAAACCATTAGACGTCTGAGCTTGAATCTCAGCCAGTTTTTCCTGACGCTTTTTCGCGAAAACCAGCTTTTCCAATAGCCAAACCACGCCAGTTACCAAAGTCGCAATAACCAACATCAGTGAGAATGTATTCGCCATTAAATTCCCTTATCTAAAAATACGAAAGTGAAAGAGCCGAAACCCTTTCACTTATTTTAATATCTAACGTCTTAAGACCGACAAGTGTGAGACAAAGTTCAACGTTAGTCTTTACCTACGTGAAGGATGGCTAGGAACGCTTCTTGAGGCAGCTCAACGTTACCGATCTGCTTCATGCGTTTCTTACCTTCTTTCTGTTTCTTCAGAAGTTTCTTCTTACGACTTACGTCACCACCGTAACATTTCGCAATAACGTTCTTACGCAACTGTTTTACCGTTGAACGAGCGATAATGTGGTTACCAATTGCCGCTTGGATTGCGATATCAAACATTTGGCGAGGGATGAATTCTTTCATCTTCTCTACCAACTGACGACCGCGAGTCTGAGACTGATCTTTGTGTGTGATCATCGCCAATGCATCAACAGTGTCACCGTTAAGAAGAACGTCTACACGTACCATGTTCGAAGCTTCAAAACGCTGGAAGTTGTAATCCAAAGATGCGTAACCGCGTGATGTTGATTTCAGACGATCGAAGAAATCCAGTACCACTTCAGCCATTGGAATATCGTAAGTCACAGCGACTTGGTTACCGTGGTAAACCATATCAACTTGACTGCCTCGCTTTTCAACACACAGGGTGATTACATTACCGAGGTACTCTGAAGGCACAAGGATATTACAACGCGCAATCGGTTCACGAATTTCTTCAATATCATTGATCGCTGGTAGTTTTGCTGGGCTATCAACATACAGCAGATCGCCATCCGTCTTCTCAACTTCGTAAACTACCGTTGGTGCTGTGGTAATAAGATCCAAGTCGTATTCACGCTCTAGACGCTCTTGGATGATTTCCATGTGCAACATGCCAAGGAAACCACAACGGAAACCAAAGCCAAGTGCCGCAGAGTTTTCTGGCTCGTAGAATAGCGATGCGTCGTTAAGGCTTAGTTTGCCTAGTGCGTCACGGAAGTTCTCGTAATCGTCAGAAGATACAGGGAACAGACCTGCGTAAACCTGAGGTTTAACTTTCTTAAAGCCAGGTAGCGGTTTATCACAACCATTCTTCGCTAGAGTCAACGTATCACCAACAGGGGCACCAAGAATGTCTTTGATACCACAAACAACCCAACCTACTTCACCAGTACGAAGGGTATCGGTATCTACTTGTTTTGGCGTAAAGATACCAAGGCGGTCTACACCCCAAACTTGGCCCGTACTCATCACTTTGATCTTATCGTTCTTCTTCAGTTCGCCGTTTTTAATACGCACTAGAGAAACAACGCCAAGGTAGTTATCAAACCATGAGTCTATGATCAGCGCTTGTAGTGGCGCATCTGGATCACCTTCCGGTGCTGGAATCGCTGACACAATGTTCTCTAGAACGTCATCAACACCAATGCCTGTCTTCGCAGAACAGCGGGTTGCTTCCATTGCATCGATACCAACGATTTCTTCAATTTCTTCCGCTACACGCTCAGGATCGGCTGCTGGTAGGTCAATCTTGTTCAAGATTGGCACAACCTCTAGATCCATTTCGATCGCGGTGTAACAGTTAGCCAGTGTTTGAGCTTCAACACCTTGACCCGCATCCACAACCAATAGCGCACCTTCACAAGCCGCTAGAGAACGTGATACTTCATATGCAAAGTCAACGTGCCCCGGAGTATCGATGAAGTTCAGCTGATACGTCTCACCGTCTTTAGCGGTGTAGTTTAGCGTCACACTCTGAGATTTGATGGTGATGCCACGCTCACGTTCAAGATCCATAGAATCCAGAACCTGTGCGGCCATTTCACGATCGGTTAACCCGCCACAAACTTGGATTAGACGGTCTGATAGGGTCGACTTACCATGGTCGATGTGGGCGATAATCGAAAAGTTACGAATGTGCTTCATAGATTTAGGGTGACTAACTCTTTACAAATAGGGACAGTAAGAAACGCCATCTACTGACGGCATTTCAATCAAGTTGGCAGATTCTACCGAATTTCGTTAACGGGCGCACGTAATTTAAAGTACATACCCAAATAACCTTTAGTGGAGGGGGACAGCACTTACTGGATTGGCTCTCCAAGTACCCGAACGAGGGTAACTTGGCGCTTGGATTCATCTTCTAACGGACGAGAAACACGTTTTGCGATCCACATTCCACCAGCGGCAAACAATACCGATGCCAATATGATGATGCCTTCCCCGCCGGCTGTCAGCGGCGCTAATAGGAAGTGACCAAACATCGCACCGATAATCAAACCAAACAATGGCAGTAAATAAACCGCCATTGCTGATTTTATTAGGCTTGACTCAGGAAAACCAATCTCGACGACTTGACCTATTTTCACCGATTTATCCGTGCGCAGGTGCCAAGATAAACTCTTGTTACCAATGGCTTTAGTAACAACGCCCGTTCCACAGCTTTTCTGTGAAGAGCAACTACTGCAACTGGTCTGCTGTTCGCAACTTAAATCAATTTCGAATTGCTTGCCGCGACGATGCACGTCTGTCACGGTAGCCAACGCGGTCATCATTGTTATTTACTCTTTGTTACATTAAATGTGACAGATTGGGCGATACGCTGTGCTGTGGTCGGTGGAATGTCTCCTACAACAGAGATTTCATGTTGACCGCTCACAAAACTGTGTAGCGTTCTTCTGCCTTGGCGAACCAACTGCCCTTTTAACGAATGCTCATCTTTGTTTGCTACGTAAACAGAGAAGCTAAACAGACCATCAGAATACAGCTGACTCTCCACCATTTGGTTAGTAACGGCCATTCGATAGCGGTTGAGCTCGTTCGGCTCGAAACCCTCAGGGATCCAACCAACCTGCCAATTACTGGTCCCAATATCGCCTTTTGGCATGGTGAGAACAGCAGGTAATTGAACATCTTGCAGGCCACTCATTAACTCTGCGATTTTTGGGTTTACCGTGTAAGAAATAGTGCGATATTGTTCAAGCATCTCACCATCTCGGTCCACAAGGTCGGCACGTAACGGCAATTTACTCTTTTCATCGATCCATAGTACGTATGAATAGCGCAGACCGTCTTTAGGAACAATACGCAGCACTTGTGTTGCCACACCAGCTTCACGAGCTCTGCCCACTTTTACATAGTCGTAATACAAGTTTAGCTCATCGATATTGGTGTTGAGCATAGGCATAGTCGGAGCGACCATTTTACCTGACTCGATGGTGAACGGTTCTAAACCCGTTTCGATATAACTTACTTCAGTTCCGCGACGAATCACTTCACGCACAGGGCCACTTAAGTAGACAAGATGAGCATATTGATCGTCACCATGCGTGGCATGACGATACAGCAACGGCTCAATGCTGTTCTTTTTGATAAGGATATAAGAGAGTTCGTAACTTAAATTCTTACTCGCCTCGCTCATTTGATGCAATAAAGCCTCCGCTGGCTTATCACCAGCAAAGGCTTGAGAAGACATCATACTGAACAGAGCGCAAGCGCTGATCAGAAATTTTTTCATTCAATATCCGGATTCAGATTTGCATCTTGTTGAGATGCATCACTGTTAATTCGTAACTGCAATTCGTAGTCTCGCAGCATAGCATGAACACGCTTGCGCTGCTCTTGCATATTTGCCTCGCCTACAGAACGTTCTACAGACTCACGAGTCAAACTCACTGGTTCTGCGCTGCCAGCAAACGGAACCGTCTGCAATACAGGTAATTGATCTGTTTGCGGCGACATTGAATCGCTACCACCGTACTGCTGTACACCTAAAATAACAACAAGCGATACACATGCAGCAACAGCAACTTGACCAAACTGCGTCAACCAACCTGGCAACTGACGTTTTGCTTTTTGCGGTTCTGGTTGCGACTCTTTTGGCGTATCCGCAATTGAGATAACATTTGCACTGTGCGAATCAAACGCACGGTGTGCAGGTTCATCTTCTAACGCTAACGCCACGCTTTCAGCAATATTCCACTCAGGTTTTGCTGGCGCTTCGCCTCGCATCACATCACCAATCAGGTGATAGTTCTGCCAAGCATCACGGCTCTCTTGGTCTTGCTCTAACTCTTGAATTAAAGCCTTATCGACCAATTCTCCATCCATGAGAGCTGAAAGTTTTTCTTTGTCAGCCATTATTTTCACCATAGTTATTACTTGTACTAGCGTTGCAAAAGAGGTCTGATTTTCTTTTCCACCGCCTCACGAGCACGGAAGATACGCGATCGTACCGTTCCTACCGGGCAATCCATCACTTCTGCAATTTCTTCATAACTCAAGCCATCGAGCTCTCGTAATGTCATTGCGGTTTTTAAATCTTCAGGTAAAGCTTCGATTGCACTGAACACCACCCGTTGCAATTCTTTGGACAACGTTAAGTTCTCAGGGTTCGATATTTCTTTAAGTGCACTACCTGTTTCGTAAAATTCAGCATCTTCAGCATCGACATCTGTCGCTGGAGGTCTACGCCCTTGAGCAACAATGTGATTTTTCGCAGTATTCACTGCAATGCGATACAGCCACGTATAAAACGCACTTTCCCCACGAAAGCTAGGGATAGCTCGGTAAGCTTTAATAAACGCTTCTTGTGCTACATCTGGTACATCGCCAGGATTACTAACGTATCTGGAAATAAGATTACATACCTTATTCTGGTACTTTGTTACCAACAGGTTGAATGCTTGCTTATCGCCATTCTGAACTCGCTCAATCAATACTTGATCGGTCAGCTGCTCGTTCATTCGAGCGGATACTCCTATTTGTTATGCCCCTACTCTTCTCAGATATGGGTACTAATTATGCAAAACGTAGTATTGACACCACTGCTTACTTGAGCACTATTGTGACCCTAACGTGAATGAGAAAGTTCCATGGTTTCTCAAGTTTTTTGTCATTGTTTTTTCACAGTGTGATGTCTGTACCCAAATGACCACCGCTGCCTGACTTTAGTCTAAGTTTGACAAGCGAGCATCTTGGAGGGAAATGGGTATAATGAATGATCTCTGTCCCAGATTGTGCTGGGTCGAGCATGGAAAAGCAATGGCATTGACAAACTATTACTTTTCATTTGCATGGCTAATGGCTATCTGAACACCGCGTTACAAATTATAACTTAGGAAGCATGCTCATGCTCTGCATGAAAAAGAAGAGTGGCTCAGTCACCGCCGTAACACGGACGTCGATAGGTCTCCCAACTTAGCCCTTAGCGACAGATGTCGCGATAATGGAATGCACATGGTGTGCAAATAATACACAAGGTAGCCTTGTTACCTTAGCTTGGGATTATAAAAGTTATATGAACACAAATCGTGAACATGAGTGTGATGTATTAGTGGTAGGGAGTGGCGCGGCAGGTTTGTCGTTGGCTTTGCGCGTTGCTAACCACTGTAAGGTGATGGTGCTGAGTAAAGGACCACGCAGCGAAGGGGCAACCTACTATGCTCAAGGCGGTATCGCTGCCGTATTTGATGAGTCAGACACCATTGATTCACACGTTGAAGACACGCAAATCGCCGGGGATGGTATTTGCGATGAGGAGACCGTAAGGTTCATTGCTGAGCATTCAAAAGAGTGTGTACAGTGGTTGATTGACGGTGGTGTCCCATTTGATCGTGAAGAAGATGACTCTGACGATGAACCTCGCTACCACTTAACTCGTGAAGGTGGTCATAGCCGTCGTCGTATTCTTCACGCGGCAGATGCGACAGGTATGGCGATGCAAACCTCCCTGCAAGATAACGCTCATAACCATCCAAACATTCATGTTCTCGAACGTCACAATGCTCTGGACTTAATCACCGAAGACAAAATTGGCGGTGATAAAAACAAAGTTATCGGTGCTTATATTTGGAACCGCAACGAAGAGCATGTCGAAACCGTGCGAGCCAAATTTGTGGTTCTCGCTACAGGTGGTGCTTCAAAGGTTTATCAATACACCTCTAACCCAGATGTGTCGTCTGGTGATGGTATTGCGATTGCTTGGCGTGCAGGGTGTCGTGTGGCGAATATGGAATTTAACCAGTTCCACCCTACGTGTTTATATCACCCAGAAGCACGTAACTTCTTGCTGACTGAAGCGTTGCGTGGCGAAGGTGCTTACCTGCGTCGTCCAGATGGCTCTCGCTTTATGCCGGATTTCGATGAACGTAAAGAGCTTGCTCCGCGTGACGTCGTGGCTCGTGCTATCGACTTCGAAATGAAGCGTTTAGGTGCCGACTGTATGTATCTCGACATCAGCCATAAGCCTGCTGACTTTATTACGAAACACTTCCCAACCATTTATTCACGTTTGATGGACTTGGGCATTGACATGACTAAAGAGCCAATCCCAATCGTACCTGCTGCACACTACACTTGTGGCGGTGTCATGGTGGATAGAAATGGCTGCACCGATCTGAAAAATTTGTATGCGATTGGTGAAGTTAGCTACACCGGGCTGCACGGTGCTAACCGCATGGCATCAAACTCACTTCTCGAATGCGTGGTTTATGCTTGGTCTGCGGCAAAAGATATTCTAAAACATCACACTAACGTTGAGCTACCCTCACAGGTGCCATGTTGGGATGAAAGCAAAGTAACCAATAGTGATGAAGAAGTGATCATTCAGCACAACTGGCACGAGCTTCGTCTGTTTATGTGGGACTACATGGGCATTGTGCGAACTGACAAGCGTTTAGAGCGCGCCTTACGCCGTATCCAACTGTTGCAACAAGAAACACACGAGTACTACAGCAATTTCCGTGTGTCGAACAACTTATTAGAACTGCGTAACCTTTTACAAGTCGCAGAGTTGATGGTTCGTTGTGCGATGCAGCGTAAAGAGAGTCGAGGTTTGCACTACACGCTTGATTATCCGAACCAACTGGAAAACAGCGGACCAACGATTTTGGTTCCAGCTAAACAGCTTTAACTCTACCGAGTCAACTATTACATCAGCAGGGAGCATTAGCTCCCTGTTTCATTTCCCATTGGCGTAATACCAAAGATAATTGACGATACTGCTCATCGTCACAGCTATCACGCCAAATCGTAACACTACGGCCAGATTGCAATTGGAATGTTATCTTGAATGGTGATGCCGATGTATCAACTCGCTGTAAATGACCCTTTTCGGACTCAATATCTTCCGAGTATTCGCCACACTCAAGGGCATCAAACCTAACTGAGCCATCGCAGTGCACATACCAATGCCCATGACTTGTAGGTTGAACAAGGCCTTGGCTTGAGAGAGCCTTAACAATCAGTAATAACAAATAAGTCGATAATACGAGCGGAATGCTAGAGAAGATAACAGCCCAAGTCATCAATAAGAAAAGTACAACATTGAAGACTCGGGCAGTCAGAGAGGGAGAAGCAGTAAAATTAACGAACTTTGCTGAGGTTATGGGCGACAATTTTATCAACCATTGCTGCATGACCTAAATTTTCGCTACGGCCATGCCCCATTACCCAAGTAAACAGATCAGGATCATCGCATTCAAGTAAAGAAACAAAGTCACGCTGCTCTTGTTCACTCAGAGTATCAAAGCACTCTTCAAAAAACGGCATAATTACTACGTCAAGCTCAAGCATGCCTCGACGACAAGCCCATTTAATACGCGCTTTTTCTTCCGGAGTGTACATTCACTATTCCTTCATAGATGTCTTGTTGTTAGTGCGGAGTGTAACAAGGGATGTACTACGTCACTAGTGTGCGGGTCACAATACGATAGTGAAAGCAGACAAATGTTGATTCGTAAATCGCTCCCCTAGTATCTCAAGGTTATTTGGGTATAACATAGCGGAAAAATATCTTCAAAAGGCATTGTAATTATGGAATGGCAAACTCGTTTTTCAGCATTACCTCTCTCAACTCAAGACGCACTTCCAGAGTTATCTATCTCACTGCTGGATAACTTCGGCATGATCACCATGATCGGTGACGATAAAAAATCATACTTACAAGGTCAGGTTACCTGCGATGTTGTTTCTTTAGAACAAGACCAATCAACACTGGGCGCACATTGTGATGCGAAAGGCAAAGTGTGGAGCGTGTTCCGCCTTTTCCATCATCATGATGGCTACGGCATGATCCAACCAAAATCGGCGATTGACGTAGAACTTAGTGAAATAAAGAAATACGCCATTTTCTCTAAAGTAACGATTGAAGCTTCTGATGACGTTATCTTAGGTGTCGCTGGCGTCAAAGCCGATGAATTCATTTCAACAATGAGCAAGACAACTGGCAGCGTTCGCCCAGTTGACGGTGGCACAGCAGTGCAAGTTGCACAAGATCGCTGGTTACTGATATTAAGTGCGCCAGAAGCACAGCAAATCGTTGAAACTACCGACGCTGTCTTTACGACAAATGAGCTTTGGAATCGTTTCGATATTGAGGAAGGTTTACCATTTGTCTCTGCATCCGCGCAGAATGCTCACATTCCACAAGCACTCAACGTGCAAGCTTTAGGAGGCATTAGCTTCACAAAGGGCTGCTACACGGGACAAGAAACGGTAGCACGAGCGAAGTATCGCGGTACCAATAAACGTGCGATGTATATCGTAAAAGGTGCAACTTCTGCTCCATTCAGTGACGAACCAATTGAGCTCGAACGCAGCGTAGGTGAAAACTGGCGTTCAGTAGGTGCTTTATTAAATCACTACCAGTTCAGTGACAATCACGCGATTGGCCTGATCGTGCTGCCTAATAATCTCGATGAGGACACTCGTCTTCGTTTGGTTGCGCAACCAGAATGTGAATGGACAATCGAATCACTGCCTTACAGTCTTGATGATGAGTAATACAATCAATACTCCTTTGATGCAATTTCTCACAGACCAACACATTCCGTTTCGTCTGTTACCGCATCAAAGACCAGCAACCACCATTGAGGATGCCGCGCACCAACGCGGCATTCGCCCCTCTCAAATGGTGAAAGCAATCTTGCTACGAGACATGGGTAATCAATATGCACTCGCCTGTGCGCCAGGTGATCGTAGCGTTGATCCCAAAAAAGTGCGCTCGTTACTGAAATATCGCCGGATGACTTGTGTTGATCAAGCCGATGTTGAGTCCATCACTGGTTACAAAATTGGTACTGTCACTCCTCTGCTACTCAAACGTCATATGCCAATCGTGTTCGACCCTAGCTTACTAGAAGAACAGGAAGTCACGATCAGCAGTGGCGATCGCATGGCTGGACTGGCGCTTTCTATTCAAGATCTTATCCAATTGTGCCAGCCGACCGTAGCTGAGATCTGTCGTTAATCGTCTAAAAACAATGTAATGACACGTAGTGTTTCTATCACTGCGTGATCTCGCTCATATCTACAAAAATAGACATAAGAATTTTTAATCACATATAAAACATAAATAGTCACAAGAATAAAACTCGTATATGCTGAATTTGTTGGTTAAGTTTCAAACAAGCACTTAACCAATATAAAGTGAGTCAGCTAGCTGAGTGACAGCATTCATGCAGTTAGTTATCCACTTTTGTGTAATGCATCTGTGACTATTCGCCCGCTGAAGCGGGCTTTTTTTTACGTGGAACTTTTTCTCTTTCATTTCCTCTAATCGTTAGAACGTAAAGTGTGTTACGCGAAGCACGACCTTAATAGAAACAACTAGCAAACAACCGTTTTCGTTCTATTCTTAATTCTGTAACAAAACTATTGCTTAATGCGTCACGTAAAAAGGAGTGTATTGGGTAAGGGTTCCTTTAGAGAGGTTATTTTTGGGGTAATCCTCACGCTATTTAAGAGATGACACTGTCAAATTGTCTAAGACAACACAATTCTCTGACGCAACACCCTACATCTGTATTTAATACTATTGCTGTCACAATAATTTTCGCGTCCAGAACGTAGAATACCTAGGCTAGGTTAGATAAAAGGAAAGTAAATATGAGACTGTTTAAGCGCTATACACCAAGTATGATTGCTAAACATATAAGTCGTCTTTTTAAAGGAAGAATTTATATTTACGGGGTCGGTAGATTCGAGTTTGATAACGGTAAGTTAATACTGCCGGAGAAAGCAGAGCAACGCCATTTCCGAGCGGTCAAAGAGATCAATCAAGAAATAATGAAACTCCGATGCGCATATGCTTAGCAAAATGTTGATAAAACAAAGGCTGGATTAACCAGCCTTTTGTGTATTTGAAGTTCGCTTTGCACTTACTGACGCGCCAGATCCGGCAAGTGTCCCTTTAAACCAAGCGCGCGCTTCATGATCTCATCTTTCGCTCCCGGCAGTTGCCCCGCTAAACTCAAGCCAATGCCACGAACAAGCTTCTTAGCAGGGTTCTCGCCAGAGAACAAATCTCGAAACCCTTGCATAGTAGCGATCATCTTTGCCGCTTCCGCTTTTCGCCAACGCTCGTAGCTTCTTAGGTTGCGTTTACTGCCGATATCTTGTCCCTGCTTCCAAAGTGCTAATACTTCTTGAGCAAGACTGGCCGCATCTAATAAACCTAAATTCACACCCTGCCCCGCTAATGGGTGAATGGTATGGGCCGCATCACCAACCAGCGCGACTCGCTCGACAACAAAATCTCGCGCATAGCGCATTTTCAAAGGAAACGCAGCACGCTCTCCCACTACTTCACATAGACCAAGTCGAGCATCAAACTCACTCGTCAACGCTTTATTGAAATCATGTTCACTCATCGCCACTAACTGCTCTGCTCGATTTGGCTCCGTGGACCAAACAATAGAGCACATATCTGGTTGCGACATTGGCAAAAATGCCAACGGTCCGTGAGGAGTAAATATCTGGCGCGCAATGCTGTTGTGTGGCATAGCAGTTTTGACATTCGCGACCAAAGCATGATGACCATAGTCCCAATGCGTTAATGGAATATCCATTTGATGGCGAAGCCACGAATTCGCCCCATCGGCTCCGACCACTAATTTAGCGGTCATGGCTTGGCCATTATCGAGCGTCAACCAGCTTTCTTGCTCACCGACCGCGAGAGTCGCGCAACGTGCAGGCATAAACATCGTGACGTTATCGAGCTTTTGGACTTGTTCAAGCAGTGCAAGTTGAATCACACGATTCTCAACAATATGCCCTAAATCAGGTTGTGCCATACTTTGTGCATTAAATTCAATGCTGGCAAAGCTATCTTGTTCCCATACTTCCATGCCATGGTAAGGCGAAGCTCGGCGCTGTTCTATGCCCTGCCAAGCACCAAGTTTACGCAAAATCGTCTCACTAGAGCGGCTCAGCGCAGACACACGAACATCGGGCAATTCTTTCAACGAATCATCTGGCACTTTACCTTCAATAACGGCGACACGCAGATCACTGTCTTTGAACGCGGCAGCAAGTGCCAACCCAACCATCCCTCCGCCGATGATGGCGATATCTACACTTTGCATCATTGCTTTTTATTACCTAATTCAGTGCGGCCGTTCATCGTTTTACCAAGCCAAGTGTATGGCGTAGTAGCGGCTGCTTAAAAATAGAAAGGTTATCCATCGCTGCTAAGGCAGTATTTCGGCCAATTCGCATCGCGGGTAAATCATTTGAAAAAACATGCACCAAGGCACTGGTTAGCCAAATAGTTTCGCTTCGATCTGTTTCTCTACGTTGACTAAAGCGCATCAGTCCTTGATAAAGACCCACATCCTCACTTTGCTGCACAATTTCTTCTGCTAGTGAGACTACATCGCGAATACCGAGATTAAAGCCTTGTCCAGCTATCGGGTGCAGCGTTTGCGCCGCATTTCCAACAATCGCAAAGCGATGTGAAATATTTTGCTTTCGATGGCGAAGAAGCAATGGGTAACTTGCACGGCGCCCCACTTTTTTCATCGCGCCTAAACGCCAACCAAAATCGTTCTGTAAACGCTGGAGAAATGCTTGATCAGATAACTCAAGAACGGCTTGGGCTTCTTCAGGGTGCAAACACCAAACTAAGGACATTCGATTGTCACTCATTGGCAATAAAGCAACAGGGCCATTTTCAGTAAAACGTTCAAAGGCTCTACCTTGATGAGATTCTTGAGTCACAATATTGGCAATGACAGCCACTTGTTCAAAATCTTGCTCAGAAAGTTCTAGACCAATTTTCTGACAACAGGTCGAAACAGCACCATCTGCAGCCACCAGCAGTTTTGCTTCAAGTTGCTCACCACTTTTCAACGTCACATGGGTACAGTTTTGCTCGCGCTCGATATCGGTAACGGAGTCAGGACAAAACAGCGTAATTGATTCGCTGCTGTCTAATAATTCTTGATATACGCGACCAACATCGGCTAATTCGACAACATACCCTAGAGCTTCAACCCCAACCTCTTGCTTGGTAATCTCCGTCATCCCAGCATGAGAGCGGTCAGAAACGTGGATATGTTCAATGGGTGTGACAAACGGTTCTACTGACGTCCAGAGCTGTAGTTGACGCAACAGATTGACAGTACCGTAAGACAATGCGATTGAGCGAGAGTCAAAACCAGGGTGCATATCTGATTGTGCTTTAAAAGGCTCAACGACGGCAATGCGGAGCTTTCCCTGAGACAAATGGTCAATCGCCAATGCTAACGTTGCACCAGCCATGGCACCACCAGCAATGACTACATCATATTGCTTCATACTAACCTCTGGACAGTCTACGATTAGTGAATAGTAGGTTTTTTGTCGCTGCTTTCAGGACGAACACCAAATTCAGCATGAATCGTTAGTACGCAAGCTTTGATGTGCTCAATCACTTGCTCTAGCAATTGCGCTTGTTCACCAAGATCGTCATCTTCATCGATGCCTAATTTGGCAATCTCTTCTAAGTCAGCCAGTGCTTCTTTAGCGTCATCAGATGCTTTGTTAAGCGCAACGCCTGCTAGACCTAGCCCAGAAATAAAGTGGTTTACAAAGTCGGACACACTGTCGGCTAATGCGAATAAGCCTTCTTCGCCCGGCTCATCTGGCAATAATAAAGACAGCTCCATCGACGTGCCAGTTAGTTCATTGACAGTAACAGTGAATACGCTTTGAGCAAAAGCTAGCGCGGTAGAAGGCCAACCCATACCATCATTGGTGTAGTCAAACAGAATAGGCTGCCAAGTTTGATCATTAATCGCCAATCCACCACTTAACATGCCGACAAATAAGCCATGTAATTCCGCAGGTGTTACTGCTAGGCTTGCAGATTGCAGTTCAGCAGCAATAGATTGGTATTCAGGAAGGGTGATTTCACTCATAACTTGGCTCATTCTTGCGTAATAATGTATTGGTATATCCTACCATCAAGGTTAGTGGTCTGAAACGGCTATCAAATTCAATTTTGGACAGCATTTGTTCAATTTGCCCAATTCCTGTGTGATCTCGTCATCATTTCTCTTTCTGTGATGGGAAATGCTTGAATCTTAATAGCGGTTTTCCTATAGTTTGCTCCTCGGTAGTTGTATGAAGCAACACCTTAGATAGCGCGAATATAGAGTTTATTCATCATGAGCAATCAAGCGATCGACGTTGAAATATTAGGCAAACTTACACGAGTGAATTGTCCGACAGGACAAGAAGAGTCTCTTGTTGCAGCGGCAAAAGATCTGGATCGCCGATTGAAAGAAATGAGCGAACGTACTAAGGTAACCAATGAAATCCAACTGCTGACCTTTGCTGCATTGAATATTTGCTATGAGTTGCACACCAAGTCATACGAATCTAATGGTCAACAGCAAGAAATTACTGAGCGAATGGAAAAGCTCACCGCGTCTTTAGAGAACGCACTAAGCAAAGTTACGCAAGGACAGCAGTAAGTACAAAATTTACCCTGGGGTGTGCGTCAGCAGGATTTAAGTCCCTGAGCCGATAAGCAATACCTAAGGGTTAGTATTTGGTAACTATTGAGCAAGCTCGGCATGCACCGAGAAGCCTACGGTTGTCATTGCTGATCCGCCTTGAACCAGCTGGTTCAAGGGCCACAATCCTCAACGGCACCCTGGGGTATTCTCTCTATGTCAGACCTCTCTCGACAAGACTTCCGCAAACTGATTCGTGAAAAGCGCAACGCTCTGTGCAGTGATACGCAATACCAAGCGGGAATCGACCTTATTACTCAATTTTCCCAACTTCCTGAAATCGATCAGGCGCAACATATTGCCATCTACCTTTCTGCAGACGGTGAGCTTGATACTAAACCGCTCATTGAATGGTTATGGCAACAGGGAAAATCGGTTTATCTGCCCGTCATCCATCCCTTTTCTAAAGGTCAGTTACTGTTTCTTCAGTATATAAGTGATGAACAGCTCGTCTACAACAAGTACGGCATCTTAGAGCCCAAGCTCGATATCAGACACCTCAAACCCGTTCGCCAGCTTGATTTAATCTGCACGCCTTTAGTTGGGTTCGACAGCATCGGACACCGCTTAGGCATGGGCGGAGGGTACTACGATCGTACTCTGTCACGTTGGTTTATAACTGGAGAGGGTGCTAAACCTGTCGGTATCGCTCATGACTGCCAACATGTAGAACGCTTACCAATTGAAAGCTGGGATATTCCATTACCTAAGATCGTGACCCCAAGCCAAATATGGCAATGGGAAAGTGACAAGTAAGCCGCTATAATCACGCCCGCAAACGTTAACGAACATCTATTCAGGAGATTGGCATGACTCAAGATGAAATGAAAAAAGCGGCTGGTTGGGCAGCACTAAAATATGTTGAGAAAGGCAGCATTGTCGGTGTTGGTACTGGCTCTACCGTGAATCACTTCATCGATGCACTAGGCACTATCAAAGATGATATTAAAGGTGCAGTGTCTAGCTCTGTCGCTTCAACTGAGCGCCTTAAAGAGCTTGGTATTGAAGTATACGAGTGCAACGATGTAATGAAGCTGGATGTGTATGTTGATGGCGCAGATGAGATCAACCCAGCACGTGAAATGATCAAAGGCGGCGGCGCGGCTCTGACTCGTGAGAAAATTGTCGCAGCAATCTCTGATAAGTTCGTATGTATCGTTGACGGCACTAAAGCAGTTGACGTACTTGGCCAGTTCCCATTGCCTGTTGAAGTAATCCCAATGGCACGCTCTTACGTGGCTCGTGAATTGGTAAAACTAGGTGGTGATCCAGCTTACCGTGAAGGCGTTGTGACTGACAACGGCAACGTGATTCTGGATGTGCACAATATGCAAATTACCAACCCGAAAGAAATGGAAGACAAAATAAACGGCATCGCTGGTGTGGTGACTGTGGGTCTTTTCGCTCATCGTGGTGCAGACGTAGTGATCACTGGCACACCAGAAGGTGCAAAAATTGAAGAATAAATAACAGCCCAAAATGAACCTATCTGGTTCACTTTTCTGTTATTTCATTACATACGGTGCTGCAAGGCACCGTTTTTTATTCCTTTCTATAAGAAAATTATCTCTTATTCCGTAATTTTCTTACCCAAAGCAATTTTTTTTTGTTACTTTATTGAACAGAAGACGCACAGGGAAACGTTTGTCTTCCTACAAAACTGTTAATTATCCCCTTTTTAATAGTTTTGCCCAATGTGCGCCACATTAGCCCACCTTTCCATTTTAAGGACGAGAAAAAATGGCCAAAGTTTCACTGGAAAAAGAAAAGATTAAGATCCTCTTGTTAGAGGGACTCCACCCTTCTTCAGTTGAAGTTCTTCAAGCAGCTGGTTATACCAACATTGAATACCATAAAGGTTCCCTTCCGGAAGAAGAACTAATTGAAGCAGTAAAAGACGTGCACTTCATTGGTATCCGCTCCCGTACGAACCTATCCGAAGAGGTAATCAATGCGGCGAACAAGCTGGTTGCAATTGGCTGTTTTTGTATTGGTACTAACCAAGTAAACCTAGATGCAGCAGCAAAACGCGGTATTCCTGTCTTTAATGCACCATTCTCTAACACTCGAAGCGTGGCAGAGCTTGTACTTGGGCAAATCCTTTTACTAGTGCGTGGTATTCCTGAAAAGAATGCACTTGCACATCGCGGTATTTGGAAGAAAAGTGCAGACAACTCTTACGAAGCTCGTGGTAAGTGCCTTGGCATTATCGGATACGGTCACATTGGTACGCAGCTTGGTATTATTGCCGAAAACTTAGGTATGCGCGTTTACTACTACGATATTGAGAACAAACTGTCCCTTGGTAATGCGACGCAAGTACATACCATGAGTGAACTATTGAACAAATGTGATGTGATTTCTTTGCACGTTCCCGAAACACCGGAAACGAAAAACATGATGGGTGAAGCTGAATTTGCTCGAATGAAACCAGGTTCCATCTTTATCAACGCGGCACGTGGCACCGTTGTGGATATTCCTGCACTTTGCCATAGCTTAGAAGCTGGTCACCTTGCTGGCGCTGCAATTGATGTATTCCCAACTGAACCAAAAACGAATGCTGACCCGTTCGAGTCTCCTTTACAAAAATTCGATAACGTCATCCTCACTCCACACGTTGGTGGTTCAACACAAGAAGCACAAGAAAATATCGGCTTAGAAGTGGCGGGTAAACTGGCTAAGTACTCTGATAACGGATCGACACTTTCAAGCGTAAACTTCCCTGAAGTGTCATTACCAGAACACAGTGGTGAGTGCTCTCGTCTGCTTCATATCCACAAGAACCGTCCTGGTATCCTAACTCAGATCAACACCATCTTTGCTGAAGAAGGCATTAACATTGCCGCGCAGTACCTACAAACAGCCGCTGAAATAGGCTACGTAGTGATCGACGTTGAAACTGAACGCTCAGAAGAAGCTCTAACAAAGCTCAAAAACATTGAAGGCACAATCCGTGCTCGTATCCTGCATTAAACTGTGAAATAGAAATGACAAAGGCAGGGGTTGTAACTCCCTGCCTTTTGCTTTTTACTGTTTGCTAAGCCTTACTTTAGCTTATAAATGACATCGACTTGATCGCGAATGATCATGGTTGAATCTTGGTAGCTATTCGCTCCTTCTTTACTATCCATCGCCATTGAACGCATTAACACAGGCTGAACGTGCATCTGTCTGTAATTGATCTGCCATACATCGCCCAACTTTTTCTCAAAACCAGTCGCTAATGACCCTGCTTTTTCTCTTGCGTCCTTAATCGCAGCCATTCGTGCCTTTTGCTGATACTCGGCTTGGTTGCTTACCTTAAGTTGAATATTATCAACCTGATTAATTCCCGCTTCTAACGCCATATCTAGGTATTGGTTAAGGTTTTTCAGATCCGTCACCGTGACATCAATACTGCGAGATGCTCGATACCCAACAAGTTCTGCTTTTCCTGATTTAGGGTAATGGTACTGAGGAGCAAGGTATAAATTCGAGCTAGTAATATTGTCTTTTGACAAGCCGGCATCCGATAAGCTTTTTAGAAACTCTTCAACGGTTTTATCTACGGACAATTTCGCTTGTTCGGCCGTCATTGTCGTATCGACTACTTTTACAGAAAACGTAGCCATATCAGGTGTGGCCGTCACTTCGCCATACCCCGTTGTCGTAACATGAGCAAACTCTGGCGTATTCGCCAAAACTGAAGCACTGGTAAGGCTGAGTGCTGAAGCCAGCAAAAATGAATACAATTTCATTCAATAAATCCATCCATACAAAATTAAGTACTTAATCTCAGATTCCAACATCACTATCATGGCTGAGAAAGCGTGTGGTTTCATAATAGAAACTTCCGCCGATTATCCAAGCACCCATAGTGACTTCTAACACAACTTTGACTATGTAACATTGGCGTAATTTTTAAACAAAACACACTTAAGTTAACGATATGCAGCTCTGACAAACTTATTGAGGTAGATGCTGCTGCGCATACCCCACTATCGCGTGTGAGATTTCTTGTAATACCCCAGTTTCTAACTGCCAGTGGTGCCAATAAATCCGATGGGACATTAAAAAACCTGGAGTCACATCAACCAACACACCTCTGTCTAATTCGTCGGTAATTTGCAAGCGGGGGATCAAGCAATAAGCAACACCAGCTAACGCCACTTTTAGAAACGCTTCAGAACTACTGATGTTGTGATGAATAACGCTGTCAGGATTGACGTTAAAATGCTCGGTAAGAAATGTTTTATGTAGATCATCATATTGGTCATATGAAACGGCCGGTGCTTTTGCCAATGTCTGATTATTTACGCCTTTAGAAAAATAACGCTGATAGAACTCTGGGCTCGCGACACAAACATAATCGATGCGACCTAAATAGTCTGCTCTGCATCCGGGGATTGGCTGGGACTCCAAGCTGATCGCTCCTGTCACTTCGCCACTTTTGAGTTTTTCAATAGAGCGGTATTCACCATAGATAGTCAGTTTTAGTTCAACTTGACGCTGCTTCATAACATTTTGCAGCGCTGGCAGTAGCCATGTTGCAAGGCTATCTGCATTAGTCGCTAAAGAGAGTTGCACAGGTCGCGTACTGGTATCATTTTTTAATTCGGGGAGAATTTCATGCTCTAGCAAGCGTACTCGCCGATAAAGACCCAACAATTTTTTACCAATTAGCGTTGGCTTAGGTGGCTGGCTTCGAATTAAAACAGGCTGCGCGAGAAACTTCTCTAACTGCTTGATACGTTGAGAAATGGCGGATTGAGAAACAAATAAATGCTCGGCAGCACGCTCAAAGCTACCCTGATAAACTATAGCGTCTAATGCCTCAATCCATTTGTAATCTAACCCTCGCATGCCTTTCCTCTCACTCTTGATCAAACGCCTCCCGTTAAATTAGTCTATCTAATGTAAGATTAAAATCATTAATTATACTTATTTAGATAAACGCTTTATCTTTCCCTTTTCTGTAAATGTATTTGTTATTTTGAAGTGAGGTGAAGTGTGAGCTTGTGGGTTCTATTGCAAGGTTTTGGTTTAGGAGCATCAATGATCATTCCGATCGGCGCGCAAAATGCGTATGTTTTGAATCAAGGCATAAAGCGTAACCACCACCTAACAACCGCCACTATTTGTAGCGTGCTAGATATGATTTTCATCTCTCTAGGTATTTTTGGTGGTGGTGCAATTCTGTCTCAAAATGAAATCTTACTGACGTCGGTGACACTTGGTGGTATTGCTTTCTTGAGCTTCTATGGACTGCTCTCACTAAAAAGTGCTTTTAAGCCAGAGAGTGAATCGGAATCAAAAGGGGAGATCGTAGCTCGAGGTCGTCGAACGGTTATTCTAGGTGCGTTAGCCGTCACTGTGCTTAATCCGCACTTATATTTAGATACAGTCGTTATTCTAGGTTCGATCGGTGGACAATTTGAAGGCCATGATCGCATTGCTTTTGCACTAGGTACGATTATGGCTTCCTTTGTTTGGTTCTACACTTTATCGATAGGAGCCGCCAAACTAGGTCCAACACTCTCTAAACCAAAAGTGAAAAAAACCATCGACATTGCAATCGCAATGATGATGTTCACAATAGCGTATATCTTAGCGAGTGAGCTTATTGATAAGTATTGGTAATCATAAGGTAGTAAGGCAGCAAAGACATGGAGTCACTAAAACGTATTTATAACAACAATAGAGAGCGATTCAACGCGCTCTCTATTCCTTTTCGTGAATGGCAGCACGAAGCCATCTTAGACTTTGAGACAGATATACGCATTGCGAGAGAGCTTGGTTGGACGGGTACGCATACCAAAAGCCTCTTTTTAACACTCAAAGGACAAGGTTACGCAGTTTATCTGACAGATAAGGACTCGCGCCTCGATGCCAAGCAGATTAAAGCGATTACAGGTAAACGTCCCTCTATTTGTAATGACGATGAAATGGTCGAAGTGTTAGGTTGCGTACCCGGCGCGGTTTGCCCAATAGGCTTACCGGAATACATCACTATCATTGTTGATACCAATCTCTATCAACATCAAGAGTTGCTCTATACGCCTGGCTTACCTGAGTTCACATTTGGATTTGCAGGTAAACATCTAAAACGCCTCTTACTTGCAGGTCATCACACCCTTTACGAAGTATAAAAAAGCGAGGCCTATTGGCCTCGCTTTTGAATATCGACTGCTTTTGATTAAGCGTCGACTTTGTTCAGGTGAACATCCATTTGTGGGAATGGAATCTCGATACCATTTTCATCCAATGCTTCTTTAATACCTTGCATTGCATCAAAGTATACGCCCCAGTAATCTGCAGTTTTCACCCATGGACGAACCACAAAGTTAACTGAAGAGTCTGCTAACGTAAGTACACCAATTGTGATATCTGGGTCTTTCAAGATACGTGGATCTTTCTCTAGCGTCTCACGAATCACTTTCTTCGTTAGTTTAAGGTCTGCTTTGTATGAAACACCAATCACTAGGTCGACACGTCGTGTCGCATGGCGAGAGTAGTTAGTAATGGCACCGCCGATAACTGAAGAGTTAGGCACAACAACCATTTTGTTGTCTGGTGTTTTTAGAACGGTTTGGAAGATTTGAATTGCTTCAACACTACCCGCTACACCACCGATTTCTACGTAGTCGCCTGATTTGAATGGACGGAACGCAACAATAAGTACGCCTGCTGCAAAGTTTGATAGTGAACCTTGTAGTGCAAGACCAACAGCAAGACCTGCCGCACCAATCACAGCAACAACAGAAGCGGTTTGAACTCCTAATCGACCAAGAGCCGCGATTAGCACGATTACAAATAGCAAGTAACGAACAAGACCGTGAATAAATTCAACGACGGCCTTATCCATGTTTTTCTTTTCTAGTACTTTAGAAACACTACCAGCGACTGCCTTAACGATAAGATTACCGATAAACAGAATAAGCACCGCAGAGATAATGTTCACACCGTACTGAACCAGTAGATCTGAATTGTTTGTCAGCCAAGTTTCAGCCTGAGTTAGACCATCCGTTAAAGTGGTATCGATACCCACCGATTCACCTGCCATAATTCTTATCCTCAAAATAAAGAGATATAAATCCAATTGCCGTTAATTTATGAACCTTGTTTTTTAAAGGCTCTTTTCTAAAACAACATCCCTATTGCTCCACTGAACAGTGTCAGATTTTTGGCACAATATCCCAACTCTGACTTTTTTCAAAGTCAGAGTTTCGCAAAGATATGCAAAACAAGACTTTATCAGAGCTTTCTGACACTGACTTGTTACAGGTTACGCAATGCACTCTGATTTCGCCACTCTTAAGACTGATATTCCCATGCTTTCTTTAAAAAAAACGTTAAAGGTGAGATATCTCACTAGCAAATACAACCTAACGCATAAAAATATCGGGAGAAAGCAGAGGGGAAGAAAATGATAGATATAAAAAAACCCGCTCAAAGAGCGGGTTTTTAAGTAACTTAATCAGTAACGATTATAGTACGTCAACTGCGTTAAGGTCAGCAAATGCTTGCTCTAGACGAGTAACCATTGAAGCTTGGCCTGCACGTAGCCATACGCGTGGATCGTAGTACTTCTTGTTTGGTGCATCTTCACCAGTTGGGTTACCGATCTGACCTTGTAGGTAATCGTGGTTTTCAGCTTCGAACTTACGGATACCATCCCAAGTAGCCCACTGTGTATCAGTATCGATGTTCATTTTGATCACACCGTAGCCGATAGATTCACGGATTTCTTCTAGAGAAGAACCTGAACCGCCGTGGAATACGAAGTTTAGAGAGTTCGCTGGAAGACCGAATTTCTCAGAAACGTGCGCTTGAGAATCACGTAGGATAGTTGGAGTTAGTACAACGTTACCTGGCTTGTATACGCCGTGTACGTTACCGAAAGATGCTGCGATAGTGAAACGGTGGCTGATTGCGCTTAGTTTCTCGTATGCGTATGCAACGTCTTCTGGAGAAGTGTATAGTTCAGACGCATCCATATCAGAGTTGTCAACACCGTCTTCTTCACCACCAGTACAACCTAGTTCGATTTCTAGAGTCATGTTCATTTTAGCCATGCGCTCTAGGTACTTAGCAGAAATTTCGATGTTCTCTTCTAGAGACTCTTCAGAAAGGTCGATCATGTGAGAAGAGAATAGTGGCTTACCAGTTTGCGCGAAGTACTCTTCACCAGCGTCTAGTAGACCGTCGATCCAAGGAAGTAGTTTCTTAGCTGCGTGGTCAGTGTGTAGGATTACTGGAACACCGTAAGCTTCAGCTACAGCGTGAACGTATTTCGCACCAGCAACAGCACCTAGGATTTGAGCTTCTTGACCTTCAAGTTTTAGACCTTTACCAGCAAAGAAAGCAGCGCCACCGTTAGAGAACTGAACGATAACTGGAGCTTTAACTTTTGCAGCTGCTTCAAGTACTGCGTTTACAGAGTCAGTACCCACACAGTTTACTGCTGGAAGTGCAAAGCTGTTTTCTTTTGCAACTTCAAATACTTTCTGAACGTCATCGCCAGAGATAACACCTGGTTTTACGAAGTCGAAGATCTTAGACATGGATGTAATCCTATTTATCTGTCGTTTTTAAACAAAACTTGTTAAGTTGAAAATCTTGCAAACGTTTGCTCACAACTGAGGCTATTCTAGCAGAGTTCCTCACACGTTGCAGCAAACAAGAAAGCGGGAGAATCACTCCCCCGCTTTGCTTTAATTACTTAGCGCGTGCTTCTAGCATTTCTACTGCTGGAAGAACTTTACCTTCTACGAACTCAAGGAAAGCGCCGCCGCCAGTAGAGATGTAAGATACATCCGCTTTGATACCGAACTTGTCGATAGCCGCTAGCGTGTCACCACCACCAGCAACAGAGAAGCCTTCAGAAGCTGCGATAGCTTCAGAGATACCTTTAGTACCTGCTTCGAAGTTCTTGAATTCGAATACGCCTACTGGACCGTTCCATAGGATAGTCTTAGCGTTTTTAAGGATTTCAGCTAGTTCAGCAGTTGAATCTGGACCAAGGTCGAAGATCATGTCGTCGTCTTGTACTTCAGAAACGTGCTTGATTTCAGCTTCTGCGTTCTCGTCAAATGCTTTCGCACATGCAACGTCAGTTGCTACTGGAATTGCACACTCGTCCATTAGCTTCTTAGCTGTTTCAACTAGGTCTGCTTCGTATAGAGACTTACCAACGTTGTGGCCAGCAGCTGCGATGAATGTGTTAGCAATACCACCACCAACAACGAGTTGGTCAGCGATTTTAGATAGAGACTCAAGAACAGTTAGCTTAGTAGAAACTTTTGAACCACCTACGATAGCAACCATTGGACGAGCTGGCTTGTCCATTGCTTTGCCTAGCGCTTCTAGTTCGTTTGCTAGTAGAGGACCAGCACATGCTACGTCTGCGTGCATGCCAACGCCGTGAGTAGATGCTTGAGCACGGTGAGCCGTACCGAATGCGTCCATTACGAATACGTCACATAGTGCTGCATATTTCTTAGATAGCTCTTCGTCGTTTTTCTTTTCGCCTTTGTTGAAGCGAACGTTTTCAAGAACAACAAGTTCACCCGCATTTAGCTCTAGGCCATCTAGGTAGTCTTTTGCTAGCTTCACTTCGCAATCTAGTGCGTCGTTTAGGTAGTTAACAACTGGTTGTAGAGAGAACTCTTCAGCGTATTCACCTTCAGTTGGGCGACCTAGATGAGACGTAACCATTACTTTAGCGCCTGCTTCTAGGCAGTGCTTAATAGTTGGAAGAGATGCGATGATACGTGCATCCGAAGTTACTTTACCGTCTTTTACTGGCACGTTTAGGTCAGCACGGATAAATACACGTTTACCTGCAAGATCCAGGTCAGTCATCTTGATTACAGACATGATGTGTCCTCTCAAATATTTAATAATTAAAGTTTTTGAAAACTCGGCAACCCTGCCAAGCCTGTTAATTCTTCAAACTGGTTATAGATATGGAGATATTATGGATTTATTTCAAGGCTTGAAATAAAAATTCTCCATCACTTCTTCGTCATTACTGTTCCACTTGCGAAGAAGCTTGCATTGCTAAGGCAGTATCCAGCATCCGGTTAGCAAAGCCCCATTCGTTGTCGCACCAAACGAGCATTTTTACGAGTTGCCCGTTACTCACTCTAGTCTGGCTTCCATCCACAATCGCACTATGGGGGTCGTGGTTAAAGTCGATGGAAACGAGTGGCGATTCAGTATAGTCAACAATGTTACGTAATGTACACTGAGATGCGTTAACAATGGTTTGATTTACGTCATTAACTTTCACATTTGTACTAATTGTGACACTTAAATCCATTGCAGTGACGTTAACCGTTGGAACACGAACAGAAATTGCTTCGAATTTGTTGGAAAATTTCGGGAAGATTCTTTCAATCCCCTTATGCAACTTAGTGTCCACCGGAATAATAGATTGGCTTGCAGCGCGGGTACGGCGTAAGTCGTTATGATACGCATCAATTACTTGTTGATCGTTCATGGACGAATGAATTGTGGTAATGGTGCCAGACTCTATGCCGAAGGCTTCGTCTAATACTTTAATGATGGGAACGATACAGTTGGTGGTGCAAGAGCCATTGGAGACAACACGGTGCTCGTCTTTCAGAGTTTCGTGGTTCACGCCATAGATAATCGTATTATCTAGGTCGTTTGCGCCCGGGTGCGAAAACAGTACTTTCTTAGCGCCAGCTTCTATATGCGCTTGCCCATCCGCTTGCGAACCAAATACGCCAGTGCAATCCAAGACGATATCAACTTCTAAATCACGCCAAGGAAGTAATTCGATTTCGGAGAGATGGAGAATGCGAATGGAATCATATTCACCGCTGTCATGATGAACATGCAAATGTTCTTGGTCATGGGAAATTTTTTTACCAAAGCGACCATGACTGGTGTCATATTGCAGTAGGTGTGCCATCGCCTCTGGCTGTGCTAGTTCGTTTACCGCCACAACCTTGATCTGCTGGTGTTTTCCGCTTTCATACACCGCTCGCAGAACATTACGACCTATACGTCCAAATCCATTGATCGCAACCTTTAGCATTTATCCTTCGCCCTACCAAAAATTTCGTGTCACAGATACTACCTGATCAGGCTGACAAACGCACCTGTTGAATCACAGTAAAGCAGGATTAAAAAAGGTCGAGACTATGCTCGACCTTATTACAACGATAGATAATTAAAATGCGACGTCTAAACCTAACCAGTAGCGACGACCATCTTCAATATATCCGTATTCTTCGTAACTGATTTCCTCGTCCAGCAAGTTATAGATAGCGCCTTTAATACGAGTATTGTCGGTTAACTGGTATGTCACACCGGCGTCCACAAAGGTATAAGCTGGTTCTACAATACTGTTTCTTGATGGGCCAGTAACCGGATCCATTTCTTTACCTCGGTACGTGACTTTCGCCCAGCTCTCTAGATCTGTTGTCGTTTGCCAAGTCACATCCACATTAAACAGATGCTTTGGTAACTGCTGCAGCGGCATGCCTTTGTATTCACCTGTTTTTTGCTCTGAGTCGGTAAATGTGTAGCTCGAGCTAAGGTAAATGGTTTCCGTTAACGGCGATGCTAAGGTCGCTTCAATACCTTGTGTGACGGCTTCATCCACGTTAATACGGTACGTTGGATCTGCGCCCCATTGGTTTGGACCATCAGTACAGATAGTGTCTGGACAAACAACACGTGTGATCTTGTCTTTGAATTCGTTATGGAACGCTGTCAAAGAGACATCTAAGCCAGAATCACCTTGATACAAGACGCTGATTTCTTTGTTTAGCGACGTTTCAGGGTCAAGATCTGGGTTACCGTAGATATTACCGCCACCACTGACTTGCGCCCAGCCAGGAGTAATTTCACGTAATTGTGGAGAACGGAAACCTGTTGCCACACCGCCTTTCACCGTCCAAGACGGAGCTACTCGCCATACACCGTAAACACGCGGACTAAAATGCGCGCCATAGTTTTCGTCATGATCTAGACGGCCGCCAAGCGTAACGCTAAACGGATCAGCAATTCTCCATTCATCTTCAATGAAAACAGCCCACTGCGTATTCGATGTTTCAGTCTTCGATGACGCTTTGTTGGAGGTGAAATCCTCAAGCTCTGCATGAGTAGCGTCCACACCCGTCGTCAACGTATGGTTTCCAATACCAGTCACCAAGCTCGATTTGAACGTGGTGTTGGTGATCGTCATCTCACGAGATTTGTTCTCGCTCTCTTCTCGCTGTAAGTAAGTATCTGAAATTCCCACCGAATCCCAATCACCGTTGTGGCTTACCGTTACGTAATTACGACGATATTCATTCAGTGAATCTTCACACCCACCACGACACCCTGTGGTCGGCACTGAAAGGCCCACATTGCCACGACGACTTTGTGCCGAAGTGCCGCCCTCTAATTGCACCGAGTGGCGATCATTAATCTGGTAAGTCAGTTTTGAAGAGATACTCTGCATATCTTTATCTTCATAACCGTATTCGATGTCATCTTCTTCTCTGGTTGTGTACTGACCATATACTTGGAGAGATAAATTTTCAGCCAACGGACCATTAACGAAAAAGTTCGCGCTCTGCTCTCCCCCTGAGCGACTATTCTCTTGTAGTACCGTGCCCAGTTGAACATTACCCGTCCACTCTAGCGCATCTTTTCGTGTGATGACGTTAATCACACCACCAATCGCATCAGAACCGTAAAGCGTCGACATTGGGCCACGAATAACTTCGATTCGCTCAATCGCTTGAAGAGGAGGTAACCAACCTTGTTCGATACCAGGGCCGTCACTATTTGGACGAGTTTCACGCGTACTTTGACGTTTACCATCGACCAGTATCAAAGTGTATTTAGAACCCATACCACGGATACTAATGTCGGTGGTATCACCACCACCTGTCACGACAACACCTGGCACACTTTTTAGTGCATCAGTCACATCGCGGTAATAACGGGAGTCCAACTCCTCACGTGAAATCACACTAATACTTGCAGGCGCGTCCGCTTGAGATTGCTCATAACTTGATGCAGTTACAACCACTGTTTCCATTTTAGAAACTGCATCATTGGCAAAAACATGAGGGACACTGACGAAGGCTAAAATACCAGTTGCGGTAATAACTGGCAGTCTAAGAGTAGACATCTACATCTCCATAATTGATAATGATTATTATTTTCGAAAGTGAATTATTCACAAATAGAATGAGATGCATAGTGAGAGTTATGGAACGGTTCTTTCCATTTATGGAACTCGTACATAACGCAGTAAGGAGTAAAAGAAATATGCACGACTTAGCATCAATTAGAGCCTTTGATGCGCTCAATCAGCATAAAAGTTTGACAGCCGCTGCTAAAGCCCTTAATCAGCCAAAATCAACGCTAAGTCGTCGCTTGGCACAATTAGAAGAAGACTTCGGTCAGGCTCTAACCGCCAGACAAGGTAATCGATTAGTTCTGACAAGAGCTGGAGAAATCTTTGCCCACTACAGCCGCCAGATTCTTGAGTTAAGCGAAGAGAGTTATGATGCACTGCAAGGTTTAACGAACCAAGTTTCAGGGCCACTGCATATTGTTTGTCATACTGCCTTAGTTAGAAGCTGGCTCGGCGGCGTACTCAATCGTTTTCTTGCTGATAATCCCGATGTTAGAGTTCAACTTACCAGTGACTTTTCTGAGGCGCATCATGACCCAGATTTGTTCATCTGGCTCGGTGAACGTAAAGAGCTAGACTGGCGAAAAGAAGTGCTGGGGGTATTTCGCTATACGCCTTTTGCCTCTCCAAATTATCTAAAACAACATGGGCCTATACCGCACCCCAAAGAACTTGAAGCACATCCATGGATCGATTTTGGTTCAGTGCAAGAAAATGGATTGATGCTAGCACACCCTCAACACGGTGAGTTCTTTTTAGAACCCTTTGTTAGTCGCTTATACAGCGACAACATAGCAATGCAAATAGACAGTATCGCGAATGGTCATGGTATTGGACTGCTGCCGACTTGGACAGCATGCGGCTATGAGAAACATCACCCAGGGCGAATCACACCTTGCTTAGAAGGTTGGCTTTCTGAGCCTATTTCCATTAACTGCTATACACCAGCAGGACGACCACCACTGCGCTTATCCGTACTTTTAGACTGCATTCACCAAAGCATTCCACAAGGTTGGAAAGCCTGACAAAAATAAAAAGGCCATCATAATGATGGCCTTTCTAACTTTAGCGTTTAACAATCGTCGTTTACGTTCGACTGTTTAGACGGTCCTGCAATTACGCTAGCAATTCTTTAGCTGTGTTCACTACGTTTTCAGTCGTGAAGCCAAACATCTCGAATAGCTGACCAGCAGGTGCTGATTCACCGAATGTTGTCATACCGATGATGCGACCGTCGAAGCCTACGTACTTGTACCAGAAATCCGCAATGCCTGCTTCAATAGCGATACGTGCCGTTACGTCTGATGGCAGTACAGATTCACGGTAAGCAGCGTCTTGTTTGTCGAATGCGTCTGTTGATGGCATTGAAACAACGCGTACTTTCTTGCCTTCTGAAGTTAGTTGCTCAGCGGCTTTCACTGCAAGCTCAACCTCAGAACCTGTTGCGATAAGGATTAGCTCAGGCTTACCTTCGCTATCTTTCAGGATGTAAGCACCTTTCGCGATGTCTGCGACTTGTTCAGCAGTACGCTCTTGTTGCGCTAGGTTTTGACGAGAGAAGATAAGTGCAGTTGGTGCATCTTTACGTTCAATCGCTAGTTTCCATGCAACTGCAGACTCAACTTGGTCACATGGGCGCCATGTGCTCATGTTTGGAGTCACACGTAGAGACGCCATTTGCTCAACAGGTTGGTGAGTTGGGCCATCTTCGCCAAGACCGATCGAATCATGCGTGTAAACTTGGATGTTCTGAATTTTCATCAGCGCAGCCATACGCATTGCGTTACGAGCGTATTCCATGAACATTAGGAATGTTGCGCCGTAAGGAACGAAACCACCGTGCAATGCGATACCGTTGATGATAGCAGTCATACCGAATTCGCGTACACCGTAGTGGATGTAGTTGCCAGAGAAGTCCTCCGTTTCTAGAGACTTAGAACCAGACCACATGGTCAGGTTAGAAGGCGCTAGGTCAGCAGAACCACCCATAAACTCAGGAAGCATTTGACCAAACGCTTCTAGTGCATTTTGCGATGCTTTACGTGATGCAATGTTCGCTGGGTTTGCTTGAAGATCAGCAATGATTTGGTTCGCTTTTTCTTCCCACTGTGCAGGAAGTTCGCCGTTTAGACGACGTTTAAGCTCTGCCGCTTCAGCAGGGTAAGCTGCAGCGTATGCTTCGAATTTTTCATTCCAAGCTGCTTCTTTCGCGGCGCCCGCTTCTTTTGCATCCCACTCAGCGTAAACATCTGCCGGGATCTCAAATGGGCCGTACTCCCAACCTAGGTATTCGCGAGCCGCTTGGATTTCATCGTGACCTAGTGGTGCACCGTGACAGTCGTGTGAGCCAGACTTGTTAGGAGAACCGAAACCGATAATTGTTTTGGTACAGATAAGCGTAGGACGTGGGTCCGCTTTTGCTGCTTCAATTGCTGCGTTGATCGCGTCTGAGTCGTGACCATCGACTGCTGGGATTACATGCCAGCCGTACGCTTCAAAACGCTTAGGTGTATCGTCAGAGAACCAGCCTTCAACGTGACCGTCGATAGAAATGCCGTTGTCATCCCAGAACGCGATCAGTTTGCCTAGACCTAACGTCCCAGCAAGAGAGCATGCTTCATGCGAGATGCCTTCCATTAGACAGCCGTCACCCATGAACACATACGTAAAGTGGTCAACGATATCGTGACCTTCTTTGTTGAACTGTGCCGCTAGTGCTTTCTCTGCGATCGCCATACCAACAGCGTTAGTGATGCCTTGACCTAGAGGACCCGTTGTTGTCTCGATACCAGGCGCGTAGCCGTACTCTGGGTGACCTGGGGTTTTTGAGTGCAATTGACGGAAGTTTTTCAGATCGTCAATAGATAGCTCGTAACCGCTTAAGTGCAGTAGAGAGTAAATAAGCATTGACCCATGACCGTTTGACAGCACAAAGCGATCGCGGTCGGCCCACTCTGGGTTTGAAGGGTTATGGTTTAGGTGAGAGCGCCAAAGAACTTCAGCGATATCAGCCATACCCATTGGTGCGCCTGGGTGGCCTGAGTTAGCTTGTTGAACACCATCCATGCTTAGAGCACGAATTGCATTGGCAAGATGTTTACGAGACGACATGTCTGCTCCTGAGTACATTAAGCGAAACGAAAAGTAGGTCATAATTCTCTCAAAGCCCTGTTGGGTGTGCAAACGTTTTCCAGTCCAAAACCTCACAAATATTGCACCTTTCGCGCCAAATCGTTCGAAGTTCTTAAAATTATCAATAAATCAGGCAAACGTTTGGTTATAACAAAAACCAAAAAAGAGCTTGTAATTCGAGCAATCAAATTTAGAATAGACGTCTAGATGTAGATACACCTACAAAAATTAGTATTAATTTGCGCTGGAGAGTTTATCATTCCCCAGTTTTAAACCAGATATAGTGGAGCTAACATGGCTAAGCACCTGTTTACTTCTGAGTCAGTATCAGAAGGTCATCCAGATAAAATTGCAGACCAGATTTCTGATGCGGTTCTTGACGCGATTCTAGAGCAAGATCCAAAGGCTCGTGTTGCATGTGAGACTTACGTTAAAACCGGTATGGTAATGGTGGGTGGTGAAATCACGACTTCAGCATGGGTAGACATCGAAGAGTTAACTCGTGAAACCGTTCGTGAAATCGGCTACGTACATTCAGATATGGGCTTTGACGCAGATTCTTGTGCGGTACTAAACACAATCGGTAAACAGTCGCCAGATATCAACCAAGGTGTTGATAAAGCTGACCCTAAAGAACAAGGTGCAGGCGACCAAGGCATCATGTTTGGTTACGCTTGTAACGAAACTGAAGTACTAATGCCAGCGCCAATTACTTACTCTCACCGTCTTGTTCAAAAGCAAGCAGAAGTTCGTAAAAACGGCACACTACCTTGGTTGCGTCCTGATGCAAAATCTCAGGTAACATTCCAATACGATCAAGGTAACATCGTTGGTATCGACGCGGTTGTTCTTTCAACTCAACACTGTGATTCAATCTCAACTTCAGACCTGCGTGAAGCGGTAATGGAAGAGATCATTAAGCCAGTGCTACCTTCTGAGTGGATCAACAAAGAAACAAACTTCTTCATTAATCCAACCGGTCGCTTCGTAATCGGTGGTCCTATGGGTGACTGTGGTCTAACTGGTCGTAAGATCATCGTAGATACCTACGGCGGCGCAGCTCGTCACGGTGGCGGTGCGTTTTCTGGTAAAGATCCATCAAAAGTTGACCGTAGTGCAGCATACGCAGCACGCTACGTAGCGAAAAACATCGTAGCGGCAGGCATGGCTGACCGTTGTGAGATCCAACTTTCTTACGCAATCGGTGTTGCTGATCCAACGTCTATCATGGTGGAAACGTTCGGTACTGAGAAAGTACCTCACGACATCATCATTGAAGCGGTTCGTCAATTCTTCGACCTACGTCCATACGGTCTACAAGAAATGCTTAACCTTCTTCAACCTATCTACAAGAAGACAGCGGCATACGGTCACTTCGGTCGTGAAGAATTCCCGTGGGAAGCGACAGACAAAGCTGCACTTCTACGCGATTTCGCTGGCATCAAATAATCAAGCCAAGCAAGAATCAATCAAGCCCTCGCCTATGGTGGGGGCTTTTTATTTTCAGCAACTTTTATCCAGCCATTTCGGCTCATACCGCCCTGACCCACAAAGCAGTCCTGTTTCTCCCTCATTTTTTATACCGAATAAATTTTAAGCAATTATTTGTAAATTATCCCATCTCCGCCAATAGTTAAAATATTGTTAACTCCAATTTAAATAGAGACGTCGGATGCTGGCGACTGTGGAAGCACACTTAAGTAAAGACATGAGTCAGGCATCTTTATGGCCGATACCAAACTAAGCCAATGCTCAGATGTAAACTTGAAAAAGTCGCTTCAAGTTTGACTGAACAAAAACCGCTGTCAGTTGGTATAAGCGGATAATGTGGGAATAAATCAAGGAGGAGTTATGCCTCGAACTGTTAATCCATCGGACTTCCACAACAAGCGAAAGGAAGTGCCAGACAACGAATACGCCAGAACCATACCGTGCAATACGGTCAATCTTTCTGCACCTTTTCATTGGCTCGCATTAGGTCTGCATGATTTCGTGCGAATGCCGCTTATTAGTGCTTTCTATGGCATCTGTTTTATGGCAGCAGCCATAGGCATTGTTTTGCTCGTACAGTGGCAAGGCACACACTTGGTCGTCATGCCCAGTTTGATTGTTTACATGTTAATCGGTCCGTTTCTCGCGCTCGGCTTGTATGATGCCAGTTGGGAGAGAGAGCGCGGACACAAAGCAAGCTTGTTCCATTCAATGAAAGCGATCGGTCGTAACTCAACATCTCAATGGGCGTTCGCCGTGTTACTCGCAGTGTGTATGATATTTTGGATGCGCATTGCCGCTCTACTTCATGCGCTCTACCCTTCTGTTCAAGGGGCACCTTTAAGTGAGTTTCTACCCTTCCTTGTCATCGGCTCTTTAGTTGGCTTTGTTTTGGCTTGTGTGGTGTTTAGTATTTCAGCCTTTTCTATTCCGCTCATGATGGAGCGTCGCGTAGACATGATGACCGCTGTATTTACCAGCTTTAATGCCGTGAAATCCAACATTCCAGCAATGATTGTTTGGGCAGCGATCATCTGTGGCGGTATTCTTATCGGCTTTGCGACCTACGGGATCGGAATGTTGTTTACCATGCCAATTCTAGGCTACGGTACATGGCACGCTTACCATGCCACCATCAAGAAAAAACACACACCATAATTAACTGATGCTATGATCTGGCCCTCGCAAATGCGGGGGCTTTTTTATTTGATTTATCGAGGTGAATTGTGGATATAGAACTCAGCTATAAAGCCAAGCAAGTGATGGCGGACTGTATCGCGATGGCGGAACAAGCTTTCAAACGTTCTTTCCCGATTCCAACAATCACCTTCGACGTTCGTGGGAAAGCGGCAGGAAAAGCCTACCTTCAATTAAATCAAGTACGCCTAAACCCTGTTTTATTTCGCGAAAACACCCAAGCATTCTTAGATGAAGTCATTCCTCATGAAGTAGCACACCTGATTACTTATCAGGTTTACGGGCGAGTTAGGCCTCACGGTAAAGAATGGAAAGGCGTCATGGAAGCCGTATTTAACGTACCAGCCAAAACCACTCACAGCTTTGAAGTAAAATCCGTTCAAGGTAAAACCTTTGAGTATCGTTGTGGTTGTATGACCTACCCTCTATCGATTCGCCGTCATAATAAAGTGCTGCGCGAAGAGGCGACGTACTCTTGTCAAAAATGCCGCCAACCACTTAACTTCACCGGCATTCAATTATCGTAGCCCTTACCTCATAGTGTTACTTGCGTTCCCAAAATAAAGATCGGTTGATCAAAACCTTCCCTTCGCCAACTATTGTTAACTTACTCATCACTAAAGCTATTTTATGCGTGTTATCATGAATAAAGTCATACTTTATAAAGACTTTTATCATGAAATACTTATTCTCTCTGTTGCTTATCGCGCTTTCTAGCACTGCGATTGCCGCGCCACCGAGCTCATTCTCTGCAGCCAAACGTGAGGCGGTCAAAATTTATCAAGACCATCCAACAAGCTTCTACTGTGGCTGTAACATTCAATGGCAAGGCAAGAAAGGCTTACCCGATTTAGCCTCTTGCGGCTACCAAGTCCGTAAACAAGAAAAACGGGCTGCACGAATCGAATGGGAGCATGTGGTTCCTGCGTGGCAATTTGGCCACCAGCGTCAATGCTGGCAAGATGGCGGACGTAAAAACTGTAAGAAAAAAGACAAAACTTTTCGTTTGATGGAAGCAGACTTGCACAACCTAACTCCTGCTATTGGTGAAGTAAACGGTGACCGTTCGAACTACAACTTCAGCCAATGGAACGGTATGGATGGCGTGAGTTATGGTCGCTGTGAGATGCAAGTGAACTTTAAGCAGCGTAAAGTCATGCCACCAGACCGTGCGCGTGGCTCAATTGCTCGTACCTATCTATACATGAGCAAAGAGTACGGTTTCAAACTGTCGAAGCAGCAAACGCAATTAATGAGTGCTTGGAACAAAACCTATCCTGTCGATAAATGGGAATGTGAGCGTGACGAGCGCATTGCAAAAGTACAGGGCAATCACAACCCATTTGTTCAAGAAGCCTGCCGCGCACTGTAACCTCCGACCTCGAAGCGTTTCAATTACTGATATTGAAACGCTTCTTGCCCCTTGTTTTTTCGGTGCAAAGCATCCATGTTAGGGTTTAAGTTTATTCTCTTGCTGGAAATCTCATGCGTACCCCTCGAATTTATCATCCAGAAACCATTCATCAACTTGGCTCACTTGCTTTAAGTGACGACGCAGCAGGCCATATCGGTCGTGTTTTGCGCATGAAAGAAGGCCAAGACGTTCTCCTTTTTGACGGCAGTGGCGCAGAGTTCCCAGCGGTTATCAGTGAAGTCAGCAAAAAATCAGTTTTGGTTAACATCACCGAGCGCGTAGAAAACAGTATTGAATCCCCTTTAGATCTGCACCTTGGTCAAGTCATTTCACGTGGCGATAAGATGGAGTTCACCATCCAAAAGTCTGTTGAACTTGGCGTCAATACCATCACTCCTCTGATTTCTGAACGTTGTGGTGTCAAGCTTGACCAAAAGCGTTTTGAGAAAAAACTCGCGCAATGGCAGAAAATCGCCATCAGTGCCTGTGAGCAATGTGGGCGTAATGTCGTGCCCGAAATTCGTCCAATTATGAGCTTGGAAGAGTGGTGTAAAGAAGAGTACGATGGTTTAAAGCTTAACCTTCACCCTCGTGCTAAATACTCAATCAACACTTTGCCAACCCCGGTTGAAAAAGTGCGCCTACTGATCGGTCCTGAAGGCGGTTTATCGTCTGAAGAAATCGAGATGACTCGAGAATACCAATTTGAAGAAACGCTACTCGGCCCTCGCGTTCTGCGTACCGAAACAGCGGCTCTGACAGCAATTACAGCCTTACAAGTTCGTTTCGGCGATCTTGGTTAAACGGAGAAAAATAATGATCAAACTCGGTATCGTAATGGACCCAATCTCGTCCATTAACATCAAAAAAGACTCTAGCTTTGCCATGATGCTTGAAGCGCAACGACGCGGCTATGAAATCCACTACATGGAAATGAATGATCTGCATCTCGATCAAGGCGTTGCCATTGCAGATACTAAAGTGGTAGAACTAAAAGAAGATCCAAACGGTTGGTACGAGTTCAAATCAGAGCAAACTATCGAACTGTCTGAGCTAGACGCGGTGCTAATGCGTAAAGATCCTCCGTTTGATACTGAATACATCTACGCGACTTACATCCTTGAGCGTGCAGAAGAACAGGGTGCACTGATCGTTAACAAGCCTCAAAGCTTACGTGATTGTAACGAAAAGCTGTTTACAGCATGGTTCCCAGAGCTGACACCTACAACGATCGTGACGCGAAAAGCAGAAAAAATTAAAGAATTTCGTGAAAAACATGGTGATGTCATCCTGAAACCGCTTGATGGTATGGGTGGCGCGTCCATCTTCCGTGTAAAAGAAAACGATCCAAACGTCTCTGTAATCATCGAGACATTGACTAACCACGGTCAAAACTACGCAATGGCACAAACCTTCGTGCCAGACATCAGCAACGGTGACAAACGTATCCTAGTGGTAGATGGCGAACCTATGCCTTACTGTCTAGCACGCATTCCTGCTAAAGGCGAAACGCGCGGCAACCTAGCCGCTGGTGGTACTGGTGAAGCTCGTCCGCTAAGCGAAACCGACCTCAAAATTGCGCAAACCGTTGCTCCGACACTGAAAGAAAAAGGCCTTATCTTTGTTGGCCTTGACGTAATTGGCGACAAGCTAACAGAAATCAACGTCACCAGCCCAACCTGTATTCGCGAAATTGAAGCAGCTTTTGATATCTCAATCACAGGCAAGCTGATGGATGCGATTGAGCGTCGAGTAAAAGGCGAATAACTCAAACTGTATTACAGTTAATAGAGAGCGTAGTACATTAACTTAAGCAAACTCATGCACATACCTAGATGTAAATTGTATGATGTTTGCTTAAGGGCATTTACGAGAGTTAAGGGTCAGTATGAGTATGAATCTCACAAATCACTTTTTGGTTGCCATGCCTGGGATGAAAGATCCGTACTTTCAAAACAGCGTGATCTACGTTTGTGAGCACAACGAAGACGGCGCTATGGGGCTGATGATCAATGCTCCTGTTGATATCACCGTCGGCAACATGCTCAAGCAGGTGGAAGTTCAGCCAGTACACCCGCGCCTATTTGAAGCCAGTCTAGATAGACCAGTTTATAATGGCGGCCCAATCTCGGAAGATCGTGGCTTTATTTTGCATAAACCCAAAGATTACTACGAGTCCAGCGTCCAAATGACCGATGACCTCGCGGTAACCACTTCGCGTGATATTCTGTCGGTGTTAGGAACAGAAGCAGAACCAAGTGATTACTTAGTGGCACTTGGCTACTCCGGTTGGAGTGCAGGCCAATTAGAAAGTGAGCTGGTCGAAAACTCTTGGCTCACCATTGAAGCGACGCCTGAAATTATCTTTAATACACCAATCAACGAGCGTTGGAAGAAAGCGGTCGAAAAGCTGGGTATCGACCCAAGTCACCTTTCAGCAGACTCTGGACATGCTTAGTCCAAATATACAGTTACATTAGATAGAGACACCTTATGTCACGCACAATTATGGCTTTTGACTTTGGAACCAAAAGCATTGGTAGCGCTATTGGCCAAGAAATTACTGGTACAGCTTCCCCATTAAAAGCCTTTAAAGCCAATGACGGTATTCCAAACTGGGACGATATCGAAAAGCAAATCAAAGAGTGGCAACCAAATTTGCTAGTGGTCGGTTTACCGACCGATCTGCATGGTAAAGACCTTGAGACCATAACCCCTCGTGCACGAAAATTTGCTAAGCGTCTGCAAGGCCGATACGGATTGCCTGTTGAGCTGCATGATGAGCGTTTATCTACTGCAGAAGCTCGTGCGGAGTTGTTCAGCATGGGCGGCTACAAAGCCCTATCGAAAGGTAATGTTGACTGCCAGTCAGCGGTGGTGATTCTAGAAAGCTGGTTTGAAGCCCTTTGGGGTGAGTAAACACTTCAAGCACAATGAAAAAAGGTTGGCTTCTGCCAACCTTTTTTGTTTCTGGATTGGATTAATCCATATCGATCTTAACGTTTGCCAAACTGCCCGTAGAGAATGCTTCACCACGCTGCGTTTTCAACATCAGGCGCAGATCATTCGCTGAGTCGGCACTATGTAGTGCATCCTCTTCGCTGATCTTACCTTGCATCACTAACTTATAAAGAGATTGATCGAACGTCAGCATACCAAACTCATTTGAGCGAGCCATGGTTGACTTCAACTCATGTAAATCTCCGCGACGAATCAAATCCGACACACGTGGGCTATTTAGCAAGATCTCAAATACACCATGACGTCCCTGCCCATTTTTATCTCGGATCAGCTGCTGACCAACCACGCCTTTTAGGTTCATCGACAAATCGAACAAGAATTGTTCTTTTTGATCTTTCGGTACCAAGTGAAGAATGCGCTCTAAAGCTTGGTTTGCATTGTTGGCGTGCAACGTTGCCATACACAGGTGACCCGTTTCGGCGAAGGTCATCGCGTATTCCATTGTTTCACGGCTACGGATCTCACCAATCAAAATCATATCTGGTGCTTGGCGCAGCGAGTTTTTAAGCGCAACTTCATAGCTTTCCGTATCTAACCCAACTTCACGTTGAGTCACGATACAGCGCTTGTGTTCATGCACGAACTCGATCGGATCTTCGACCGTCAAAATGTGCCCGGTTTTATTGCTGTTTCGATAGCCTGTCATCGCCGCCATGGTGGTCGATTTACCCGATCCAGTAGCACCGACCACCAGCACCAAACCACGCTTAGCTATCGCCAAATCTTGCAACACTAACGGTAACTTTAACTGCTCAAAAGTAGGAATATTAGTTTCAATACGACGAATCACTGCGCCTGGTAACTCGCGTTGAAAAAAGGCACTCACACGGAAGCGGCCACAATCTCTCACAATGGCAAAATTCGACTCGCGACTTTTACGAAATTCCTGACGCCGATCTGGTTCCATAGCGCTGTCGAGTAATGCAGCCACATCACTCTCGGTGAGTTTTTCCCCTTGCGGACGCAATTCGCCATCCACACGAAATAGAATTGGCGCTCCAACCGTGATGTAAAGATCCGACGCTTTCAGCGCCAACATGCCTTCGAGAAATTTATCTAGATCCATCTTCCGTATTCACCATTATCTGTATGAACGTTACGAGAATTGCTGCACTTCTAATCCGATCTTACTATCGACCTCTTCACGAGCAACCATGCCTTGCGCCATTAACTGACGAGCATTTTGCTCCATGGTTTGCATGCCGTGAGCCGCACCTGTTTGAATGACCGAATACATCTGCGCGACTTTGTCTTCGCGGATCAAGTTGCGAATCGCAGGCGTTGCCATCATAATTTCATGGCATGCAATACGGCCACCACCATTACGCTTCAGAAGCTTTTGCGCGATAACCGAACGAAGGGACTCAGATAGCATCGAGCGAACCATATCTTTATCACTACCAGGAAACACATCGATAATACGGTCAATGGTTTTTGCCGCCGAGCTGGTATGTAACGTGCCGAACACTAAGTGCCCCGTTTCCGCCGCCGTTAACGCAAGGCTGATGGTTTCTTTGTCACGCATCTCACCAACCAGAATGACATCCGGGTCTTCACGCAATGCGCTGCGCAGTGCGTTTTGGAAACTATGGGTGTCACGGTGAACTTCACGCTGGTTGATCAAACATTTATTGTTGTTGTGAACAAATTCAATCGGATCTTCAATTGTGAGTACGTGCTTGTTGTGATTACGGTTAATGTAGTCAACAATGGCTGCTAAGGTCGTCGATTTACCTGAACCTGTTGGGCCAGTGACCAGAACTAAGCCTTTTTCAGCGTTCGCAATTTTTTTGAAGATCTCTGGCGCTTCTAGCTCTTCCAGAGTTGGAATGCTACTTGGAATGGTACGGAATACTGCCGCACAACCGCGAGATTGGTTGAAAGCGTTGACACGGAAACGGCCAACGTTATGCAACTCAAAAGAGAAATCGACTTCGAGTTTTTCTTCGAACTCACTGCGTTGGGCATCGTTCATGATTTCGAAAACCAAACGATGCACTTCTTGGTGTGTAAACGCTGGAATGCCTAGTTTTCTCACATCCCCATCAATACGAACCATTGGTGGGACACCTGCAGAAAGATGTAGATCCGAGGCATTATGTTTTACACTAAAATCCAGTAACTCAGTGATATCCATTTAAAATCCTTAAGTCTAAAGTACAGCTATGAGTAGTATTCAACAAAATATTGAACATATCACCTCTCAAATTCGATATGACGAGCAAAAATGTGGTCGAACTCCAGAGTCAGTGCAACTTCTAGCGGTAAGCAAAACTAAACCTGTCGAGGCAATTCTCGAAGCCTACCAAGCGGGACAAACCGCCTTTGGTGAAAACTACGTCCAAGAGGGCGTCAGTAAAGTTCAGCACTTTGCCGAGCATTATCCAGATAATCGAATCGAATGGCACTTCATTGGCCCGATTCAGTCGAATAAATCGCGACTTGTTGCCGAACATTTCGATTGGGTTCACACCATCGATCGAACCAAGATTGCTCAACGCCTGAATGATCAGCGTCCAAGCGAACTTAAACCGCTACAAGTTCTGATTCAGGTTAACACCAGTGGTGAGGCATCTAAGTCTGGTGTCACTGAAGCGGAAGTATTCGAGCTGGCGGAGTTGATTTCTCGCCTACCTAACCTCACTTTAAGAGGGTTGATGTCGATTCCTGCCAACGTGTCTGACTACGAATCACAACTCCGTGAATTTCAGAAGTTGGCTACGTTGAAGCAAACACTCGAAGCACAGTTCCCGGAAATCGATACATTATCAATGGGAATGAGTGGTGATATGACCGCTGCAATCGAAGCTGGTAGTACAATGGTTCGTATTGGAACCGCTATTTTCGGCGCACGAGACTACAGCTAAATCAACAAAACGCTCACTCGCGACATAAGTTATGTCGCCAATCGTTAGAGCGTAAATGCGCAATCATCTTACTCGCCAATAGGAGCAGTAAGTAACAGCGGCGCCATTATACACCTGAGCGCACAACAAATTCTAAATATCATGATGGAAATCAGACAAATGGAACATAAAAAAATCGCCTTCATTGGTGCTGGCAACATGGTGAGAGCCATTGTTTCCGGCTTGGTTGCTAACGGATACCCAGCGCAAAACATTACCGCGACGGCTCCTTCAGAGGCTCGCCGCCTTCTGCTAGAACAAGATTTTGGCATCCGTACCACCAGCGATAACATCCAAGCTGCGACCGAGGCGGATGTGGTGGTATTGTCTGTAAAACCGCAAATGATGGCGGATGTCTGTAAACCACTGCAATCGATCGATTTCACTAATAAACTGGTGATTTCTATTGCCGCAGGCATCAACTGTTCACGATTGGATGATATGCTAGCCACCAAATTGAACTTGGTTCGTGTTATGCCAAATACGCCATCACAACTTGGATTGGGTATGAGTGGGTTGTTCGCACCAACTCATGTAACCGAGCACGACAAAGCTTTTGCCGCAGAGTTAATGGAAGCGGTCGGTAAAGTATGTTGGGTTGAGCAAGAGTCTGGCATCAATAATGTGATTGCCGCAGCGGGCAGTGCTCCAGCATACTTCTTCCTGTTTATGGAAGCGATGCAAGCAGAAGCGATTGCGCAAGGCTTTGATAAAGAGACCGCTCGACTATTGGTTCAGCAAGCTGCACTGGGCGCGGCCAGTATGGTGGTTAGCAACCCAGAAACTGAGCTATCGACCCTGCGTGAGAACGTAACTTCGAAAGGTGGGACAACGGCAGAAGCACTGCGTACATTCAACGAACATCAACTTTCAGATATTGTCGCTAAAGCCATGCAAGCTGCTGTGGCTCGCGCGGAAGAAATGGAAAAACTGTTTTAATTATTTGGATGAACTCCGTTTAGTATCATCCATCACTTGTTAAGGGTACCTTATGAATTCAATGAGTTTTCTCATCTCAACCCTATTTGACCTGTACATCATGGTCGTAATTTTGCGAATTTGGTTGCAAGCTGCGCGCGCAGACTTCTACAACCCATTCTCGCAATTTATAGTAAAAGCGACTCAGCCGGTCATTGGTCCATTGCGCCGCGTTATCCCTTCCGTGGGGAATATTGACCTAGCAACCGTGTTGTTTGCCTACGTGTTGTGTGTGCTTAAATTTGTCGTGCTTATCCTAATAGCTTCGAACGGTTCCGTCTCTTTCAGTGCTGACTTCTTATTCTTGGGCTTATTATCATTAATCAAAGCCGCAGGTGGCCTATTGTTCTGGGTACTATTGATCCGTGCAATTTTGAGCTGGGTAAGCCAAGGCCGCAGCCCTATCGAGTACGTATTCCATCAACTGACCGAGCCAATGTGCGCTCCAATCCGTCGTATTCTTCCGGCTATTGGTGGTCTTGATTTAAGCGTACTGGTGTTATTTATCGGCTTGCAGTTCGCGAACTTCTTAATGGGCGATATCATTGGTCCAATTTGGTTCCAGCTATAATGTCAGCTGCAGTTTGGCAAGATGGTGAGGACATCATCCTGAAGCTCTATATTCAACCTAAAGCTAGCCGCGATAAAATCGTTGGCTTGCATGGTGAAGAGCTAAAAATCGCCATTACTGCTCCACCTGTCGATGGCAAAGCTAATGCACACCTAACTAAGTTCTTAGCCAAGCAGTTTAAAATCGCTAAGGGCTTGGTTCACATAGAAAAAGGTGAATTAGGACGGCACAAACAAATTCGGATAGAATCGCCTACCCAGATACCGACAGAAATTAAAGCCATCTTATGATGGCTTTTTATTTACGATTTTGTACCACACTTACTAATACCAACGACTGAGTACGCATTTTTTACCCCTGACCAAGGTAAAATTGCAGCTATGGTTGTTTTATAACAAGTGCTTTGAGGAAGTAACAATGAGCAAATGGATTACCGCATTACTGATTAGCCTGTTGTCGTTACCAAGCTTCGCCGATCAGTTTAAAAATATGAAAGATATCGAAGTACACTATGTCGCGTTTAACTCAACATTCCTAACACCCAAAGTCGCACGTAGCTACGATATCAAACGTAATGGATACCTCGCTGTGGTTAATATTAGCGTGTTAGATAGAGCTTCATTGGGTAAGCCAGCATTAGAAGCAAAAATTGCTGGACGCGCGAAGAACCTTATCGGCCAAACTCAGACCTTGACCTTTCGTGAAGTCAAAGAAGGCAATGCGATATACTATTTAGCCGAACTGCCAATTACCCACGAAGAAACTTTTACTTTCGATATTGACGTAAAAGCTGGAAACAAAGGCTCAGGTAAGCTTAAATTCACCCAGAAGTTTTATGTTGAAGAGTAATTGGGTTGTGATGTTCCAAAAGCTTTTGGATCTAAGCAGGCTAAAAACCACTTATTAGTTAAAGAATATCTAGAGGAGAACGATTTGTTCTCCTCTATCACTATTAAAAGAGATTCCCATGAAAAAAATTGTGCTAGCAACTGGTAACCAAGGCAAAGTTCGTGAAATGGCAGATTTGTTGTCTGACTTCGGCTTTGAAGTATTAGCGCAAAGTGAATTCAATGTATCGGAAGTAGCTGAAACGGGTACAACTTTCATTGAAAACGCAATCATTAAAGCTCGCCATGCCGCACAAGAAACAGGGCTTCCTGCGATTGCAGATGACTCTGGCTTAGAAGTCGATTTCTTAAAAGGCGCTCCGGGCATTTACTCTGCACGTTACGCAGGCGAGAGCGCATCTGATCAAGAGAATCTAGAAAAATTGCTAGCGGCAATGGAAGGCGTACCAGAAGCAGAGCGTACAGCACGTTTCCACTGTGTATTAGTCCTCATGCGTCACGAGAACGACCCAACGCCTATCGTCTGTCACGGTAAATGGGAAGGCCGAATTCTAACTGAAGCACACGGTGAAAATGGCTTTGGCTACGACCCAATCTTCTTTGTTCCTGAAGACAACTGTGCGTCAGCCGAACTTGAACCTGCACGTAAGAAACAACTGTCTCACCGCGGTAAAGCGCTCAAGTCGTTGTTTGCTCAACTGTCTGAGCAAGTGTCTCAGTAATCACGAGCGAATTAGACCATGTTAACGCCCCCAGCACTCAGCTTGTATGTACACATCCCGTGGTGTGTGCAAAAGTGCCCGTATTGCGACTTTAACTCTCACGCGCTCAAAACCGAGATTCCAGAAGAAGAGTACATCAGTGCCCTTTTAGAAGATTTGGATACCGACATTGAGAAATACCGACTTAACGAAGCGCCACGTCCACTGCATTCAATCTTCATTGGTGGTGGTACGCCGAGTTTGATTTCGGCAGAAGGTATCGAGCGTCTACTTAAGGGCATTGAAGCGCGTATTCCGTTCAAGCCTGAAATCGAAATTACCATGGAAGCGAACCCAGGCACCATCGAAGCAGAGCGTTTTGTTGGCTACCGTAAAGCCGGGGTAACGCGTATCTCTATCGGCGTGCAAAGCTTTGAGCAGCAGAAGCTTGAGCGTTTGGGGCGCATTCACGGCCAAGACGAAGCCGTCAATGCTGCTAAGCTGGCGCACCAAATCGGTTTGAACAGCTTTAACCTCGATCTCATGCACGGCTTACCTGATCAAAGCATCGAACAAGCCTTGGCAGATTTGGACAAAGCGATTGAGTTGGCACCGCCGCACTTGTCTTGGTATCAGCTGACCATCGAACCAAACACCATGTTTTACTACAAGCCACCAACGCTACCTGACGATGATGACTTGTGGGATATTTTCGAGCTCGGACACCAAAAACTTGCAGCTGCGGGTTATGTGCAGTATGAAATCTCCGGTTACAGTAAGCCGGGCTATCAGTGTCAGCACAACCTCAACTACTGGCGCTTTGGTGATTACCTTGGTATCGGTTGTGGCTCTCATGGCAAACTCAGTTTTACCGACGGACGTATTATTCGAACGACAAAGGTAAAACACCCGCGAGGCTATTTAGCGGCTTATCAAAATATGGTCAAACCTTATCTGCATACAGAACATGTCGTCCTGGATGAAGATCGTCCATTCGAGTTCTTTATGAACCGATTCCGCTTAATCGAAGCCTGTCCGAAGCAAGATTATGTAGACACTACGGGCTTACCGCTCAGTACGATTCAAGAAACCATCAACTGGGCGATAGAAATGGGCTACCTGAGTGAAACGCCTACCCACTGGCAAATTACTGAAAAAGGGAAGCTCTTCCTTAATGATTTGCTCGAAGCCTTTATGGCCGAAGAAAGCGAAGAGTAACGCAACCCCAAAACAAAAAAAGCCTCTCAATTGAGAGGCTTTTTATTTAGAAACTGTGCCGTCCTAAATAAGGTTGACACATTTCCAACATTAGAAAATTGAACGGCCAATTCGCTCTGAGAGCAGCTCAAGCGCCTTAGTACCCGCAAGCGAGTTACCTGAAGGATCAAGCTCTGGAGACCATACTGAAATGGTCATTTCACCAGGTACTACCGCGATAATGCCACCACCAACACCAGACTTACCAGGCATTCCAACGCGATAAGCAAACTCGCCCGCGCCATCATACAAGCCACACGTTGCTAACAGTGCATTAAGTTGTTTGGTTTGCACAGGAGAAACTACAGGCTTACCCGTTTGTACCGATGTGCCCTTGTTTGCTAAATAGCTAAACGTTTTAGCCAAATCGACGCAACTCATCTTCAGCGCACAAGCGTGGAAGTAGTTTTGTAGTACTGGAATCACTTCATTTTCGAAGTTGCCAAACGAACGCATGAGATATGCAATCGCCGCATTACGATCACCATGCATCATTTCGGATGCCGCAACGACTTTGTCATACACAATATGGGTATCACCAGAAAGCTGACGCACAAATTCCAACAGGCGCTGACGAGGTGCAGATAAGCGAGTTTGTAACAAATCTGCCACTACTATCGCTCCAGCATTTATAAATGGATTACGAGGAATACCTTGCTCCATTTCTAGCTGGATTAGCGAATTAAATGCCTGCCCCGAAGGCTCTTTTCCCACTCGAGACCAAATTTCTTCTTGCTTGTACAAGCACATCGCTAACGTCAAGCTCAATGCTTTTGAAATAGATTGGATAGAGAAAGGTTCATCGGCATCACCCGCCTTAATAACCTCACCTTCGTTGGTGTATACCGCAATACCTAACTTGTTGCTGGGTACTTTTGCCAGAGCAGGAATATAATCAGCCACTTTACCTTGGCCGATTAAAGGGCGTACTTCCGCCAAAATATCTGTCAAAATTTCCACTGTCGGTTTCATTCTCTACCTTCTATTTACAAGAGAACTCGTTGAGCTCAGAGGTAAAAAAAGCCAACGTGTCGTTGGCTTTTCCATAGGGTTCGTTCGACTCAAGTCGATTATGGTTTTACTGCCACAATAATATTGCGGTTGATAGATTGATCAACACGGTGAAGATAACCGATGTAAGGCTCTTCTGAAAGTACCTTCCAACCTTGCTCTTCAAATAATGCCGCGACATCTTTCCATTTCAATGTGAATTCATTGAAAGACAACACCACTGAACCTTGCTTTTTCAATACCACTTTCCATGCAGGCAGAGCCTCTTTTAAAAGCTCTAGTGGACTACGGTTCAGTTTGCTGTCCTTGGCATTTTTGCTGCCGTGCTGCACGCCATAAGGCAGATCAGACACCATCACATCAACTGAGTTCTTTTTCACGACTTGATCAGCGATACGAGTATCAGCCGAATACAGCTTCATAAACTGAAGATTGCCTTGGTTGTAATCTTCTTTATTTGCTGCAGCTTCAACCACGAAACCATCCGCCACTTTCTTGCCACCCGCAGTGCGCTTTTCTTTGCTCACTTTGTGCTTAAAGCGGCCATTCTTCATGAACTTAACAATAAAGGTCTGGATCTCTTGCACCCACTTGGCGTTGATCTCAACCCCTACCACGTTCAAACCGTGGATCAAGCCTTCAAATAAGGTTGTACCTTTACCACACATTGGATCCATTAAGGTCAGTTGTTCACTTCCCGTATTGGACGCACTAATGCCGATATTCACCATCAAACGGGTAAACTGCTCGTTTGTTTTCCCGGTGTAGCGCAAAATCTGGCTCATACTTTCCGGGAAAGTGTTAAATACGGGCGCTTGAACTGGTCGAAGTAAACCATCTTCGCGCACTTCAAATAGCGCATAGTAAATCGAAGAGGCTGCGATTCTTCGCGCCTGCTCATCGGTTAGCGCTTCCTGACAAGAAAACACCAACGCAGCAGGTAAGCCAACGTCTTTACTACCAATTTCTGTCACATCCACGCCTTGTGAAGCTAAAATTGCTTTTAGCTCAGAACAGGCAATGGTCATTGCGCTATCAAAGTAAATTCGGTTATGACCCGGATTCGCTAATATCGCGTAATGGTACATCCCATGAACTCCTCTGGTTACGCAATACGCTTATATTTGATATCCCAAACACCGTGACCAAGACGGTGACCACGAGCTTCAAACTTCGTTAGCGGGCGATCGTCTGGACGAGGAACGAAATCACCATCTTTAGCAATGTTTTCGAAACCAGGCGCTTGGTTCATCACTTCAATCATGTGCTCTGCGTAGTTTTCCCAGTCGGTCGCCATGTGGAAAATACCTTCATTAGGGATAAGCTTCTCACGCACCATTTCCGCAAAACCTAATTGAACAATACGACGCTTGTGGTGACGCTTCTTATGCCAAGGGTCTGGGAAGAACAATTGCAGTGTCGATAAGCTGCCATTTGGGATCATGTGTTCGAATACTTCTACCGCATCGTGACACATTACACGCAGGTTAGTAATTCCCGCTTCGCGAGCATCGGCAAGACAAGCACCCACGCCTGGGCTATGAACTTCGATACCGATGAAGTTTTTCTCTGGCGCGTTCTTTGCCATTTCAACCAATGAAGCACCCATACCAAAACCGATCTCAAGCACTACTGGGTTATCGTTGCCAAACACCTCTTTCCAATCGAGAAGTTCAGCTTTGAAGTCAATACCCATCGTAGGCCAGCATTCATTCATCGCGCTCTCTTGACCTTTAGTCAAACGCCCTTCACGGCGTACAAAGCTGCGGATTTTGCGGATCAGCTTTCCGTCTTCGTTGTATTCGTTAGTGGTTACTTCACTCATTGATTTTGCCTGCACATTGATTAATCAAAGCGGGGATTATCCAAAGAATTTACTTAGGTGCAAGTATTTGTTGAGCTCTTGGTCTATGGCAATCCAAAAGCAACGAAACACCTCTTTATATCCCTACTGTTTATCCGTTGTACTTCTTGCCCATTATGTGGTGCAATTTTGCACCTAACCAATAATAGAATACAGAGCAAGTCGTGACACCTTTCGCCAGTGCCATCCTAGAATGGTATGACGCATATGGAAGAAAAGATCTTCCGTGGCAACAAAATAAGACCGCATACAGTGTCTGGTTGTCTGAAATTATGCTTCAGCAAACTCAGGTCACTACGGTTATTCCGTATTACCAACGTTTCTTGGAGCGCTTTCCAACCGTAATCGATCTTGCCAATGCTGAGCAAGATGAAGTCCTACACCTTTGGACTGGCTTAGGGTATTACGCCCGAGCCCGTAACCTTCACAAAGCAGCACAAGAGGTCGCCTCTACATACAATGGTGAGTTTCCTCTTGATATAGAGAAAATGAACGCCCTACCGGGGATTGGTCGCTCTACTGCTGCCGCCATTTTATCGTCTGTGTATAAACAACCACACGCGATTCTTGATGGTAACGTGAAGCGCACCCTATCCCGCTGTTTCGCAGTTGCAGGATGGCCAGGACAAAAAAAGGTTGAAAACCAGCTGTGGGAAATTGCCGAAACGCATACCCCACAAACGGATGTAGATAAGTATAACCAGGCAATGATGGACATGGGCGCAATGGTCTGCACTCGCAGCAAACCCAAATGTAGCCTCTGCCCTGTTGCTGACCTGTGTGTGGCAAAACAACAAGGTAATGTGCTCGACTACCCGGGCAAAAAACCGAAGAAAGATAAACCAATCAAGCAAACTCGTTTCGTGATGCTTCACCACAACACCGAAAATGGTCATGAGGTGTGGTTGGAGCAAAGACCACAAACAGGCATTTGGGGTGGCTTATTCTGCTTCCCACAAACCGAACATGTGGATGCAGAAAGCGACATTGAATTGCTACTGGATCAACGCGGCATTCAAGCCAGCAATATCAAACAGAAGCAAACACTGATTACCTTTCGTCATACATTCAGCCATTACCACCTAGATATCACGCCAATTTTGATTGATTTATCAAAGCAACCGGACGTGATAATGGAAGGCAACAAAGGTCTTTGGTATAACTTATCTAAACCTGAAGAAGTCGGTTTAGCCGCGCCAGTAAAACTATTGCTGGAAACGCTACCCCACGAACTTCGTTAATTGAATACAAGGAGTCATTATGAGCCGCACTGTATTTTGTGCTCGACTAAAGAAAGAAGGCGAAGGTCTAGACTTTCAACTTTACCCTGGTGAACTAGGTAAACGCATTTTCGACAACATCTCGAAAGAAGCGTGGGCTCAGTGGCAACACAAACAAACCATGTTGATCAACGAGAAGAAACTCAACATGATGGATCCAGAACACCGCAAACTGATCGAAACAGAAATGGTAAATTTCCTCTTTGAAGGAAAAGACGTTCATATCGAAGGTTACACACCGCCGAGCGAATAAAGTCGCTTGAGTTAAACAATGACATCACAACCATTTGTGGTGTCATTTTTCTATTACCTTCAATAACTCTGATACTTATGAAAAAAATTGTCTTTATTGCTGCCGCACTTTTAATGGCAGGCTGTAGCCGTGAATTCGTCGAAAAGATTTATGACGTCAACTACGAGCCAACAAACCGTTTTGCCAATAACTTAGCTGAGCTACCAGGACAATTTGAAAAAGATACTGCGGCGCTAGATGCCTTAATCAATAGCTTTTCAGGCAATATTCAAAAGCGCTGGGGTAAAAAAGAAATCAAGTACGCAGGCAAGAGTAATTACGTTAAGTACATCGATAACTACCTTAGCCGCGCCGAGGTCGACTTTCGCAAAGGCGTGATCACGATAGAGACCGTATCACCGACCGAGCCCCAAAAACACCTAAAAGACGCGATTGTCACCACCTTATTAACACCAGACGATCCCGCTCACGTCGACTTATTCTCCTCTAAAGGTATCACGTTAGAGGGGCAACCATTCCTGTATAAACAAGTTGTCGACCAAGACAATAAGCCAATTCAATGGTCTTGGCGGGCAAACCGATTTGCGGAATACCTCATCGCAAATAAAATAAAAACCAAAAATGTAGATTTCAAGAAAGCGTATTACGTCGAAATTCCCATGGTTGAAGACCACTTTTCAACTCGCAGCTACCAATACGCCGATATCGTGCGTCGAGCTTCCAAGAAATACGACATTCCAGAAGACTTGATATACGCCATTATTAAAACCGAGAGCAGTTTCAACCCATACGCGGTAAGTTGGGCAAATGCATATGGCCTAATGCAAGTTGTACCTAAAACAGCGGGACGAGATGTGTTCAAACTCGTGAAAAAGCGCTCGGGCCAACCAAGCCCTGAATATTTGTTTAATCCAGAAAACAACATAGATACTGGTACTGCGTATTTCTATATCTTAAAAAATCGTTATTTAAGAGAAGTCCGCCACCCTACCTCTCTCGAGTACAGCATGATTTCAGCTTACAATGGCGGTACTGGAGGAGTTTTAAACACATTTCATCGCAGTGATCGCAAACGCGCAATGCAAGATCTTAATTCATTGCAACCCAACCAAGTTTATTGGGCGTTAACCAAGAAACACCCGAACGCAGAAGCGCGTCGCTACCTAGAAAAAGTTACAAATTTCAAAAAGGAATTTAACTCGAAGCAAACTTTGTAGTGACAGTTGAATAAAAAGCGTTCGAACAACCACTTTTTTGAAATTATTTAAAAAAAGTGGTTGACGCAACGCGGGAAAATCCGTTTAATAGCGCTCCGTTGCCCGGATAGCTCAGTCGGTAGAGCAGAGGATTGAAAATCCTCGTGTCGGTGGTTCGATTCCGCCTCCGGGCACCACAATTTGATTTGTTGGTGTCTTAACGAAATGTTATAACACGGACAAAAGCACAAAGAATAAAGTGTGCCGACTTAGCTCAGTAGGTAGAGCAACTGACTTGTAATCAGTAGGTCACCAGTTCGATTCCGGTAGTCGGCACCA